>JAYTGN010000262.1:0-11092 GCA_043733485.1 Gemmataceae bacterium
CGACGGTTCCCGCGTGAGTAACGACCTCGCCCACTCGGCAGCGAACTTCGAGCCGATACCATCCCGCCAGCACGCCGCGCGCGAGGCCATTCGCTTCGAGCCTCGACCAAGTCACTTCGAGTTTTCCCGCTGGAGCGAGGGGTATCGCACGATACTCCCCTACCGCTCCCTCCGCGGGTTTAAGCGGCTCGAAGCGAATGGGAACATCCGCATGGCCGACCACTGCGGCCACGTCGGGATCGAAATCGACCCGCTGATAGACCCGGTTGGGTTGAGGTTCGAGAATCTTGATGTGAAGCGGCTCGGCGGCGCGACTCGCATTCGATGTTGTGAACAGAATTGCGAAGCAGAAGAGAGTGCGAAGCATGAGAGGCTCCGTTTGCCGAGGGTACCGCTCAGATCAGGATATGAGGCAGTGGCCCTCCCTCACCGGTACAATGACGGGAGTCTTCCCATTTACTCGACGAAGTTCCTCAACGTGACTCAGCCCGCTTCCAACCGTAGCTCTCGTCGCCTCTGGCGAGTGACCCTCGCGCTGGCCGTCGCTGCGGCTTTGGGCATCGGGCTGTTCGCCTACTGGAAGCGAGAAGCCCCGCCGGTACCGCCTTCTCCCGCGTTGGAATCGCTCGAACCGGCCGTTGCCAAGGCCGTGTATGCCGCGCGCGAACGCGTGATCTCCGAACCTCGTTCCGCAGCCGCTTGGGGCGAACTCGGCGAAATCTTCCTCGCCAACGAACTCGAAGACGAAGCCTACACGTGCTTCCAACATGCCGATCGTCTCGAACCGGGAACGGGCCGCTGGGCCTACCTCCTGGCGATCGTACTCATCAATCGCGGCGACCGCGACGCGGCAATTCCGTTCCTGGAACGTGCGGTGGGAGCGGGCCTCGGCCGAGGCGACGAGCAACTCGTACCTCGGCTGGTCTTGATCGAACAATTACTCCTGCTCGGACGCACCCGCGAGGCCGAGCCGCACCTCCAGAACGTCCTTAAACGGAAGCCGGATGAACCGCGCGTTCGATTCGATGCCGGCATGCACGCCGTGGCTCGAGGCGATTTCCCCGCTGCTCGCAAGCATCTGGAACAGTGCCTCACCAGCGTTTATTCGCGGCGCAGGGCACGGGTACTTCTCGCGGCGGTCTTGCGCCAACTCGGCGACGCGGCCCGAGCCGACGAATATCAGGACGAAGCCGACCAGATGGCCGCCGACTGGGAATGGGTCGATCCCGTGGTGGCGCAATACTTGGGGCGAGCGGTCAAGAAGCGGGCGGCGTTCCACCTCGCGGAAAGCCTCGAAGGCGAGGGAAAGTACGAGGAAGCCCTCCGCGTCCTCAATCCGGTTGCTGAAGAGTTTCCCCAAGACGATGTCGTTCAAATGACGCTCGGTCGGCTTTTGGCTCAACTCGGAGATTATGCCGGCGGCGAAGCGGCGGTGCGGCGCGCGTTGGTGCTGGCCCCGAACAAAGTGCAACCCCACTACTTCCTCAGCCTGGTTCTCATCGAGGATGGCAAGCGACGCGAGCGAACTGGAGACAAGCCGCGAGCCGCGCAGCTCTTCGCCGAGGCGGAAGCATCGGCGCGGCGAACACTCGAGGCGAAGCCCGACTACGGTTTCGCGTACATGGCCCTGGGGCTGGCGCTCCAAAGTCAGGGGCGAAAAGCGGAAGCCGCAACGGCGTTTGAGGATGCCGTTCGATGCACGCCAGAACACGGCGAGATCCAGCTGCGCTTGGCCGAGGCCCTCGCCGATCTGGGTCGAACGAAGGAATCCATTCCGCGCTTCGAGCGAGCGCTGCGGCTCGCCCCACCGGACGCATCCTGGCGTGCGTCCGCCGAGGCGAGATTGGCCAAGCTTCGCGAGAGCATCAAATAGCGAGCCTCACGGTCACTTCGTCATTTTCAAGTCGTAAGCACCGGGCTGGGGGTTTGCTTCCACCGTGAAGGTGAGTGGAGTCTTCGCCTGATCGGAAAACTTCGAGTGGAACGGCGCAGTGGGCATCTTGCTATCGCCGGTGGGCACCATGGAGACCGTGACCGTGATTTTGTACTTTCCGAGGGGAGCGCCGGTCTTTCCCGCAGTATTGATGACGTAGTTCCCGCTGGAGTCGATCGTGCCCGCGCACACGCTGCCTCCCGTGGAAATGCTCGCATCGGTTGGAATCAGCGAAACCTGACCGGAAGTCACGGGTTGGCCATCGACGGTGACCTTGCCGCTGACGGGGGCCATTTCCCCAAGCGGTGTACCGCTCTTACCGCAGGCGAGTGACGCGGCACAAATCAGCAAAACCGGGAAGAAGCGGGAGGCTTTGAGGAGAGTGTTCATGCGTGGCTCCTAGTGTGGGAGGGATGGAAGCACGAAGCCGGGCCGCGAGGGCGGTCCGGCTTAGTGCGAATGCAGTCGCGGAACCGACTGAGTCTTACCAGTCGGAGCCGAGTACGGCACCATCGATGGGATTGCAAGCGTTCGCCCAGGTGGTGACGCTCATGCCGGGGCTGACGCCGCGGACGCTGCCGTCGCCGATGCCCACTTGCATGGCGCTGTGTGCGCCCTGGGTAACGTACCAGTTGGCAGCTCGAATGGAGGGTCCGGCCTGAAAGCCGATACCGCCGTAGTTCGTTTGAGCCCCATTGTAGTTCATTCGGAAGATGCCGGCCTGGGCGGCACCGAAGGTGGGGCTGCTCCAGGGATCGCCGCCATTTCGCATCGTGTTCCAGGCCCACGCGGGCAGGGTACACCCGCCGCCATTGGCACCGTCCGGCGAGCAGTTCCGGTAGCGTTCGGCCATGATGACCGTGTTGGCGGTTCCATCCGGCATGGAAACTTCCACGGACCTGGGACCGCGAGGATCGAAGACCATGACGTTCGCCGCGTAGTTGCTCGATCCAAAACCGTTACGCTGGATCTCGAGCCCCTGCATGACGCCGCAGCCGCCGTAGCCGTTTGCGTTGATTGCCGATGGATCCGACGGACAGAGGTAGCCCTTCACGACCTGTTGTGCGAGATTTTGCGAATCGCCGTTCGCGAGCTTGAAGAGTGCGTCTTGTTCGACGTAAGGCAGAATGTAGAAGAAGAGTGTACCGGAGCCGCCCGGAGCGGGCGAATTCGCGTTCCCTGTATCGGGGTTGACGATGCCGGGGCCGACACCCTCGACGGGCGGAACCTTATTGTTCGCCGATTGATAGTTGTGAATCGCGACGCCGATTTGCTTGAGGTTGTTCTGGCAGCGGCTCCGGGCGGCCGCTTCGCGGACCTTCTGCACGGCAGGAAGCAACAGGCCGATCAGGATCGCAATGATCGCGATCACCACGAGCAGTTCGATCAGGGTGAAGCTCGCGGCACGCTGGCGCAGTCTTCGCATCGCATTCCTCCGAAAAGATGAGAGGTAGGAGAAATCTGGAAGATTTCTGGTAGGCATTTGAAGAGTACCCGAACTTCACAGACAGCGAAACGACAAATTCTTTATTTCGGCTGGCCAGTTCCCCGCGTCAGGATCACGCGTCGATCCGAGGCCACTCCCGGGAAGCGTTCGCTCGTTCCATCCGGCCAGTGGACTTCAATCGAATCGACTCGCTCGGCGGTTCCGAGGCCGAAGTGCGCGCACGGTTCGCTGCTGCACAAATAGCTCTCGGCCGGGTTCAGCCACGCGGTACGGGTACGGTCTCCCGTGCGAATGCGAATCTCGGCACCGTAGGCGTCGCGCTTCGAGATGGGATCCATTGCCCGCACGGCCAGCCAGTGCCCGCGGTTCGGGACCACATTGCGATAGAGTCGCGCCGGCCCGGCAACGGAAGTGACCAGCAGATCCTGAGCGCCATCCCCGTCGATGTCGCCGCGGAGCAGCCCACGCGAGACGGTCGCGCGGCCGGAGATTGCCGGGCTCTGCCGCGAGGCATCCTGAAACCGGCCCGCGCCATCGCCGCGAAAGATCTGATTGCGATCGCCGTAGGCACTCCAGAACGGCCCGAGCGAATGATCCTCGACATTCGCGCGCGCTGCGACCCTTCCATTCACCACCGCGAGATCGAGCGAGCCATCGCAATCGAAATCCGCAAGGAGTGTGCCGAAGCCGGTGCCGCGACCCGTGGGTGCGATCAAGCCGGCTGCGGCCGTCGCATCCGAGAACAGGCCCCGCGGCCCCTGCTTCCAGAGCGTGTGGGTTTCTTCCGAGAGGTGCGTGACGAAAACATCGAAGAGCCCGTCGCCATCGACGTCGCCCAGGGCCACGCCCATTCCCGCCTGCGCCACGCCCATCGCGTTGTACGCGATTCCGCGCTGGATCGCCTCTTCCTTGAAGGTTCCATTCTTCTGATTCATCCACAGGCGGTTCGGAGCGCCGTCGTTGGCGATGAACGCATCGGGCCACCCGTCGCCATCGAAGTCCGCACAGACGACGCCGAGGCCCGGCCCCGGCATGCGACTGAGTCCGGACGCCTCCGTGACATCCGCGAAGCGAACGACACCACCCACCGTTTCGTTGTGGAAGAGTCGGCTCACGCGGCCCTTGAAGACCTTCGGAGCACAATAGTCGCGGCCCGAGTGCCCGGTGCAAACCCAGGTCGGGTCGTAGTCCACGTAGCTAACGACAATCAGGTCGAGCCGGCCATCGCGGTCGTAGTCGAAGAATGCGGCCGACGTGCTCCACGCCGGGTTGCTCAGCCCGCATTCCTTCGATTCCACGAACTTTCCGTCGCCCCGATTCAAGAAGAACCTCAAGCCCGTGTACTGCGTGACGAGTACGTCCGGCCGGCCATCGTTGTCGACGTCGCCAATGGCGACGCCCATGTTGTTCCCCGCGAAATCGAGCCCCGAGCCCGCACTGGCATCGCGAAACTTGCCGTCGGAAGTTTGAAGGTAGAGCGCATTCGTGGCACCGCTCGGGCCGCCGTTTTGAAGCAGGAGAATGTCGAGCTTACCGTCGCCGTTAGCGTCGAACATCGCGGCACCGGAGCCGACCTGCTGCGGCATGAAGTACGTTCCGACCGGCCCGGCATCGTGAACGAATCGGATGCCGGCTTCTTCGCTGATGTCTTCGAACCACGGTGGCCCTTCGGGTGCGCGTTCCTCCGGTGGGCTCGGCGGCGCGGAGGAACACGCTGCGATCGAGACGCAGGCGAGAGAGGTACACAGATAGACGAGAACGGAGCGAGTTCGCATCCCGATTTACTCGCGGGCGGAGGACGGATCAATCGTGGCGGAGGGCTTCGATCGGGTCGAGTTTCGCGGCTCGCCACGCGGGATAGAGACCGAACACGACGCCGACGACGATCGAGACGCCGAGCGAGAGGAAGATCGACGGCACGTGAACCTCGGCCGGGAGAGTCGGGCTCGCGAACCAACCGGCGAACATCGACTTCTTGGCCAGCCAAGTCCACAGCGCCGGCACGGTGAAGACCATCCCGAGGCCCAGCACGACTCCGCAGATGCCGCCGACGGACGTTTGGACCACGGCCTCGACGAGGAATTGCGCGATGATGTCCTTGCGCTTCGCTCCGAGCGCCCGGCGAATGCCGATCTCGCGGGTGCGCTCGGTCACCGTGGCCAACATGATGTTCATGATGCCGATGCCGCCGACGAAGAGCGAAATCGAGGCGATGAGCACGAGCAGGTTCGTGAAGCGGTTCTGCGAGACCTCCGCCTCCTCGAGTTTGTCCAACGGGACGGTGATCGCGTAGTCCTTCTTGGGATGGTACTGCTCGAGCATGCGTTTGATCTCGTCCCCGACGGCCTGAACCTTCTTGCGTCCCGCCGGGCTGTCCACCTCGGCGTCCACCGTGAGCGTGACCTGGCTGATGTCCACCTGCTCGTTCATGCGGGCACCGGACGAGCGAACCGAGATGATGGAGCCGAAGCGGGCCGTGCTGGTCTTGAACGGGATGTAGATGTCGCGGTTGTAATCTTCGGCGGCCTGGCTGCCACCCGTGCCGCCCGTGGGCATGCGATCCTTCACCACGCCGACCACGAGGAATCGCATGCTCTTCATCTGAACCATCTTGTCGATGGGGTCTTCAAACGGGAACAGTTTATCCGCAGCTTCGGCTCCCAGGACGCAGACGTTGAGCATCTTCTGGTTGTCGTTCATCTCGGTATCGTCGGTTTCTTCATCGCTACCGGGGTGGGCATCGTCGCTCCCGATTAGGAAGCGACCGCGCGCCATGGTGAGCTTGTTGACGGTGGCGTACTCGGGCACGGTGCCGATCACGCGAGTGTTCGCCATGCGATCGAGGAAGCGGGCCTCGGTGGGAAACACGCGCATGGGAACGACGCGGGAAATCGTGTCGCCGAGCGTTTCGAACCGCTTGAGATCGCGCTTGACGAGGCCGTACGCCGTGACCCAACCTTTGGAGGCCGTCGAGGAATCGTCCGGCGGCTTCACGCTGCGAACGATGATGTTCGTAGCCCCTTGGCGCTTGATATCCGCGAGAGCCTCTCGCATGGAACCTTCTCCGAACGCCATGAGCGAGATCACGGAGCAGGTGCCGATGATGATGCCGAGAACCGAGAGGAACGAACGCAATTTATGGAGCCAGAGGCTCTTGATGGCGAGCGAGATGGAGCGGCGGAGTTTCGCGCCGCCGAAGGTGAAGGAGAGCATGGAGAAGGACCCTATACGGCTTTACGCTTCTTCTTGATCGGGCCGACGAGCGCTCGTCGGATTGCGAAGAACCACTCGGTCTCGATCCAATTCATGTCGTCGAACGGAATGACGCGTTGCGTTCGCCAATCGCTTGCTCGAAGCATCGCCACCATCGATTCCGCGGCATCGGTATTGGTCGTGTGGATGACGATCGGGCAGGCGGGCATTTGTCGTGAAAGATATTCGGCAACTTCGACTCCCGAGCCGGGGTCGATCATTCTTCCACGAGGACCCGGCTTCAGTTCGAGATCGTTGTCCAGTGAGATGACCAGCGTCTCGCTCAGAGATTCCTCCAGGAACCGAATCATCGCTTCCGACTCGTCGAAGAAATGGGCATCGAACGTGTAGAAACGATCCGCCAGGCAGCGGCGCATAATGGCCTGGCGGTCGAGGCTGTCTTCGAGGATGGCGATTTTGAGTGCCATGATACTCGCTCATTCAAGGACAATTGGTGTGGAGCCATCCGCCGGGAAAAAGCGGACGGCTCCGGCTTCCACTTTTAAACCTCGCTGCCGCAACTCTCCAGCAACTTCACGGAGCCCGTCCTCATCATCGAACTGAAACGTCCCCGAGAGATTCGTCACGTCGACCACCCGGCCGCGCCGGATCGTCATATCGCCAGCATACATCGCTGGCAGCCCTCCACCGAGGATCGAGGGATGCACGTGGGGCCCATCGGGCACGACGTGCATCGTTCCGGTGGCGTCCCGAACGAATGCGTATCCCCCATCCTTGATCGTCGCATCGATCGGTCGACTTCGCGAATCTCGCGGGTAGGGCGTCGGATCCCGTGGAGCCTTCACGATTCAGTGTCCCATTTCCACGACCGTTCGCGAGTCGTTTCGCTCGTCCGATTCCACCTGTCCATCGCGGAGGCGCACCACGCGGCGAGCCCAAGCCGCGATGTCGTTTTCGTGCGTCACCATGATGATGGTCTTGCCGCCGCGGTTGAGTTCGCGGAGCATTTGCATGATTTCGAGGCTGGTCTTCGAGTCGAGGTTGCCGGTCGGTTCGTCGCCGAGAATCAGGTGCGGGTCGTTGATGAGGCTGCGGGCGATGGCGACGCGCTGTTGCTGCCCACCCGAGAGTTGCAGCGGCCGGTGGTCGAGCCGGTCGCCGAGGCCCACCATCTCCGCCAGGTCCGTACATCGCTTCTTCGTCTTCTCGTCGAGCTTGATCCCCTGATAAAGCAGCGGCAACTCGATGTTCTCCACCACCGTATATTGCGGTAGCAAATTGTAGGACTGAAATATGAATCCGAGGTAGGTACTGCGGACCTCCGAAAGTTGATCGTCCGACATTCCGGAGACGTTGACATCCCCGAGGTAGTAGCGGCCGCTCGTCGGCCGATCCAGGCACCCGAGCACGTTCAACAGCGTCGATTTCCCAGAACCCGAAGGGCCCATGAGCGCGACGAAATCCCCTTCGTCGAACGACAGATTGAGTTGCTTGAGGACGTGAACGGTCACGGTCCCCATGTAGTAATTCTTGATCAGTTCTTCGATGCGAACGATGGCAGGCATGGGTCGGATTTCGCGGTGGGAAGTTCGATCGCTTCGATCAACCTTGAGGCGGGCCGCCCGCTCCCCCTCCGCCCTTGAAGCCTTTCTTCTTGCTCGGGTCGCCCTTCTTCTCTTCGCCCGGAATCGACCCAATGGGCGTGGCCTTCTCGCCCTTGTCGCTGCTGCCCTTGCCGCTGCCGTCGCCGGTTGGCGCGGCACCGTCGCGGGTCTTCTGCTTGCTCTCGCCCATCAAGACCTTCGGGTTGATGACGACCACGTCGCCTTCGTTGAGCCCTTCGCGAACCTCGATGACCTTGTCGTTGTAGATGCCGAGTGAAACTTCCTTTTCCTCGAAGCCCGTGGCGGTCTGGACGAACACCTTTCGCTTTAAACCGAGTTCCGATCCGCCGACGATGGCTTGCAGCGGCACGGTGAGCACGTCCTTGATGCCGCGAATGTGGATCGTCACCTCGGCGGACATGCCTGGGTTCAAGCCCTCCACTTTCTCCTCGATCAGCACGATCGTGGGGTACAGCTGCACGTCGGACATGAAGGAGTCGGCCTGGCTGGCCACGCGGGCCACCGACCGCACCCGGCCCTTCAGTTTCAACTCCGACATGGCATCGACTTTGACCGAGGCATCCTGTCCCGGGCTCGCCGTGCGGTATTCCTTGTTCTTGTAGTGATCGCGAACCGCCTGCTGCACGTCCTCCTTCTGAGTCAACAACCGCGAGAACGGATCGATGGTGGTGAGGAGGTGGACGTTGACGACGTCCATGAAATTGGTGGCGATGCGCACGTCGCCTTTGATGCGCGAGACCATGGCCTCGTGAACCTTCGTGTTGACCTGCATGCGGTCCAGATTGGGAATTCGAAGGAGCTTTTGCCCTTCCTTGACCTGAGCGCCCTGTTCGATGAGTGTCGGCGTGGAGCCGAATCGACTCGAGTCGTTCTTGTAATAAACCACCATGCCGTCTTGCGGCGCGTGGATGCGGCACTCCTTGATCTGATCCTCGAAGTCGCGGAGTTTCTCGCTCTCGTTGTTCCAGACGTTGGTCTTGGTCTTGCGGTCGATGTCCGCCTGGACGCGTTCGGCCTCGGCCTGGAGTTTCGCTTGATCGAGGGCGCGCTGCGAATTGTCCACGACGCTGAGGAATCCCGCCTGCTGCTTCTTACGGTCGAACGCGATCAACAGCGTCATCTGCGTCTTCAAGCTGCGAAGTTTCTCGAACGAGCTATCGAGCTTGGAGCGTTCGGCCTCGGCCTGAGCGGCACTCATGTAGCGGAGCTTGACCATGCGATCGGCCCAGGCGGAGCGCTCCCGGTTCTGGCCCACCTCGCTGTCCTTATCCCGAATCTGACCGTTGAGGTCGTCGAGCGATTGGCGGAACCCGCCTCCTTCGGCGAGCGCGGAAGCGATGCCGATGGCGGCAGCGAGCCCACCGTTGGCCGGGTCGTAGCCCATCCCGAAGAACTTCTCGAGGTCGATTTTGGCCCCAAGCAAATCGTTCTCGGCCTTCGCAATCGCTTGCTCGTTCTTCTTAACGCTGATCTCGTAGTTCTTCTCCGCCGTCACTTTGGCCGAGTAAGCCAGATCGACCGTGATCCTCTGGCCGCGGTACTGGTCCTGGAGCGCCGAGTCGTCGAGGACCAGCAGAAGTTGATCTTTCTTCACCTTTGAACCGTCGTCGATGACCCAGTTGATGGTAGAAGCGAAGCCCTTGGAACCGGCCCGGACTTTGCAAACCACGTCGATGTTATTGGCGGATTCGAGCGTGCCCTTCTCGGAAACCGTGACGTCGAGGCTTTCGCGCTTCACCTTGTGCGTGAGAACGTCCGGGCGTTCGGCCGCGGGTCGAAAGTAGACGAAGGCGGAAATTCCGCCGGCGAGGAGCAGCAGGCCGACGAACGAGGCAATGTAGAAGAGCCAGCCGCGCCGCTGGCGTTTGTCCGAAGGCAATGAACGAACCTTGCCGTTAGCGCTCGCCAACGGGAACGACCCGAGGTGCGGGGAGCCGTTCGCCTCGGGGAGCGGGCTCGACGACAGGTCGGGCGGGAGCTTCGTCTGCTGGGAGAGATTCATCGGACCACACCCCACGTTCGTCGATCTGCATCTTCTCGAGGTCGAGATACAGAGTCATTCGGGAGGAGAGATAGCTTACCCAAATGGAGTATAGCTGGTTCTGAGCGGTGAGCAGGCTCTGTTGGGCATTGAGAACCTGGAGGGTCAGGGCGGCGGCACTGCCGGCATCGGTTTGAGCACCCGGAGCGGGCGGTTGGAGCAGGATCGCCTCGGCATTATCGACCTGGAAGTAGCCGAGTTCAATGAGCCTCTGCTGAACTCGATACAGCTCCGCGATGGTCCGGATCTCGCGGATGTCGGCGCGAACGTCGTTCGCGATGTTGTCTTCAAAGGCCTGGAGCGTGCGCCGTTGCCGCTGGTAGCCGATCAGGGCCGCCCGGTAATTATTGCGCTCGGCCCGTCGAACGAGCGGCAGTTCCCCCGAGAATGTCAAGTTGTGATCGGTCCGGGCACCGGAAAATGCCACCGGATTCGATCCGCCCGGCGGCGTGGCACTCGTGAGATTATACTGGACGTTCAACACCCCCTGCAACGAATTCGCCTGCACTCTAATCTGCCTATAAGAATCGACCACCTGAGCCCGGCTATTCATCAGGTCCAATCGGTGCGAGAGGGCGGTCTGGATGCCCGCTGTGGTCGCCTCGTCCAACGGTACTTCCAGCAGATTCACACCGTCCACCATCACGGCCGGCAACTCGGGCCACTGCTTGCGAATCGCGTCGAGCCGGTCGTTGCGGGCTCCCAACACCAACTGGAAAAAGGCGTTGAAGGCATCGCGGAACGAGGCGGCCTGAGCCAGGGCGCGGGCGTTCCCTTGCTCCTTGAGCCAGGGCTGCGACTCGTAACCCCGTAACGCACGTTCAAACAGGCCG
>JAYTGN010000263.1:0-11073 GCA_043733485.1 Gemmataceae bacterium
TCGCGCGTCGTGCGCGATTTGCCGAAAGCGGCCGCTTCTTGCATTCAAGTCCTGTCTCTCGCCGAACATAAAAATAAAAAAGCCCATCACTTCGTGATGAGCTTTTTTTATTTTTGGTGCTCGAGACAGGACTTGAACCTGCACACCCTTGCGGGTACCAGTCCCTCAAACTGGCGTGTCTGCCATTCCACCACTCCAGCGGTGTAAGTGAATTATGGCGGGTGAAAATCCGTTTTCAAGGGGCCGGTGCTTTCCGCGCGAGCTACTTCTTGGGAGGCGGCGGTGGAACCGGTGCCGCAGGCGGTGCCGGAGGAGCCGGAGGAACGAGAGCAGCCTTCAATTGAGCCAGTGCCGCCTTTGATGCCGCGGCTTCCGCCGCCGAAGCATCCAGCGCAACCTTGATGGGCGCAACGGCCACGTTCGCCGCATCGAGTGCCGCTTTCGCGGGAGCAACCGCATCCGTCGCGGGCTTCACCATCGGAGTGTAAGTGGCGACGTTCTTCTGCGCCGCAGCGAGGTTCGTCATCGACGTGGTATAAGTCGCGGTCGTGGCGGCGTGCTTGTCGGTCGCAACTTTGAGTGCCGCGGCCACAGCCACCGAAGCGGCTTTCGCCGCTTCCAGTTCCTTCGCAACGACGGCCAGTGCGTCGGTTGCTTTCTTGGCTTGAACGGCAAGTTCGGCATTGGCGGGAAGCTTCGCAGCCGCGTCGGCGATCGCTTTGGTTGCCAGCCCCTGTGCCGCGACGACCACCTCCAACCCCGCGACCTTGTTCGTCGCGACCAGGGCGGGCGGCGCGAGTTTGTCCACTTCCAATTTCGCCGCGTCCATCAGAGGCTTGGCGGCATTCGCGGCCGCAGTGTTATCGATAACCGCCTTGGTGGCCGCGGCGAGATTCGCGTTGATTGCGTTCAAATTCGTGACGGCTGCGGTGTAGGCATCCGTCGCCAGCTTGGCCTTGAGTGCTGCGGCGTCGAACGCAGCCTGTGCCACTTTGATCTTCGCATCCGCCGCAACGATTGCCGCTTCGGCCAACTTCACACGCTCGACGGCGGGCGGCGGGTTCACATCGAGAATCGCAATCACCTTCGCATCGGCCGCGTTCCACTCCTTCACCATGCCGGACCAATCGCCAGCGATCACCTTCAAATTATCGTGCGTGACCGCCACGCGAAGCCCGAGATCGGGGAACGCATCGAACGCCTTCACGGCCGCGCCGTTCTGGTCCCAGAGTTTCGTGATCTTGTCGCGGCCCGTGCTGGCGAGCTTGCCATCGTGCATGAAGTAGACGCTCGCCGCCCCGCCCGCGTGGGCCCCCCAATTCTTGATGTTCCCGCCGTTCTCCATCTCCCAGAGCTTAATCGTGGTGTCTTCACTGGCGGAAGCGAGCACGTTGGAATCGTCGCGCCACGACACATCCGTGATCATCGCGGTGTGCCCGCGCAGCGAGAAGTATTCGCGGCCGGTGAACGCTTCCCACACGAAGAGCCCGCCGTTGCGGTCGCCGGTGGCGAGCAGCACGCCGTCCGGGGAATACTCCACGGCCGTGATCCAGTCGGTGTGTTTCTTGATCTCGCGGATCACGCTGCCATCGGCGGTGGAATAGATGCGGATGAGCTTGGACGGGCTGCCGACGGCAATCTGCGACTGATCGGCGGAGATGTCGGCGGCGAGGATCGAATCGCTCTCGATGCCGACCTCGGTGATCTTCTCGCCGCTCTCGACTTTGTACAGCACGGCCTTGCCGGCCTGCCCGCCGCGGCCCCCGGCTACGAGTACGAACTGCGCGTTCCGCGAAAACTTGATGCTGTTGATCTGCCCGTGCGTGAACGGCAGAATGCCGACGATTTGATTCGTGTCGGTGTTGTAAAGCACCACCTGTTTCTGCCCGCCGATGGCGGCGAGCGGTGCCCACGGGCTGGTAGCCAGGGCGAGTACGGCTCCGGCGCGGCGAGCCTGGACCACGGGGTCGAGTTTCAATTTGCCGAAGGCGGGCATCGGCGGCGGGCCGGTCGGCCGGCCCTTCACGACGGACTTCAATCCGATGTCCACAGTCTTGGCGGGGATGCTCACCTTGCCGGAAGGATTCTCGCGGGCACCCTGTTCGATCCAGAGCTTGAGCGTGGCGAGTTGCGAGTCGGGAATCTTCTTGTCGGCGGACGGCATCTTCGGCTCGTCTTTGTGCGACGTGAGCGCGAACAGCCGCGACTTGTCCGGATTTCCCGGTACGACAATCGCTCCAGACGACCCGCCCTTCTGCAGCGCGGCGAACGTGGCGAGGTTGAGGTCGGATTTCTGTTTGTCGTTGCCGTGGCAATTGGTGCAGTGCTGCTTGAGGATGGCGACGACATCTTCGTCGTACGTCGGCTTCGCGGGATCGGCCGATGAGGTAGACTCGCTCAGGCACAGTGCGGTGAGCGAGAACAGGCCGAAGGCGAGGCCGGGAAGTTTGAACGTGCGGATCATCATTTCTCTCACGAGTCCGGATACTTGTCAGCCGCGGAGCGGCGTTTCGTTTTCAGCCGCGGAGCGGCGACCGAATGTAGCCAGGGGTGGAGCGAGGCTTTGCGAGCGGAACCCCTGGAAGGTAGGATTAGCTCCGCGTTTCGTCAGTCATCTTCGATACCAAGCGAATACGATTAGCGTCATCAATCGCCATCCGAACCCATCGCATTGTCGATCCATAACCGTATGGGTGTTTGAATGCATCCTGATGATCCAAATCCATTTCCAGAAACTGCACCCATTCTTCAAGGTCGTATCCAAAATCCTTTCCAGTACGTTTCATCAGAGCTGTTCGCCCGGATCGAATAATCTTGATCCGTTCCTCATCCGACTCTGGCACGACATTCACGGAGGCACTGCGAGAGAGTACATATCCCGCAAGTCTTAGAACATCACCTTGAAGTGGTAAGATTCTGCCAAACCGGGGGAGTGTCATGGCTCTGTCGCCCCTTCGGGGCTCCAACCTACGATGTTGTGGTTGGTCGCACGTTTCCAGGGGTTCCGCTCGCAAAGCCTCGCTTCACCCCTGGCTATTCACGGTGGCCCCGTTGGGGCCGAAAACCATTTCGCAGTCGGGTCGGTTCATTTTCGTGCCCCACACAGGTCACAAACGGGGCATCGGCCTTTTCCTCGGCTTCATGAAAGACAGCCACTGGGCTTGTACCCGAAGCGATGACCTTCCCATCGGCAAACCCGATCCACTGATTCTTGTGCTGTACAAGTACTTGGTCCCGAACGGCCCAGTAATCCGCTTCGTTCTTCCGCCATTCAAGTGGAACAAAAGCAGCCGCATCAGGCGGAAGTAGATCGAACGCGCTGTTCATGAGACACCTCGAAACCAACCCGCGGTTCATGGGTCATTCTATCGGGATCAATGGTTAAACATGAACTCCCGGCTGTTCAGGATCGCCCAGAACACATCCTCTAGAGCCTGTTGCTTGTTCGGGTTCGCCTCCACCGCGGCGACGAGCTTCCGAGTCTCGACTTCGGTCGGCGGGCGGCTCAAGCAGCGCACGTAGAGGTTCTCGATGATGAACGCAGGCGGCTTCTTCTCCGCGATGAGCTTGCCGATCACGTTGCCCTGCGAGATCTTCGGCTCCACCGTTCCACCGTTAAGCAAGTGCAAGCTCTGGCTCAAGGTCGGTTCGAGGCGGACCTCACAGGCACAGACCGTGTCGCGGGTCGGCCGGCCGAACGTCGTCAGGAAGTAAGTGCTCACCTGGCCGTCGGCAATCTGAACCGCGCGGGCTCCCTGAGGCAGGCCCTGGAACTTGTTCTTCGTGTCCGTCACCTGCGTGATGAGGTCGAGCATCGTCTCGGCGCGAATGCGGCGGATCGGGCCGCGGGCGAAGTTCTTCACGTCGCCCACGTTGGTCGGCGTCGGTTGCGTGCTGCGCTGGTAGGTCTGCGAGGTGCAAATGTCCTTCACCAGCTTTTTGAAGTCGTACTTGTAGCCGGTGAAGCGCTTGCCGAGTTCGTCGAGCAGTTCCTGGTTCGCGGCGGGATTCGAGATTCGCACGTCGTCCACTTCGTCGATGATGCCGCGGCCGAGGAAGTGGTTCCAGACGATGTTCGAGAGGTTCTTGGCGAAGTAGGGGTTGTCCGGCGAGGCGAGCCAGTTGGCCAGCACGACGCGGCGATCCTTCCCAACCACATCGGGTTCGACCCCGCCGAGGAACTTGGGCTTCATCACCTGCTTGTTCACGGGGTGCGTCACTTCGCCGCCGCCGGAATTGAAGATCACGAGTTCGCGCGGATCGTCGGTGCCCTTGCGGCCGATCTGGCTGAAGAATGCCGAGAAGCCGTAGTAGTCGGACATCGTCCAGCGGTCGAACGGATGGTTGTGGCATTGCGAGCACTGCACCCGCATGCCCATGAACACCTGGGCCACGTTCTCGGTGACTTTGAGGATGTCCGTTTCGAGTTGGTAGTAGTTGGTGACGGGGTTCTTGAAGGTGCCGCCGTTGGCCCCGAGCAGTTCGCGCACCCACACGTCGGTCGGCACGTTGCTGGCGATCTTCTCTTGAAGCCAACCGTAGTAGAGGAGCATTGCCTTATAACTGACCTGATTCGACGAACGAATCTGGAGCAGTTCGGCCCACTTGAGTACCCACAGTTCCGCGAACTCCTTGCGATCGACGAGTTCGTCCACGAGCAGTTCGCGCTTGTTCGGCAGCTTGCTGACTATGAAGCGAGCGTACTCTTCGGGCGTCGGCACGACTCCGATGATGTCGAGGTAGACGCGGCGAATGAACACTTCATCCGTGCAGATGCCGGACGGTTCGATGCGGAGTTTCTTGAGCTTGGCGTTGACGAACGTATCGACGTAATTGTTCTCGGGCACGTTCGGCCAAACGAACGTGAGCGCTTTCGGGAGCGTGATGAACGGCACGCCGATGGTGAAGGTGTAGAAGCGGGCCATGACGAACGCTTCGCCGCGTTCGCCGGCGGTGACCGCACCGTCGCCGTCGATCTTCGCCGAGTTGTCGTTGTTACTGAGGAACAAGGCGAGGTTGGTCACGTCGCGATCCGTGCCGTCGGCGTATTTGGCACGCACCACGACGCGTTGCTTCTCGCCCTTGCCGTCGAGGACGGCGGAGGGCGGGAAGACTTCCATGCTCACGGGTAGCGGGATGGTCGCGGCATCGAGCGGGGCATCGGCTTCGAGCCAGCGCACGATCGTCTGGTAGTATTCGTCGCCCTCCTTGATCTTGCCTCCGCCGGTGTGCGGCACCTTGCCTGCGGCCTTTTCCAGCATGAGCGAGTCGGTCGGGATGGCGAGGTTGACGCGGCGACCGTTGAGTTCGCGGGTGAGGCGATAGTGGTCGCCGTCGGGGTCGAAACCGAAGAGCGAAAGGCGGAAGCCGTCTTTGCCGCGGGCGGCTCCGTGGCAGCCGCCGACGTTGCAGCCGGCTCGCATGAAGATGGGCATCACGTCGCGCTTGAACGAGACCGGCGAATCCGCCTTGGCTTGAGTTACCTTCACGGGAACCTTGATCGTCTGACCGGCGGCGACGACCGTCATCTCCGTGACGCCATCGGAGAGCGGCAGCACGGTGAACTTGTCCAGTTTGACGAGTGCCGGGTTGGCGAAGCTGATCTGCGATTGTTCGGTGATGTCGCGGGTGATGCCGTCGGTCTGCGTGAGTTGCACGATGAACGACTGTCTGTCGCGGCTCGTCTCGAGGTTGATGTCCGGCGGGTAGACGGCCACCTTCGGTCCGGCGGGCGCGACGACCGCTGGTGCCACCGGCGGCGGCGTCGGCGCGGCCTTCGGTTGTGCCGCAGGCGCGGGCGGAGCCGGAGGCTGGGCCAGAACGGCGAACGCCGTGTAAGCGGACAGTGCGAAAACGGCAATCAAGAAACGCATGGTGAACGCCTCACGGGCGGGGTATTCAGTCGGGCGGGATTCAACGCGGACTTTCAGCAATCGTTTCCAAGTACATCGCTTCGATTCGGGAACCGTGAATGCGCTCCCATTCTTCTCCCACAACCTCGACCGGCGTGCGGGGGAGGCCGTCCAGAAACTCCATCAGTCCCAAGCGATCCTCCCGCGAGAGTTTCGCCAAGACGAACTTCAGTTGTTCGATCCGCTCGTTCATCTCCGATTCTCACACTAGTTGAGATCCTTCAGTCGATCCATCCAGTAGTCCGGCTCGCGTCGTTGATTCATGACCGCGAGTACGAAGATTCTGTCATCCTCTTCCACATAGTAGACGCCATAACCGAACGGGATCACGAGTCGCCGACGAACCGGACCACGCTTGTAAAGCGAGAACGCCTTCGGGCTGCGGCGTATTTGTCGGAACGCAGCCAACACTTCGGCCCGGAACTTCTCGCCGTACCCCTTTCGTCGCTCTTCGAGGAAATCAGCGGCTTCGGCCACTTCGACCTTGGCTTCGAAATGAAGAATGAGCGGCTTCATTTCGCGTACTTCAGGCGAAGTTCCTCCATGAACTCCTCTGCGGGCACGCCTGGATCGCGACCACTCCTGAGGTCGTCGAGCCGGCGAGCGAGCATGGCGTCGAATTCCGCCGACCCCTCTTCAAACCGCAGGCCCGGGGGGGACGGAACACGGTCGTAGATGGAGTCCGCGATCTCCAACTGCTCAAGCAGAGTGAGACCGCTCAGTTCCACCTTCAATCGTTCCGCGACTTCACTCATGGGTCGATCCTCCCCAATCATCATAACGCATAAGTCACTTCTTCGGCGGAACCACCGGTGCTGGCGGCCTCGGTGCCTTGGTCGCCTTCTCGCGCTCTTCTTGCTCCAACCGCAGTTGTTCCAACCGCGTCAAGCGTTTCGGCGGTGCGGCCGGGTTCGGCACGGGCACCGGGGTCGGAGTTACCACTGGTGCGGGCGTGGCCACGGCCACCTTCGGAGGCAGCGGCACGTCGATGCGGAGTTCCGTTCCTCCCGCGGCCATCGTGATGAGTTCGCCCCCCTTGTCGAGGACAATCTGGGCGAAGATGCCGCCGTGCTTCCCGACTGGGCTCGTCTTGTCCGCCGTAATGGGGAAGGCGATTTCCTTCGAATCCTTCGTCACTTCCAGCACCGTGGTCGTCACCTTGGCCGGCAAGCCGAGGATCGTCACCTTCGCCTTACCTTCGAACGGCGCGGCGATGGCGACCTTGCAGAATAGTTGCGTGGCCTGGCCCTGCTCCACGGCGGGGCGCTCCATCGTGAGCGTGATCGGCGGAGGCGCGATCTCGATCGAGAACAACTGGCTGGAAACCCACACCGGACCCTTGCCCGCGTCGCTCACAGCCGTCACGGCGGTCTTCCACTTACGCGGCACGGCATTCGGTGCGGCGTTCATGGCCAACGTCGTCTCGGTTGCCTCGGGTGCAATCGTGGCGGCACTCGCGATGCCCATGCCCGGAGGCGTCCACAGCGGGAACACCGTGATCGCCCCCTTGAACCCGGCCGCACGTTTCGCCACCACCCGCAGATTGAACGAACCGTTCTGAACGACCGGCACCTTCGGCTCGATCACGTCGATGCTAAAAGGAGCGATGTCGGTCACGGCGAACGCGTTCTTCTCGACGATGTGCCGTGAGTAAACCGTCTGACCCGGCTGACCGACCGCGAAAGATGCATCGATGTTCGCCTTACTCGACACGATCATCTTGGGGTCGGTCGGAGTCGCTGCGATCGGCGTGAGCAACCCGCCGATGACCGCTGTGGGGGCCGCCTCGAACACGACGGGAACGACGTTCAAACCAGGATCCATGACTTCAGCATTCATCGTCACGCCCGCAGGCAGTTGCCCCAGGCTCATGGTCAACGGCCCGCCGAACTCGGCGCGGTTGCCCACGAGCAAGGTGGCCGTGCGGTTGCCCTTCGGCACGGAAATCGTCTGGCGATCCTGGTTGGCCGGGTTGTTGCCATCGACCTTGGGAATGCCGGTACTCACCGTGGCCTGCACCGGCGTGACTTCGATACGGTAGAAGTAATCGAGCCCGCCCTTCTTCAAGTGGTCGTGCAGCCAAAGCGTGTAGGTGTTGTCTTCTGGAATCGTGACGCGGAAGTAGCTGTCCGGCCCGATGGCGTCGTCGTTGCCCGTGATGGCGGCACCATCCGCACGGCCAAAGTAGAGCACGGGATCGAGTTGCGAACCGATCCGGCGAGCATAACAGTGAACGTCGAAGACTTGCCCTTTCTTGGCGGTGAACTTGAAGTAGTCGGTCTCGCCGGGCGTGGCGATCACACCGTTGAAGGCCGCTGGGGCGGCGGGGCCAGGGCTCGCGGTTGCAGCGGTGTTGTTGTTCGGAGTCTCCAGCACGTTCGGGACATCGACGAGGCGAAACTTAAACCCGGTGGGCATGACGCCGTCAACTGTCTGGCAGTGGAGTCGCCAGTTGGGATCGTCCATCGCGGCGGGGAGTTTCACCTTCTGCTTGATGGGGCCGGTCGGGTCGCCGAGGAAGGTGACTTCGAGTTCTTCGTTGGGCTTGCCACCAGCGGGAACGACGGCCGTGGGCCGGGGGAAGTTGCCGACGTGCAGTCGATATTGGCAGGAACCATTGCCACCGTAAGCACTCTCGCGAACCTGGACGATGTACTTGCCGTCGGCAGGTGCCACGATCGAACAACCGCAGTCCTGGCCGATGAGCGACGAGTCGTCGCTGGTCGCGAGTTCGAACCGCTTCGCATCGAGGATGGCCACGTACGGGTCGAAGACCGTCACGCCGAGACGCATCCCTTCGACTTCGACCGAAAGCCGCTGGCCCTTCTTGCAATCGACGACGAAGTAATCCTGATCCTCGTTATCGACGACGCCGTGGACCGTGGTGTTGAGTGCGATCGGCTGCGGTGCGGCGAAGTCGCTGTTCGGCTCCTTCTCGTCGATGCAGGGGAGCGCTCCGACCCAGAAGGTGCGGAGTTCCGAGATGCCGGACGCGGTGCGAACGCGGAAGGCGTGTTCGCCGAGCCGGCATTCCGGCGCAATCGCGAACGTGACCTTCACCTGGGCATCGTTGACGACTTCGAGCTTCTTGACGGTGATGCCCGGATAGTAGATCAGGATTTCCTGAGCATCCGCGAGTCGTCCGCCGTTGAAGGTGACGACGGCCTCAGTGCCGCGCTGAGCCCCGCGTGGTTGGATGATGCCGAGCGAAGGGGAAGCGGCGCGGAGTTCACCACCGAAGCAGAGCGAAAGGCAAAGGAGTGCAAACAAGCGCTTCATGAAATGTGTCCTCATTGCAGATTAGCCGCGACGCGGAGTCCTCGGAGCGGAGCGCGACATTCGTCGGATGCGTCGCGCTCCGCTCCGAGGACTCCGTCGCGGCTAAACGGAAACGCCTTACGCCAGCAGTTCCTTGCGGGTCTTGCCCGAGTTGACGATGTCGATCGGCCGATTGCCCGGCGACATCAGCTTCTTGGTCGCGTCGATGCCGAGGCAGTCGTAAACGGTGTGTGCCAAATCCTCGACGGTCAGGGCGTCCTCTTCCGGTTCGCTGGCGGTCGCGTCGGACTTCCCGTAAATGAGGCCCTTCTTGATGCCGCCGCCGGCGAGCACCACCGAGAACACCTTCGGCCAGTGATCGCGGCCCGCCCCGGCGTTGATCTTCGGGGTCCGGCCGAACTCGCTCGAAATCATGACGAGCGTATTGTCCAACATGCCCCGGGTGGCGAGGTCGGTGATCAGGGCCGCGTAGGCCTGATCGAAGGCAGGCAGTTGGCTCTTGGTTCCCCCGGCGATGCCGCCGTGAAGATCCCAGCCGCCGTAGGTCAGGGTCACGAATCGGACGCCGGACTCGACCAATCGGCGAGCCATGAGCAAACGCTGGCCGGCCGCGTTGCGACCGTACAGATCGCGGGTCTTGGCGTCTTCGGCATTGATGTCGAACGCGGCGCGGGCCTTCTCGCTCGAAATCAGGCCATAAGCACGTTGGTAGAACGTGTCCATCGCGTCGAGGTTGTCCGACTTCTCCTTGCCGGCGAAGTGGTCGTTCACCGCGTCGAGCATCTTGCGGCGCGTGGTGAATCGATCCGGCGTGACACCGCCTGGCAGGGCCAAGTCCTGAACGCGGAAGCCCGCGTTGGCCGGGTCGCTACCCAGGCTGAACGGTGCGAACGCACTGGAAAGGTACCCGCTGCCGGCAAAGTTCGTCGGCATGGTCGGAATCGCGACGTACGGCGGAAGGTTGTTCCTCACGCCGAGTTCGTGGCTGATCACGCTGCCCATGCTGGGAAACACGAGGGCCGGGCTCGGACGGTAGCCGGTGAACATGTTGTGCGTGCCGCGTTCGTGGGCCGCTTCGCCGTGCGTCATGCTGCGGCAGACCGCGATCTTGTCCGCGATCTTCGCCGTTTCCTTCATGCACTCGTTGAACTGAGCGCCTTCGATCTTGGTGGCGATGCTGGCCATTTCGCCTCGGTACTCGACCGGTGCGAACGGCTTCGGATCCCAGCTTTCCTGATGGGCCATGCCGCCCGGCATGAAGATGTGAATGCAAGCTTGTGCCTTGGCGGGCTTCGCCGGTGCGGCGGGATCGGCAGCCTGAGCCGACTGCAGCCGCATGTACTGATCGAGCGTGAGCCCGAGACCCCCGACGAACCCGACGTGCAGGAAGTTGCGGCGATTCAGCGGCGATCCGTTGCAGGTGCGGTTCAACAAATGCATCGGCGGACTCCGTTTGAGGGTACGTGGGTCTTCGTTTGAGTTTTACGGTCGGCCCTGGGAACGATCCCCAGGGATGTTGGGCACCGAAAGCGACTCGCTCTCGGTTATGGGGGGAGGCAGCGAAGATCGAACCCCACCGGGCGATGATCCTCAAAGGGAGAGGATAGTCGCTTTGGAAGGCGGAGTCAATTCATAACTCGTGAATTCTGAGGGGGTAGAGCTGACGGGCTTCACGTCGTCAGGAGTCGTTATTGGTGGTGGGTTGTTGGTCGTTGTTGGTGGGCTTGGGGTTGTCTTTGAAACCCGGTTTCTGCTTTGGAAACCGGGTTTCTTGGAGCGTCAGAAGAAACCCGGTTTCCAAAGCAGAAACCGGGTTTCGAAGACAACCCCAAGCCCACCAACAACGACCAACAACCCACCACCAATAACGACTCCTGACGAC
>JAYTGN010000264.1:0-25945 GCA_043733485.1 Gemmataceae bacterium
GTTTCTTATCGGTCCAGAAACCCGGTTTCCAAAGCAGAAACCGGGTTTCAAACTCGGCCCGGACCTCATCATCCGTTACGTCCAAACGCAATTGGAAGAAGCCGTGTATCACTCGCTGGTAGCGATGGCGTTCGGAGCGCCGTTCGAGTTCGCCAGCCAAATGCTGCCGACGATCCCTTACGCGGGTGCCTCCGACATCGCCCTGTTTCTCGGTTCGCTCGACGGCTCGGACATCGCGGCCGCAGGCTACTCGCGGTCCGGTTCCACAGCGGTGGTGTGGGGCGTGGCCACTTTGGAGCCGTACCGGGGTCGCGGGTTCGGCGCTGCCCTCTCGCGAGCCGCACTGGTTCATGCCGCGGCACAAGGTTGCACCTCCGCTTCACTTCGTTCCGGCCCGAAGAGCCGCCCGCTCTACGAACGCCTCGGCTTCCGCTACGTCTGCAATCACCGCACCTATGCCGCGCGGCCCGCATGAGTGGTACAATTCGTTCATGCCGCATTCCATCTTGATCGTCGATGACGAAGAGCCGATCGCCTGGGCGTTGAAGCGCGCCTTCGAGCGCGAAGGCTACCGCGTCAGCGTTGGGGCCTCCGCCGAGGAGGGTTTGAAGAAAGCCACGGCGAGCCCGCCGGATGTGATCTTCCTCGACGTTCGGTTACCGGGAATGGACGGCCTCACGGCACTTGCCAAGTTGAAGCGTGTCGCGCCGGCCGCAAGCGTGATCGTCATCACGGCACACGGGAACCTGAACACCGCGGTGAAGGCCGTCGAGGGCGGCGCGTTCGACTACCTCGCCAAGCCGTTCGACTTGGCACAAGCCATCGACGCCGCGAAGCGATCGCTCAATCGCGCCTCATGCGAGCCGGAAGCGTTAGCGACGGATCTTCAAATTGATCCCTCCCCGGATGCGATCGTCGGCAAAAGCCCGCTCATGCAGGGCATTTTCAAACGGATCGCGCTCGTGGCCCCGACCGAAGCGTGCGTACTCGTCAGTGGCGAAAGCGGCACCGGGAAGGAACTCGTCGCCCGCGCCGTTCACGCGAACAGCCCGCGCCGCGATCGGCCCTTCCTCCCCGTTCACATCGCCTCGATGAATCCGAACCTCGTCGAGAGCGAACTCTTCGGCCACGTGAAAGGTGCATTCACCGGCGCGGAGAAATCCCGTCTGGGGCTTCTCGCGCTCGCCGACGGCGGCACCGTGTTCCTGGACGAACTCGCGGACATTCCGCTACCCGTGCAGGCGAAGTTGCTCCGCGTGCTCGAACGCCAGGAGATTCTGCCGGTCGGCGGGAACGAGTCCACGACCGTGAACGTGCGAATCGTCTCGGCCACGCACGGCGACCTTTCCGCCGCCGTCCGCGATGGCCGCTTCCGCCACGATCTGTTCTTTCGGCTCAACGTCTATCCGATTCACCTGCCGCCACTGCGCGATCGCGTAGACGACGTGCTGCTGTTGGCCGAACACTTCCTGCGTCGCTTTGGGGTGAACAATCCGCTGGCCGTGCTGCCGGCGGATACGGTGTCGTTCTTGAAGTCGCGGCCGTGGCCTGGGAATGTGCGCGAACTGCGAAACGCCCTAGAACATGCGGCCATCGAGGCTCGCGGCGGTCCGTTGCGGCCCGAGCATTTCCCGGCACCGGCCGAAGCCGGTGCCGCTGGCACCATCGACGACCGCTTGCGTTCGCTGGTCGTGGAATGGGTTCGCGAACGGGTTCGTCCCGCCGGCCGCGACGAGCCTGCCGAACTCTATCAGAAACTGATCGACGCGCTTGAGCCCGCGCTACTAGATGAGGTGCTGCGGCAACTCGACTGGAACCGCGTCGCGGCCGGTCGCTGGTTGGGTCTGGCCCGAGCGACTGTCCGCAAGATGATCCGCAAATACCACCCCGCCGCCGAGGAGGCGGAGGGGGACGAGGCGGGTTAAAGCAACTCTTCAAAATAGAGATGAAACAGTTTCGGGTACCGCTTCTTCATCTCTTCCGCATCCTCGAATTCGATGGGAAGACCCTCGGTGAACGGAGCCGACGCAGGCTCGAGGCGTTCGTAAAAATCGCTCGACCCGGTCTTCGCTTCGTAGACTCGAACGGCTGCGGCATCGAGGCCGAAGCCATCGACGGGATCGCCATCGAGCACGTCCGCGAGAGAATCGGGCTCTCGAAGCGCGCCTTCATACACCGTTCGACCGCGACCGACGAGCCAGGCGCGAAAGTCGCGAAACCCACGCTCCGAGCAGCCGCCATTCACGATGATCGCCGCACCCCAAAGTTCGAGTCGATTCGCACTTGCCAGGGCTTCCTCGAAGCGAGCCTGAAACTCGACCACCTCGAACCACTTGAGCCGGTCCAGTTCGTTTTTGAGCGCCTCGAAGTGATCCAGACCATCGGGCCGGGCCGCGTCTTCGAGCACCTTCCAGAATCGATTCCACTCCATGAGGCACCTCGCGGTTGATCGCGATCCATTCGAGCGCCGTCGCAGCGCCCTCGATTCATTTTACACGGTGGAACGGACCTCACGCCGCGCCGAGCCGCGTTGAAAAATTGCACTACCGCGAAAATCGCTTCACGCTATCCTCCGCTGGCCCGAGCCTGTGGGGGAAGCCGGTGGGCGTCCGTCGCTTTATAGAATTGCGAACGTGGATCGGTGTCGCCCTTGTCGCGTTCGCCGTGTTTTCCTCTGCGCGCTCCGAGGCCGCGGAACACGTCAAGACGGACCACTTGCCGCACTACGACCTCAACGTCACGCTCGATCAGGTCGGCCATCGCGCCCACATCCGCGAGAAGATCACCTGGACGAACTCGACCAAGAAGCCGCTCGAACAACTCGTGTTGAACTTTTATCCGCACTATCGCGTGCCGGCCGGCGACTACCTCTTCCTCGCCAAGACGCTCGAACTCCTTCGCGTGGACCCTTCGCAGGCCATCGATCGCGGCGGCCGTCACGGCGTCATCGGCGAAGCCAGGCTACTCGGCACCGGCGGCAAGCTCCTCGACCAACCCGCGCTCTTGCAGTATGAGTTCGACAACGACAACCCGACCACGCTCCGCTTCCCGTTGCCGAAGGCGCTCGCGCCGGGCGAATCGATCGTGGTCGAGATCGGCTTCTGCCTGCACCTGCCGAACAAACAAGGCCGCTGGGGTTACTGGGAAGGCGTGACGTTCATCACGAACGCGCTGCCGTTGCTGGCGGTCTGCGACGAGGGCGGCTGGCACCCGACTCCGTTCGTTCCCTGGGCTCAACCTTGGTTCAATGAGGCCGGCGTCTTCACTGCGAAGTTCGACATCCCGCAAGACGAAGTGCTCGCCTGTCCGGCCACGATCAAGTCGGAGTCCAAGCTGCCCGATGGCCGCAAGCTCATCGAGATCGATCCGTTCCTCGGCCGCGACTTCTCGTTCCTGTGCAGCCCGCGCTACAAGGAATTCAAGAGCGAGGTGAAGCTGCCCGATGGTCGCCTGCTGCCGCTGCGAGTGATGGCGTTTGCCGAACACGAGCACTACGCCACCGAGATGTTGAAGATCGTGGCCGACGCGATACCGGTGTTCTCGGACTGGTTCGGCCCGTTCCCCCACTCGCAGTTCACCATCGCGGAATCGTACTTCGGCTGGAACGGCAACGAATGCTCCGGCCTCGTGATGATCGACGAACGCATCTTCGGCATGCCGCACCTCGGCCGCAATTACGTCGAGTATCTCGTCTCGCACGAGACGTGCCACCAGTGGTGGTACGACTACGTCGGCACCAACGGCTACTCGGAACCGTTCGTGGATGAAGGGGCCGCGGTCCACTTCACGCACAAGATGCTCGACCAGCGGCACGGCAAGAACAGCACGCTGTTCAAGTGGCCGAAGGCGATGGAGTGGATGCCGAACGTGCATCGGGAAGACTACCGCTTTGGCTCGATGTACACGGCGATCCGCAACGATCAGATGCACCCTGCGGCCCAGGACCTGCCCAACTACCGCAGCGTGTACGGCCTCTTCACCGGTGCGTACGATCGCGGCTCGAAGGTTTACGGCATGATCGAGGACCGCCTCGGCGAGGCCGCGTTCTTCGACTTCATCCGCATGATCGTGGCGAAGTACGGCTGGAAGATCCTCCGCGCCGCGGACCTGAAGCGCGAACTCGAAGATTACACCGGCCGCGACTGGACCGAGTTCTTCGACCGATGGGTGTACGGGAAAGGGCTCACGGATTGGGAACTGAAAAGTGTGAAGATTGAGAAGCAGGATTCAATCTTTGCTCAGATAGGCGTTGCCTGGCGAGGCCACCTCGGTGTTTTGGGCAGCACTCGGCCCTATCAATTTGGTCGCATGGATGCGACCATCACACTTCGCCAGAAACGCGAGATCACTGAGGCCACGGTACTCGGTGTACGCTTCAAGGGGGATCAGGGATTCCCGATTCGAATACCAATCGATCCCGCCGCAGGGACAACTCATGTGAAGTTACCGTTCTCGATCAGTTCGGTTCCGATGCCGGCCGAGGAAGTCTACGCGAAGATCGATCCCCAGCCGGACGGCACCATTCTCGTGACGTTCAGCACTCAACGGGAAATCGAACAAGTCGCTATCGATCCCGACAGCATTCTTCTCGATACGAATCCCGGCAACAATGTCTGGAAGTCCGAGCCGAAGGTGCGGTTCACGCCGCTCTACACCACGCTCGACGAGACGGACCTGACCAGCGCCCAGGATCGGTGGAACTTCACGGCGGGGCCGTGGATGTGGGGCACCGCATACTCCGATCCGTGGTACACGCGGTCGACGCTGATTGGCCTACGGGCCGGGGCGAACCGGCCGCAACAGTTTCAGGGCGGCGGATACGCCGCGTACCGCACCGACTACCGCGACCTCGTGTTCGGCGTCGATGGCCGTTGGCTGTGGAAGATGCAGGAGAGCGGCTTTAACTACGAGCGCCGCATCGGCGGGCCGTTCGGTGGCCAGGAAGGCGCGGGCGGCCCGCAGCGCGCCGCCGTCTATCACCGCTGGATTCTCCAGCAGAGCGCGAGCATGTACCTGTCGCCGACGATGTACCACGAGACGTTCGCGAGCTATCAAGACAACTTCCTGCCGTTCGCGCGAACGACGGTGCCGGGTGCGGTGCGGTGGGACAACGCGTGGAACTGGGGCTGGCACTTCCGGGCGAATTTCTACACGCCCTACTGGGATCCGGAGTGCGGCATCTGGTTCGACGCTCAGGCTTCGGTTGGTCAGGTGCGGTTGCCGGGAAGTGTCGACCCTGGGAGCGCGGCCGTCCCGGCCGCTTCTTCCCACTGGACCGACGCCGGGCAGTTCCGCACCGAACTCGCGGCCGTTCACAAACTCCCGGACTGGACCGGCCCGCTCCAGCACGCGCGGCTCGCGGCGCGGCTCGTCGGCATGGGAGCGTTACCCGATCGCGGCCAGTTCTACGCGCTCGGCGGCGGCACCCTCTTCCGCGGCTACGACCTCGCCCAACGCCAAGGCAGTTCCCTCTGGGTCGGCAACCTCGAACTCCGCATCCCGATCGTTCGCAATGTGGAGTGGGACGCGCTCGATCACTGTGTCGGTGCCCGCAACGCCTGGCTCGCGGCGTTCTACGATGTGGGGGATGTCTATGCGAATGGCCGCGAGGTCGGCGGCCGCGTGGCCCACGCCCTCGGCGCGGGCGTCCGCGTCGACGTCGCCATCTTCAGCTTCATCGAGCGCGCCACCTTCCGCTTCGACGTCGCCAAGACGATCAACGACAGCACGCCTTTCCAGTTCTGGTTCGGCATGCAGCACGCATTTTGATGAGCAAGAGGAACCGGATTTCCGTGAGGAGATCTCAGGTTGAGGTCGAGGTAGCGCTCTGATAGAGTGGGCGACGGCCTGAGTCTGCGCCCATCGATAGGGAGGAACTCGCAATGGTTGTCTTCGTCGTGCTATCTTTGGGGGCCGTCATCTCCGCACTGGCTCCCGAACCCGAATTCCGGGTCGGGCGCATCCTCGTCGTCGGGAACACCGACACCCCCGACCGCGTCATACTCAATCGATTAGTCGGATTGGCTCCCGGTCGGAAGGCGTCTCCCGCCACGCTTCGTCGAGCGGAAGGGCGGTTGCGCGCGATCGGCGTGTTCAAGTCGAATCCGTGGCGGGGGACTGGCCCAACGGTTGAAGTGTTCCCGAACGAACTCGACAACGAATACTTCGATGTCCTCATTCGTGTTGTGGAGAGGCCTGGAAATTGGGTTCCGTTCTCGCTCGCGGAAGTGATCCGGGCCTATCTTCAGTTCGACAACTATCTGTTCGTGATGGAGTCGATGCAGATGGTGGGCCGAGCCGTTCGGGGTATCGGCTGTCGCCGGTGATTGGCTCGATAGGACGACGCACACCTTTGGATCAATGAGTAGCGGGACGAACCACTCAGGAAGGCGCAGACCATGCTTCCTCCCTTCACTGATGAAGGAGAACTTCCCCTGGGCATCCACGCCGCGAAACTCGTTGAAGCAATAGCTCGATTTGGAATCGGTTCCGTTCGGAGAAAAGCTGTGTCGGATCGCTTGGAGCGAATCTACCGGACGGCATTCAGCACGGGCCAAGTCTCCCGATTCATCGTCTTCGGTTCGTTCATTACAGCGAAACCAGAACCGAATGACGTAGATGTTTTCTTCCTGATGGAAGACGCATTCGATTCCGAAACTCTGTCGGGAGATTCCGAGCGACTCTTCCATCACGGTGATGCTGCTAACTACTTCGGAGCGAGTATATTTTGGCTTCGGAAGGCTGCCGCTTGGGAAGGTGAGCAAGCCGCAGTAGAATACTGGCAGGTGAAGCGCGGGGGTGGAATGCGCGGAATCGTCGAGATTATACCGGAGGCACTATGATCGCAGACGATGCGGAACTCGAAACGACTCTCGAACGGATTCGCCGTTTTCAGTTGCAGTTGACCCACCTCCGTCGCGTCGAAAAGAACTCGAAGAACTACCGTCTCTCGTCTCTGGGATTTCTTGCCGAGGTTGATCGGATGCAGGCGGAAGTTCGAGAGTACCTGTCTTTGTTGCCAGCGGAACTCGCGGCCGTGTAGCGATCGATTCTCGGACGCATTTGAACCGCTGCACTACGCTCGGCCCATGTGCTTGAGCCAGCGATAGTGCGACACAATACCCGCCCAGAACGTCGGGTGCGACGAGAACCGCACGCCGTACTCCTTGCACACGTCTTCCACGATCGGCGAAAGTGCCGGGTAGTGAACGTGGCAAATGTGCGGCATCAAGTGGTGTTCGATCTGGAAGTTCAACCCGCCGAGTAGGAACGTGAGCAAGCGGCTCGTGCGGGCGAAGTCCGCAGTCGTTTGCACCTGATGGATCGCCCACGCGTTCTCCATTCGCATGGTCCCCTCGATGGGCGAGGGAAAATCCGCCTCTTCCACGCAGTGAGCCAGTTGGAACACCACGCTCAGGAACACGCCCATCATCCCCGTGATGAACAGATAGAAGACGGCGACCAGCCACCATTCGTGGTAGCACAGTGGCAACACGATGAGCCAGCCGATGGAGAAGGCCTTGCAGCCGAGGAACACAATGAGGTCGAAACCCTTGGGGCGCGGGATCGGATGCGGGCCCATCGAGCCGGCAAACCAGTCTTTGAAATCGCCCCACAAGTGCCAGCGGGCGGCCATTACGCCGTAGAGCACCCAGAGATACAGGTGCTGCCAACGGTGGAACCAGAGGCGTTGGTGCTGCGGGCAGAGCCGCATCACGGCGCCGAGTTCGATGTCCGTGTCCTGGCCGGGAATGTTCGAGTAGGTGTGGTGGAAGACCGAGTGCTTCCAGTACCAGAAGTAAGAACTGGCCCCGATGAAATCGAGCGAGAGGGCCGCGAGTTTGTTCACCCAGGGGAGGTTCGAGTAGGCCTTGTGGCCGCCGTCGTGCTGCACGCAGAACGCGGAGGCGGCCATCGCTGCGGCGAGGCTGATGGCCAACGGCACCGCCAACCAGAGGGTTGGCGAGAAGAACACGAGCGCAATATAGCTGGCGATCATCCAGCCGAAGACGAACAAAGTTTTGGTGTAGATTCGCCAGCCGCCACGTTCCGTTTTGCCCGTGGCCTGGAAGTATTCGCCGACGCGGCGCTTGACTTCGGCCTGAAATCCGGCGCGGTCCGGAGGAAACTTCGCACGAGGGTACGAACTGGGAGAGGTGGAAACGGCCGTCGCAAGTGTATCTAAAGTCAGGGGAGACAGCGCAAGCAAGATGAAGTCCTCGAATGCGAATACCGGCAGCCGATATCAACCGAGAGAGAGAATCACTCTTTTAAGATAGAGAGTACCGTTGCCGTTGGCACGTCCTTACACGCGAGAACGCGGACTCTTCGACTGGCCGATCTCGCCCGCCACTGCACGATGAGGAGAGTCTTCGCCGTTTTCCCATTTTGCCGTCGAGTGATAAAGTGTGAGGAGCGAGGTTCTCCCGGTGGCGTTCATCGCGAAGCCGCGAGCGGCGATTCGTAAAGGTTCCCGATGGCCCAGACCCGCAGCGACCTGGCCGGACAATACCTCGAACAACTTCCCTATCCGCCGTATCCGGTCCAGGAAGAAGCCCTGCTCGCGTGGTTCACCGCGGATCAAGGGGTGATGATGTGCGCGCCGACCGGCACCGGGAAAACGCTCGTCGCCCAAGCTGCCCTCTTCGAAGCCCTGCACACGAATACGATCGCTTACTACACGACGCCGTTGATCGCGCTCACCGAACAGAAGTTCTTCGAGATGCAGGCCATCGCCGTGCGGTGGGGCTTCAAGGCCGAAGATGTCGGGCTCGTCACCGGGAATCGACGCGTGAACCCGAACGCCCGCGTCCTCGTCGTCGTCGCCGAGATTCTGCTCAACCGCTTACTGCAAGCGGAAGCCCACAACTGGGCCCACGTCTCGGCCGTGGTCATGGACGAGTTCCACAGCTTCGCGGACCCCGAACGCGGCATCGTCTGGGAACTGTCGCTGAACATGCTTCCCAAGCACATCCGCCTCATGCTCCTCTCCGCGACCGTGGGCAACGCCGTCGAATTCCTGAACTGGCTGGAGCGATGCCACGGTCGCAAATTGGAATTGGCCGAGGGGCGCGAGCGCAAGATTCCGCTCACCTACCGCTGGGTCGCGGATCAATTCTTGAACGAACTTCTCGTAGACATGGCGAAGGGGGACGACGCGAGTCGCAAGACGCCGGCGCTGGTCTTCTGCTTCAACCGGGACGAATGTTGGAACGTGGCCGAGCAGTTGAAGGGGCTCGACCTGATGACCTCCGCGCAGAAGTCGGCGTTGAACAAAGAGGTGGACAAGTTCGAGTGGCCTCAGGGTGTGGGGCCGAAATTGAAGCAGATGCTGCGTCGCGGTGTGGGCGTTCACCATGCCGGCTTGCTGCCAAAGTATCGCCGCGCGGTCGAGGAACTTTTTGAGAAGAAGTTGCTCTCGGTCGCGCTCTGCACCGAGACGCTCGCTTCGGGCATCAACCTCCCGGCACGCTCCGTCGTGGTCACGAGTTTGGTGAAGGGTCCGTTCGGCAAGGAGAAGCTGATCGACCCGAGTTCGGCACATCAGATCTTCGGCCGCGCCGGTCGACCGCAGTTCGACACCGAGGGCTTCGTCTTCGCCTATCCCCACGAGGACGACGTGCGGATTCTGCGCTGGAAGCAGCAGTTCGATCAGATCCCCGAGAACTCCAAGGATCCGGGGATGCTCAAGATGAGGAAGAGCCTGTTGAAGAAGAAGCCGAGCCGCAACTCGACCAAGAAATACTGGACGGAAACCGATTTCGAGAAGCTCCAAAGCGCGCCGCCGGCACGGCTGTACAGCAAGGGCCCACTCCCGTGGCGACTCTTGGCATACTTGCTGAAGGTCTCGCCGGATGTGGACCGCATTCGCAACGTGGTGCGGAAGCGCTTGCTCGATCAGCCGCGGATCGAGGCGGGTATGAAGCAACTCACGCGGATGCTGACGACGTTGCACGAGAAGGGTTTCGTGGTCCTGGAGCCACCGCCCCCAGCAATACCGATTAGCCGCGAGGCGGAGTCCGCGGAGCCGAGCGCGGCGCAGCCCAAATTGCTCGAGTTGTTCGCGGTGCCAGCGGGGCAACCGAGCCCACCCGTTGCCACGGGGGGGCTTGCGCCCGAATACGTTCCAAGCACCGCGACGCCTACCGAGGCGCTGGACAAGTTGCTCGTCTTTCGCGCCTGCCAGCCGCTCTACGGCGCGTTCCTCATCGACCTGCTCGGCACCGCCAGCCAGGAGGAACGCATCCAGGCCTTCGAGAGCGTTCTGGAACTGCCCCGGCCACTACTTCGCACGGTGCGCGTGCCCTTCGACCTGCCCACCGGACCGCTCGCCACCGAGACGCTCGACCCCGAACTGATCGCCAAGGGACTCCTGATCGTCAAGCCGCCCAAGGATGAAAACGAGCCCGACGACGAAGAAGAATTCGTGCCCTGGAACGAACGCCCGCCGGTCTTCGCCGAGAAACTCCGACTGCTCTTCGATTCGAAATATCCCGAGGTCGGCGACTTCACCACGCAGGCGGTCTGGGCCGCTGGCGACATCATCTTCAACTACGGCGGCAACTTCAACACCTACGTCACCACGCGCGAACTCACCAAGCAGGAAGGCCTCGTCTTCCGCCACTGCCTGCGGCTCATTTTGCTGCTCGAAGAGTTCGAGCAACTCACGCCGCCGGGCGCGGACCCCGACAAGTGGAAGTCGGACCTGAAGGAACTCGCGGACAAGCTGACCGCGACGTGCCGAGCGGTCGATCCGAGCAGCACGGAGGACGCGATCAAGAAGGCCCACGCCGCGGATGTGGTCGAAGGCGAGGAGCACGCGAAGACGGTCGTGGCGAAGACGGCGGCAGAGGTCGAAGAGGCCTTCGGAGAAGGAATCGTTTGAAGTGCAGTGCTGGGAGCGCGGGCGTCTCGCCCGCCTCTTGAAGCTCGGTGTGAAGTGGACTCAGCGGCCGGGACGGCCGCGCTCCCAGGTAAAACCATGACCCTGGCCGAACTTCGACAGAACTACTCGCTCGGTGGGCTCTCGGAGGCCGAGGCCGGCGACGACCCGTTCGCTCTGTTCCGCACCTGGTTCGAACAGGCCGCGACGCTTCCCGAGCCGAACGCCTTCGTCCTCGCCACGGCGGACGAACGCGGCCTCCCTTCGGCCCGAATGGTATTGCTCAAGGCGCTCGACGAACGCGGCTTCACGTTCTTCACGAATTACGATAGCCGCAAGGCCGGCGAGCTGGCGGCGAACCCGCACGCGGCGATGGTCTTCCCCTGGCATACCCTCGAACGCCAGGTGCGCATCGAAGGCGGCGTCGAGATGGTGTCGGCCGCGGAGTCGGACGAGTATTTCGCGGTGCGGCCGCTCGGCAGCCGCCTTGGGGCCTGGGCTTCGGCGCAGAGTGCCGTCATCCCGGATCGGGCCTTCCTGGAACGCCGACATGCGGAACTGATGGCTCAGTTCCCGGACGGCCAGGTGCCGCGGCCGCCGAACTGGGGCGGCTACCGGGTGCTGCCCACCGCCATCGAGTTCTGGCAGGGCCGCCCGAGCCGCCTCCACGACCGCATTCTGTTCACGCGCCAACCCGACGGTCGTTGGAAGAAGGAACGCCTCTCGCCGTAAGGCGCGATGTTGGCGAACCGGCGACGTGAGTCGCCGGGTTTCTCTCGCAGCACACACCCGGCGACTCACGTCGCCGGTTCGCCAAATCCTATCGGACTCTTTCCTTCGGCACCGGAGTTCCTCAGAATAACTCGACGTCTTGGTTCGTCTAAACCATGCCTACCCGTTCCAACAACTCTCACCTCGGAGATCGAACGATGAAGTTGCTCAAAAGTTTCGCGGCGGTCGCACTGCTGGCCGCGTTCTGCCTCACCGGTCATGCGGAGGATAAGAAAGTGGCACCGCTCGAAGTGAAGATGAAGAGCATCGACGGCAAGGACCTCGATCTCTCGAAGTACAAAGGCAAGGTCGTGCTGGTCGTCAACGTGGCCAGCAAGTGCGGCTACACGAAGCAGTACGAAGGCCTGCAGGACCTTTACTCCAAGTACGAGAAGGATGGCCTCGTGATCCTCGGCGTGCCCGCTAATGATTTCGGCATGCAAGAGCCCGGCACCGAGGAAGACATTCAAAAGTTCTGCTCCTCGAAGTACAAAGTGACCTTCCCGATGACCACGAAGGCCGTCGTCACCGGCGAAAGCAAGACGGAGCTTTACAAGGTTCTCATTGCCGCCGGCAAGGACAAGCGGCAGGACAAGAAGACCGACAAGTCCGAGATCGGCTGGAATTTCGAGAAGTTCCTCATCGGCCGCGACGGCAAGGTGGTGATGTGGTACGGCTCGGCCGTTACGCCGGACGCCCTGGGTAAGCCCATCAGTACCGAGTTGGAGAAGAAGTAAACGGCGATTGAAACCCGGTTTCTGCTTTGGAAACCGGGTTTCTTGTGAAGCTAAACAGAAACCCGGTTTCCAAAGCAGAAACCGGGTTTCGTTCACCCCAGCACGTCCCGAACCACTTGGCCCTTCACGTCCGTCAACCGATAGTCGCGGCCCGCATGGCGGAACGTCAGCCTCTCGTGATCCAATCCGAGTAAGTGCAGAATCGTCGCGTGGAAGTCGTGGACATCCACCGGCTTCTCGACCGCCCTCATGCCGTGTTCATCCGTCGCGCCGTGGACGATGCCCGGCTTCACGCCGGCCCCAGCGAGCCACGACGAGAACGCCCAGTTGTGGTGCTCGCGCCCCTTCGCATCCGCCGAATTGTTGAACGGCGTGCGGCCGAACTCCGTGGTCCAAACCACGAGCGTGTCTTCCAGCAACCCGCGACGCTTCAGGTCCGCCAGCAGTGCCGCGATCGGCTGATCGACGTTCTTCGCGAGCGGGGCGTGGGCCATCATATCGCCGTGCGCGTCCCAGTTATTCGAAGAGCCGACGTCGATCAATTCCACGAATCGGACGCCGCGTTCGACCAGGCGGCGAGCGATGAGGCACTGCCACGCAAAGCCGGCCGTGCTGCCTCGCGGCAAGCCGTACAGCTTCAAGGTTTCGTCGGTTTCCTTGGCGAGATCGAAGGCTTCGGGGGCGGCGGCCTGCATCCCGAACGCGACCTCAAAGCTCTGCATCCGCGCTGCGAGTGCAGCGTCCTTTCGCTCGATCGCGTGGCCGCGGTTCAACTCGGCGAGGGCGTCGAGTTCCTTCCGCTGTTGAGCGGTGGGCACTCGAGGCTTCACGTTTGCCATCGGTTCCGCCGAAGGCATCACGGCCGTTCCCTGATGTGCCCCCGGCAGGAAGTCCGCGGACCACACCTGACCCCCGGCATACGGGCTGTGCGGCGCGATCACCATGAACGACGGTAGGTTCTTGTTCGGGCTACCCAGCCCGTAGCTCACCCACGAACCGAGGCTCGGTCGGGCGACCGTGAACGAGCCGGTGTGCATGCCGAGCGTGGCGTTGTAGTGGTTCGAGTGGCCGGTGTGCATCGAGCGAATCAGGGCGATGTCGTCGGCCATCCCAGCCACGTGCGGGAACAGTTCGCTGATTTCCGTGCCCGATTTGCCGCGTTTCTTGAACTCCCACTGCGGCTTCTTGAGGAACAGCTTCTCGTAGCCCGGCCGATTGCGCGTCTCGGGGTGATCGAAGGTGACTTGCTTGCCGTGGTCGGTGGTCAGCTTCGGCTTCGGGTCGAAGCTATCGACGTGCGACACGCCGCCGCTCATGAACAGGAAGATGACGCGCTTGGCCTTACCGGGAAAGTGCGGCGGCTTCGGAGCGAGCGCATCGGTGCGTTCCTCGGCAAGCAACCCGCCGACGAGCGCGGGCATGAGTGCCGAGCCGGCCACCGCCGAGCGGAGAAAGTGCCGGCGCGAAGGATCGTGTTGGAACATGAACGGCCTCAATCCACGTACAGGAATTCGTTGCTCGCGAACATCACGCGAACCCATGCGGCCCAGGCCGTTCGCTCACGGTCCTTATCCATCGCGCTGCCATACTCCCCGACAAACTTCGTCGCGATCCGCTGCTCGTCGCTCGTCGGCATCCGACCGAACGACAGCAGGAACAATCGCGGCAAGCGCTCGCCCTCCGGCAACTTCAACAGCCGCTCGGCCAGCTTCGCCGACTTCGCATGAACGAACGGATCGTTCAAGAAGTACAGCCCCTGCGCGGGTACGTTGGTGGCTTCGCGCTTATCCGTGCTGCGATTGGTGTCCGCGCCGTCGAAGAGCCCGAGGAACGGATGCCGCTTGATGCGTTGCGTCATCAGGTAGACGCTGCGTTTGTCGTGTTCGTAGACCGCGAGGAACGGGGCGTGCTGGGTGTAGCCCCAACTCGCTTCGGGCGGGAACGAGTGGCCCGTGCCGGGTGTGCGGTCGAGGTCGCCGCTGACGGCGAGAATCGAATCGCGGATCTCCTCGGCCGTGAGCCGTCGCCGGGCGAAGTGCGAAAGCCACGCATTCTCGGGGTCGCGATCGGCCGGGCCATCGCTCTTCTGTTGATACGCCGCACTGAGCACAATCTGCCGGTGCAGCCACTTCACCGACCAGCCGTTTTTGATGAATCCGTCGGCGAGGGAATCGAGCAGTTCGGGATGGCTCGGCTTCGCGCCACGGGTGCCGAAGTCGTTGGGCGTCTCCACGAGCCCGCGGCCGAAGTGGTACTGCCAGACGCGGTTGACGAACACGCGGGCCGTGAGCGGATTCGAAGGCTCCGTGAGCCAATTGGCGAGGGCGAGCCGTCCGCTGCCGGCATCCTTGGGAAGCGGTTGGCTGCCGAGGATGGTAAGCCAGCGGCGCGGCACGGGGTCGCCGCGATTCTCGGGGTCGCCGCGGCGATGCAACTGAGCGTCGTGCGGGCTTCCCTCGCTCACGGCGTAGACCGAATCGCGGCCCGCGAGCCCACCGATCGCGGCCAGTTCGCCCGGCGTCGCCACGGGCACGAGGTCGTGTTGCCGCTTGTCCTTCTCGCAGCCGGGCAGTGCGTACTTCGTACTCTCGAAGATGCCGTAGAGCGCGTAGTAGTCGGTCGTGGGAATCGGGTCGTACTTGTGGTCGTGGCAGCGGGCGCAGCCGATGGTGAGCCCGAGGACGGACTTGCCCAGGATGTCGATGGTGTCTTCGAGCGTGAGGAAGTGATCGGCCCGAACGTCGAACCCGAAGCGCCGAGAAATCGCGAGGTAGCCGGTCGCGGTGAGGAGGTTCTCACGCTGTTCGCGCGGCGCGGTGCGGGCGAGAATGTCGCCCGCGATCTGTTCCTGAAGGAAGCGATCGAACGGCTTGTCGGCGTTGAACGACTCGATGACGTAGTTGCGGTAGCGCCATGCGGCGGGCACGGGGAAGTCCGCGGTTTCGCCCGCCGTGTCCGCATAGCGAACGACGTCGAGCCAGTGCCGGCCCCACTTCTCGCCGTGGTGCGGAGAAGCGAGCAACCGATCGATCAGCTTCGCATAGGCCTCCGGCGATGCGTCTTTCACGAAGGCGTCGATCTCCTCCGGGGTCGGCGGCAGGCCCGTGAGGTCGAACGCGGCGCGGCGAATGAGCGTTCGCTTATCCGTAGGCGAAGCGAGTGACATCCCCTTGTCACTGAGCTTCGCGCGAATGAAGTCGTCGAGGGAGCGGTTCGCGGGAACGCGGATCGGTTGGAAGGCCCAGTGCTGCTTGGCAGCCGTGAGGTCGATGCCGGGCGAGGTGGATTGAGCCGCGGTTCGCGGGTCGGCTGCGCCGTCCTTCACCCACTTCTCGAAGTCGGCAACCACCGCGGCGGTCAGCGGCTTGTCCGGCGGCATCTTCTCGACGCCGTCGCCCGTCAGAGCCCTGATTAAGAGGCTTTTCTTGGGGTCGCCGGGAACGATGGCCGGTCCGGTGTCGCCGCCTTTGAGCAGTCCCTCGTGCGAATCGAGGCGCAACCCACCCTTGAGTTTCTTCTTGCCCACGGCTTCGGCGGAGTGGCAGGCATAGCACTGCTTCACGAATACGGGCCGGATCTTCGATTCGAAGAACTCGACGGCCTTAGGATCGGGTTCCGCCGCTCGCAAACTTCCCGCAACGGCGAGAAGCAAGGTCGAAACGAGTGCAAGTTGCCGAATGAGCATGAGGTTTAGTTGGGAGGAGTGAGGCGGGAGAATCTGCATTCAACCTAGCCGATGGCCTAGCGTGAGAACAGACGACTGTGTTCCGCCGGCAAGCCGACGGCTATTTAGCCTCCACCTCCTTCACCAACTTCATCACCGTCTTCGCGATTCGCAGTTCGACGTCGTCCCCCCAGCGGAGCGCCGGGCGGCCGTATTCGTAGAGGTTTGCGCCGCCCTCGTAGCCGCCTTCGGTCCAGACTCGCTTCGAAGGGATGTACGAGATCATGTCGTCGGCGTAGCCGCAGACCCAGGTGTCCGCGCCGAACTCGGACTTGAAGAGTAAGGCGTAGTCCACGACGGTTTCCGCGCCCATGCCGATCATCAAGGTGTCCGTGCCGAGCCGCCAGGCGTGCAGCGGGTAGGGGTACGTCGGCGCGAACTTCTCCCCGGCGTCGAGTTGCTTGAGCAACCGCTCGGCCCACCGCTTCTTGATCGCGCTCGGATCCTTGGAAGCCGCCTGAAGATCGGCGCGGGTCACGACCTTCAAGTAGGGAAGCGTGACGTACTCGAAGGCCGTCTTAAGACCCGGCGCGATCGGCTTCAGCGGCTGCTTCAAGACCTCTTCCACGCTTGTGGCGAGCGTGGTCCCGTACTTCTCGCACAGTTCGACGGAGCGGCGCGGGAGCGGGTTCTGGTCGCCTCCGCAGGTGTTCACGAACATCGCCATCGCGCCGGGATGGTTCTTCTCCAGGATCAATTGCGCGAAGCCGGGATAGTCGCCGCACCATTTCGTGAAGCTGAGCGTCGTCGGATGGCAGGCGTAGCCGAAGAGAATCGCGATGAGTTTCTGGTCCGCATTCGTGACGGTGAGGACGGGTACGGCGTGATCGACCGGCCCCTTGAGTGGTTCGCCCTTGGCCAAGAGTGCGGGTACATCCGCCTCGCGATTGTTGCGGCGATTCACGGCGAAGGTCGCCTTGCCGCGGCCGGTGCCGAGTGTAGCTGGGGCGAGGTTCCTCAACGCTTCGCCGACCATGTCCACGAGCTTGCCTTCCATCTTGGTCGTGTACTCGGCGACGAGCTTTTCTTGGTCCACCTCGACCGGGTAGTAATCGATGAGGTCGTTCCCGAGCCGCGGCCCGCAGTGGTTGTGCGAGAACGTGATCATCACCTGCGTGCGTTCGAGTTTGTGCTGGCGTTTGAGGCGATCGAAGACGCGATCGGTCATTTCTTTCGGCATGCCCTGGAAGTCGCTGGTGACGAGGACCACGCGGTTGCCCTTGGGGTCTTCGAGTGCGAGCGCCTTCATCCAGAGGTCGTGAAGCTTGCCGTCCGGCACGCGCTTCGAGCCGTAGCCCGCGAGCCAGACACTCGTCTCGGGCGTGATGACGGCCTTGGCGAGTCCTGCCTTCCACGAAGCATCTTGAGCGAAGGCGGAGCCGCTTAAGGAAAGGAACAGGGCGAGGAGGAGGGCCGGCTTCATGGGAACCTCAGGAGGCATTCGAGTCTCAATCGCGAAGCCGCAAGCGGCAAGTTACTTCCCCAGTAAATTCAGGATCGCCAGGCATTCGGTGCGGACGCCGGTGCGGATGCTCGGCTCCGGGATCGGGGCATAACCATCCGTGTGCATGCCGGGAAGGAGCGGTCCGCCGGGCTTGAGTGCCGCGTCGTACTTCTCCTGCGTGATCGTGCCGAGGAAGTAGATGAAGGTCGGGATCGCGCCGTTCTGCGAGTAGCGACCGAAGTCTTCCGCCCCCATCATCGGCGGGCGACTCTTCACATTCGCTTCGCCGACGACCTGCTTGAAGATGTCGCCGGTCTGGCGAGCGAGTGGCACGTCGTTCAGCGTCGCCGGGGTGTACTCGTCCAGGTTCACGGTCATGACGGGCTCCGGAGCCAGTGCTCCGAGGGCGGCGGCCTTCGCGATGCGGTCGATGGCCTTGAGCACGCGATCCCGCGTTTCGGTCTTGGTAGTGCGGACGGTCAGTTGCATCTTCACTTCGTTCGGGATGATGTTGTGCTTGGTGCCGCCGTGAATCGAACCGACCGTGACGACCACCGGATCGAGCGGGTTGGTCTCGCGGCTCACGATGGTTTGCAGATCGAGAATGATCCGGGCCGAGAGCACGATGGGATCGATGGTGACGTGCGGTGCGGCACCGTGGCCGCCCTTGCCCTTTACGAGCAGATCAACGGTGTCCGCATTGGCGAGTGCCAGGCCTTCCGTGTAGCTGACGACGCCGGCGGGTTGAGTGGGGTCGGCGTGCAAAGCCAGGGCGAAGTCGGGTTTGGGGAAGCGCTTATAGAGGCCGTCTTCGAGCATCATGCGGGCACCGGCCCCGATTTCCTCCGCAGGTTGGGCGATGAACACCAGCGTGCCAGACCACTTCTCCTTGAGGGCGGCCATCACGCGGGCCGTACCGACCCAAGAAGTCATGTGAACGTCGTGGCCGCAGGCGTGCATGACGCCGTTTTCAACGCCGAGGCGATCCTTCATTCGAATCTTGCTGGCATACGGAACGCCGGTCTGCTCCGCGATCGGCAGGGCGTCGATGTCGGTGCGGAAGAGTACGACGGGGCCGGGTCCGTTCTTCAAAACGCAGACGACGCCGGTGCCGCCGACCTTCTCGGTGACCTCGAAGCCGAGTTTCTTCAGTTCCTCGGCAAGGCGGGCAGCGGTCTTCACTTCTAGGAGCGAGAGCTCGGGGTTCGCATGCAGGTGCTGGTAAAGTCCGACGAGATCCTTGGCTTCGCCGTCGAGCTTGGCATCGACCTCCGCGAGGCGATCTTTCACCCATTCCGGAGTTCGGGCCGGAAGTGCGGGCTTTGGCCGGTCAGCTCGCGCGGCCGAGGGCCGTTTCTCATCGCCGTTCGCGAGTCGTCCGGAACTGGAGACGACGAAAGCGGTTAGGAGGATCGCAAGGGCGGCCATTCGCTGAGATGCCATGGGAAAATTCTCCAAGTGTGTGGGTTTGTGCAAGGAACGGGATGGGAAGGATGGGAAAGCGAGAAAAATGGCCATTTTCCCGCCCGGCGAGTTACGGGTCGGGGCATATAGTGAAGGTAAGACGTTCATTCGTTAGGGTCCGTTGTGGCTTCACCGCCCCGCTTCCCGCGAATATCCCATCCGTTTCGGAGGACAAACACCCATGCCTTCCAAAGGCTTGACAGTACAAGAGCGCAAGTCGATTTTCCTGGCGTTAGTTTCAGCTCAGGACGTAGGCGGCGTGACCGTACTGGAATCGAAGAAGCAGATCGCGACCGAGTTCCACATTACCAAGGAACAGCTCGACCTCATCGAAAAAGAAGGGGTCGACAAGGACTGGCCACCGCTGGACGAGTGATCGTACCGCGATCGACCTCGAAATGCAAAGAATGCGGGCGGCTTCGGTCGCCCGCATTCGTTTTCCCCGAACTCCAAGCGGCTATACACCGAACTCGTCATTCTCAAACGAACTGCTTTAACTCGGCGAGCAACTGGTCGATCTCGGCATCCGAGCCCACGGAGAAGCGCAGGCCATCGTAGCCGTCGTAGTTCATGTAGCGAATCAGAATCTTGCGGCGTCTCAGTTCCTCGGCGATCGGCTTCACCGGTCGATCCGTTCGCCGACACCAGACGAAGTTGGCCTGGCTTGGAGTCACCTCGAACCCGAGCTTCGTCAACTCGATAGCCATTCGGCTCCGCGTCGCAATGATCTTCGCTTTGATCTCCAAGAAGTAGTCCTGATCCTCGATGGCGGCCGTCGCGGCAGCGAGGCTCAGCACGTCGCAGTTGTACGAATCCTTCACCTTGTTCAGTTCGCGAACGATGCTCGGGTCGGCAATCGCGTATCCGAAGCGAATGCCGGCCAGCGCGTACGACTTACTGAGCGTCCGCGTGATGATGACGTTGGGGGGAAGGCTCGAAACCCGGTTTCTGCTTTGGAAACCGGGTTTCTGTTCATGCTCAAGAAACCCGGTTTCCAAAGCAGAAACCGGGTTTCTGAAGTCCCCATAGGCCTCGTCGAGCACGAGCGCGTTTACCTGGCTGGCCAACTCCGCGATGCTCGCTTCGCTCACGACCGTGCCGCTCGGCGAATTCGGATTGGGAAGGAACGCGAGGTCCGCCCGCGGCCAGGGGAAGCGGAGTTGCCAATCTTCGGTGAAGGGGACCGCCTCGAACCGCGCCCCCTGAATCTCGGTGAGGCTCTTGTACAGGATGTAGCTCGGCGTGGGGCTCGCGATGAGCCCGCCCTCGGGAACGAAGGTCCGCGTGAGGATGGTGAGCAGGTCGTCGGAACCGTTGCCGATGAGGATGGAATCGGGGTCGATGTCGAGTACGCGGCCCGCGGCTCGGCGGAAGGTGTCGCCGAGGGGTTGCGGATACTTGCGGAGGTTGTTGCCGGTGAGTGCGGCGCGGATCGCGTCGAAGACGTGCGGGCTCGGCGGGTACGGGTTCTCGTTGGTGTTGAGCTTGATGATGGCCGGGTCGTTCAGCTGTTCGCCGGGAACGTACCCCTGCATAGCCCGGACGTTGTCGCGAATCGTGAGCATGTTCAAACTCGCCGCTTGCGGTTTCGCGCAGTGGCACTTACTTCTTCGCCCCGGCCACGACCGGGACCTGCTTCTCCGGCTTGGGCTTGGGTCGGGCGGCGGGGCCGTTGTCGTTCGCCCGCATCTCGACGCTCGCCGCGTGGCCGGTGAGCCCTTCCTTGTTCGCCAGGAAGACTACGTCTTCCGCGATTTCCTTCAGCCCGTTGCGAGTGAAGCGGAGCACGCTGGTGCGCTTGCGGAAGTCGTTGGCGTTGAGGCCACTGCTGAAGCGAGACGTGCCGCCCGTGGGCAGCACGTGCGATGGGCCGGCCGCGTAGTCGCCGACGGCCACCGGCGTGAAAGGCCCGAGGAACACGGCACCCACGTTATCGATTTCGTCCATGAAGCCGTCCGGATCGCGGGTCTGAATGTGTAGGTGTTCGGGGGCCAACGTATTCACGCAGTCGATGGCGGATTGCTTGTCGGGTGCAAGAATCAGCGCGCCGTAGCGCTCGAGGCTTTCGCGGGCCATGTCGCCGCGAGAGAGTTTGGCCAACCGCTTTTCGAGGGACGCCTGCATCTCTTCGATTAGCGGCTCGTACCAGGTCACGAGAATGGCGGCGCCGGGAGCATGCTCGGCTTGGGCGATGAGGTCCAGGGCCACGTAATCCGGATGGGCGGAATCGTCCGCGGCCACGATGATCTCGCTCGGCCCGGCGTGGCAGTCGATCGCGACCGTTCCATAGACGTAACGTTTGGCGAGGGCGACGGGTTGGTTTCCCGGCCCCACGATCATGTCCACGGCTTCGAGGCCCTCCACGCCGTAGGCCATCGCGGCAATGGCCTGGGCACCACCGACGCGGTAGACTTCCTTGATGCCGAGCTCGTAGCAGGTCGCCAGCATCTCCTGGTTATAGGCGCCGGTGTCCTTGGGCGGCAGGCAGACGATGATGTTCTCGCAGCCCGCAGCTTGAGCCGGACAAATCGTCATGAGCAAGGTGGAAGGATAGGCCGCGGCACCGCCGGGGCAGTAGACGCCGACGCGCCGCATCGGGCGGTAGCGGAGGTGCAGTTCGTGCTTGCCGGAAACGCGCATCTCGGCATCGCGGTGCATGAGCCCGAACTGAAACTGCATCACGTTGTAGCGGATCTGGCGAAGCACCTCGAGGAAGTCGTCGCCCGCTGCCTTGTGAGCTTCCGCGAGTTCGGACGGCTTCACGCGGAAGGCGTCCGGCTTCATCTTCACCTTGTCGAACGCTTCGGTGTATTGCAGAACGGCGGTAAGCCCTTTCGCCTTCACATCTTCGCAAATGTGCTGCACGGCGGCGGCCGCCGTGAGGGGCTGCCCGAACACGGAGGTGTAAAGCTTCTTGTTGGCGGGCGAGATCGTGTAGGCATCCGCCTGGAACTGATCGCGGAGCTTTTTGATCTGGGCCGCGGCACCGGAGGCCGAGAGATCGATTCGCCGCATCTTGAGGCTTGGCATCAGGTTACCTCACGGGTGCTGCAACGGGATTCGGGGTCGGCAAGCCGACCGCACGGACACCGCGATATTCACCCGGAAACAATGCGAACGGAAGGGACTTGGGAACAGCGTCGCTACTGTTATAGGGAAAGCGTGTAATTGTTACAAGGAACCGCGATGAGGCGAGTGTTGTAAGTCGGCGTAAGATGATCCATTTGTGATGGTTGTGACGAATGTTTGATTTGGGGAGACTCTCGAGGACTTCTTCCGGCGAAAAGCTGCGGTTCGTCGCAACCATACTTAAAGTATTAGTTTAACGTCGCGCATCGCTGCAGGAATCAGACCGTTGAGCCGATGCGTTGCAGAATAGGCTTCCCACCCGAATTTCCAGTAGCAGGCTCCTTCCTCAGGCATTAACATTCCGTGATGCGCACAACCCTATTCGGATTCTGGTGTGAGGCTTTGGCCCGCGCTATCCATAAGGCTTGGCATCGAAGCCATGTCGTCTACTTCGTTATCGTTCTTGCAAGTGGTGGAGCGGTAATCTCGGGATTCCATTTTGAACAGCACGCCTTGATTTGGGTACCCGCCGCCGCCTGGCTTGCTTTTTTAATCTACGAGACGCTTTACGCTGCATTCCGAATGTACCGCGACGAAGCGAGCGACCCCAACTCCTCGCTGGAACGGGTCGTGTCGAACTACGAAGTCGAGATCGATCGCATCGTGAGTCACTACGAATCGGCCGATAAGCGATTCCCGATCGTATTAGCCGAACGAGTCGTGGTGACCATCGAAAAAAATGGCGACGTTCGGACTGTCGACGAAAGAAGTGTGCATGCGCCAGCGAATTGCATCCAGAACTTCATCATCGATCGTTTCACGGGTCCCGAATCCGCCAGGACCTTTCAGAATCTGGAGTTCGAACTGCATTCCCCGCAGCATCGCATGGCGTACTTGCCCTGCGGCAAAACCTCAGGAGGCGAGTTTCCCGTACTCTTGGTTTTTCTTCCGGCTTTGCTATCACCAGCACCAATGGCCGTGGATTTTTCGGTGGCGTGGCGTTGGCCTCAAGCTTATGGGAATCTCCTGGACGAGAAGATCCAGCGCGATTGGTACTCCACTCTCGTGAACTCCGATCGGCCGGTGCCTCAACTCACCATCGATTTCCGAATCCACGTCGACATCCGCCCTCTCAAACTCGAGGATAAAGGAACTTGGCCGGGAATGGAGGAAATTGTTCCACCCGATCTTGCCGACCCGAATTACCGTCGCTATCGCTGGGTGGCGAGAAACGTTCCAGGTGGTAGGACTGTTGCTTGCTGGCTGATCTGGCAGTAGAATACTCAAACTCAGGAGGCCATCACATGTTTCGCTTCCCCTCGGGTCGGGATACCGTTGGCGGAGGTTGAACCTCGCCACCACGATGTACAGAACCCGCTTTTCGGCGGGTTTTTTTTACCCCACTCGTAACACCGCGACGGCCCCACTGCCGGACCCCACCGCGAGACTCTTCTCGTCCGGCGACCACGCGATCGTGGTCGCCTCCGCACCCTTGAACTGAAACTCGCCGACCTTCGGTGCCTTCTTGTTGGCGGGTTGCCAAAGCAGCACGCGGCCATCGACGCTCGCCGAGGCAAGCAGATAACCGCGAGCCTGGTAAGCGAGGGCCGTCAGGTTTTCGTCGTGCCCTTCGAGCATCTGCGGCTTCGTTCCTTCCGGCCCCTGCGGCCCGCCGCAATCCCAGAGGCACGGCATCGGCCCGCCACCGGTCGCCAGATAACGGCTGGTGAAATCCCAGGCGAGTTCGCGAACCTTCGTGGGGTAGCCGGACATCTGGAGGTCCGCGCCGGTGTCGGTGTACCAGAAGTGGACGGTCGAATCTTGGTTGCCGTGGGCGAGTACCTTGCCGTCCGGGCTCCAGGCCATGGCGAGGGGCGAACCCTTCCAGGCGAAAGTGCGAACGAGTTCGCCGGTGGCCGGGTCGAAGATGTTGGCCGCGGCGTAAGCGAGAACCGCGAGGTGATTGGTGCCAGGCCGCCAGGCCAAATCGGTGACGGTTCCCGCCTGGAGCGGCAGTTCGCGAATCAACGTGCCGGTCGCGTCCCAAATGCGGACCTTCTTCCCGGCACTCGCGGCCAGCCAGGTTCCCGAGGCGTTCCACTTCACATGTTCGACCCAGGCCGAACCGCCGTCCAGGGCCGCGACCTCGGTGCCTTCATTCCACAGCCGCACTTTGCCGTCTTGACCCGCGGAAGCGAGCCTGGGTGCGCGGGCGTCCCGCCCGCTTTCCGGAGCGGGCGGGACGCTCGCGCTCCCAGGTTGCCAGGCGATGGCAGACGTGCCGAAGCCGTGGCCCTTCAACTCGTGAACGGCCTTCCCCTGGCTCGACTCGAAGATCGCAATCGGGCCGCTCACGGCCGCAGCCGCGAGGTGCTTGCCATCCGAAGACCACGCAACCCCGATCGTGTGATCCGGTAGCTGCGCTTGCCAGACGAGTCGGAGGGAATTCAAACGGGCCATGCGTGCGAACTCCGAAGCAGCGTCTCGAGGTAGGGTGTCACGTTCCAGAACCGCTTCATCTCGCGGTACTCGTTCACGAACGCCGGCTCGCCGATGGGTAAACCCGCAATGGCCCGGATCATGAGGTTCCGGGCCGTGTGTTCCGGGCTCACGAACTCCACGACCTCCGTGCGGTAGCCCATGATCCGCAGGACGAGGGCGCGGAACGCATCCGTGATGAGGTCGGCCGTGCGCTGCTGAAGAATGCCGTGCCGCAAGATCGGGCGCAGCACCTCCGCCGAGCCTTCCGAGCGGATGGAATCGTTCAGGTGATGGTGGCAGCACGGCACGCTGAGCAGGAGCTTCGCGCCGCTGAGGATCGTCTGGGCGATGGCGTCGTCGGTCGCGGTATCGCAGGCGTGAAGCGCCAAGACGATGTCGGGCTTCGCGTCGAGTGAACCGATCCGCCCGCACGCGAAATTCAACCCGACGGTTCCGAGTTTCTCCGCGCGTTCGGTACTCTTGCGGATCAACTCCTCGTTCACATCGACGCCGATGATCCGGGCGGGGATCGCGAGTACGTCGTTGAGGTAGTGGTGGGCGGCGAGCGTGAGGTAACTCGACCCACAGCCGCAATCGAGGATGTCCAGTGGCCGACCCAGCGAGCGCAGTTCTGGGGTGGCACCGGCTTCCAGCCGGTGTTCTTGAGCTTGCACCGGCTGGAAGCCGGTGCCACCCCGACCAAACCCGGCATCGTCCAGCGAGTGCGTCAGGTGTTTGAGGAACTCGTTGATCTGCGTGAACTTGGCCCGCATCGTCGGCCGCACGCGGCCATCGGCCGTCGCGATGCCCATCACGTGCAGCAACTTATCGGCACGGCCCTCGGGCAGCGGCACATCCTTCACCCGATTGTGCGGTTCAGCCGCTGCCACGTGTTCCTTTGTCTGCTTGCGGCCGACGAAGACCTTCCCCCTCTTCGTAGTGCGGATGTCGATCTCTTCACGGGCCGTTTCCAGGTGAATGCCCGCGTAGCCGAGTTGGAATAGTTCCGCGAGCGGTGCCTCGGCCTCGGGCCGCGTGAAGTTCTTGGCGAAGTCTTTCTTGCCGTCGAAGTAGGAGAACTGGAGGTGCAGTTGGCCGCGAAGCTCGACGGGCCGCAGTACGACTCGCACCCATTCCGTGGGCGTGCCACGAACCGCGCCGCCGAAGGTCGCACGGCGGAAGTCGGGGTTGAGCACCGTGTCGGTGATGAGTTGCGGGAGGGAAGCTGGGGTCATTCGCTTATGTTAGTGGAACGCTCAGAGCCGCTTGCTGTACATCACGAGTCCGTCGCCGTCGGCGTAGTAGTCGGGGATGTGGGCTGCAACCGCGTAGCCACGCTTCTTGTAGAAGCCGCGCGTCGGTTCGTATCGATC
>JAYTGN010000265.1:0-11033 GCA_043733485.1 Gemmataceae bacterium
GGAAACCGGGTTTCTCAAAACGCAGAGAGAAACCCGGTTTCCAAAGCAGAAACCGGGTTTCGGAGCATCCATGCCCAAACCACTTCACGGCGTGCTGGCGATTGCCCACACGCCGTTCACCGAACACGACGAAATCGACGCGGTCGCCTTGAAGCGTTCCGTCGATTGGGCGTTCACCGTCGGTGCCGATGGCCTCGGCACGGGCATGGTCTCCGAGACGCTCAAGCTCACCAGTGACGAGCGGGTGTCACTGGCGAAGATGCTGGTCGAATTCGCGGCCGGTCGCGGGCCGGTGTTCGCGGCCGTCGGAGCCGAGAGTACCAAGCAAGCGCTCGGCTTTGCCAAAGCCGCGGAAGCGGCCGGTTGCGATGCCGTGATGGCCGTGCCGCCCTTGACCAGTCGCCTGAACGAAGCGCATCTCGTCGATCACTTCCGGGCGCTCGCCGACGGCATCGGCATTCCCGTCATCGTTCAAGATGCCTCGGGCTACGTGGGTCAGGCCATCCCGCTGGGCGTGTACGTGAAACTGCTCGAACGCTACGGCCCGGACAAGATTCTCTTCAAGCCGGAAGCCGCGCCGAACGGCCCGAACATCTCCGCACTTCGCGATGCGACCAATGGCGTGGCCCGCATCTTCGAGGGCTCCGGCGGCGTCTTCCTCATCGATAGTTTCCGTCGCGGCATCGTCGGCACCATGCCCGGCATGGACCTGCTCGACGGGATCGTCGCCGTGTGGAAAGCGCTCACACGCGGTGACGAAGAAGCCGCGTATCGCATCTACTTCCCGATCTGTGCCATCGTGAGCCTGCAACTTCAAGCGGGGCTCGATGGCTTCCTCGCGGTGGAAAAACACCTCATGGTGAAGCGCGGTTTGTTCCCATCCGCACGCCGACGCAAGCCGTACGGCTGGGAACTGGACGCGGAAACCGCCGACGAGGTGGACCGCCTGTTCGAACGGATGAAGGCCGCGATCGGATAACCCATGCGCTACGGCGTCCTCTCCTTTTTGTGCCTGGCCACGGTAATCGCGTACGTCCAGCGCTCGGCGCTCGGCGTGCCGACCGAAGACATCGAACGCGAACTCGGCCTCGGCCCGCAAGACATGGGCCTCGTGATGGGCTGCTGGTTCTGGTTCTACGCCCTGTGCCAGCTTCCCGCTGGCTGGCTCGTGGATCGATTCGGAAGCCGGCTCTCGCTGATTGGTTTCGCCATCGTCTGGTCCATCTGCACGGGCATGGTCGGCCTGGCCACGGGCTTCCCGCTCCTCATCGTGCTCTGGAGCGCGATGGGAGTCGCGCAGTCCGGCATGTTCCCCTGTGCCAGCAAGAGCATCGGGGCATTGTTTCCGCCCACGGGCCGCGCCTTCGCCTCCGGTTCGCTCGGCTGTTGTATGGCCATCGGGTGGATGATCTCGCCACGCATCACGGCTGAACTGCTCCTGAACAACACCTGGCAAACGGTCTTCCTGCTGTACGCCATTCCGGGGCTCGTCTGGGCACTGGCCTTCGCGCTGGTGATTCCGCGGTTCCACGAACCGATCCCGAACTCGAACGATCAGCCCGTGAACTGGGTGAAGTTGCTCACCGATGTGCCGATGATCTTTCTGTGCTTGCAGCAGTTCTTTCGGGCCGCGGGCGTCGCGTTCTTCTTCACCTGGTTCATTCGCTACCTCACGAAGACGCGTGGCGTCGACGCGATTCTAGCCAGCGAACTCGCGATCTGGCCGGGCGTCGGCGGGATGATCGGCGGCTTGCTCGGCGGAACGCTTTCCGACTGGCTCCTGCGCAAGACCGGCAACCCGCGACTGAGCCGGCAAGGGCTCGCGGCCATCGCCATGGCCGCCGCCGCCGGGTTCAGCCTCGTCGCCTACTTTGCCGAGAGTCTGAACTTGCTCGTGTTCGCACTCTCGGCCGGTGCGTTTTGCGGCTACTTCGCCGGAGTCAGCGGGTACGCCGTCGCGATCACGTACGGCGGCAAACGGGTCGCCACCGTCTTCGCCACCATGAACATGTGCGGGAACATCGGGGCCGGGCTCTTCCCGTTCGTCGTGGGCTGGATCGTGAAGGAGACCGGCGACTGGAACAACGCGCTCTTGCTGGTGATCGTGCTGTTCGCTGCGGACGCCGTGGCGTGGTCGCTGTTGAACCCGAAGGGCACGCTGTTCGACGAGGAGCCAACATGACGCGAGTGGATACGCCGCAGACGCGCTGCCGGGCCGCGTTCGCCCAGGCGGACATCACGCCGCCGGCGGGCATCTACCATCGCATGTGGGGCGCGGCTTTACACGAAGTCGCGACGGGCGTGCATCGCCCGCTCATGGCCACGGCGATGCTCGTCGAGGCGCGAAACCCGGTTTCTGCTTTGGAAACCGGGTTTCTGAGCGCGCAAGAAACCCGATTTCCAAAGCAGAAACCGGGTTTCGAAGCGCACCGGCTCCTCGTCATCGGTATCGATCACTGCCTCCTCGAAGCGGTGGAAACGAACGCGATCAAGGCGCGGGTTCACGCGGAGTCCGGCATTCCGCCCGAACAGGTCCACATCGCGCTTTCGCACACGCACGGCTCGGCGTGGCTGTCGCGGTCGCGGGCCCACCTGCCCGGCGGCGACCTCATCGGCCCGTATCTAGATTCGGTTGCCGAGACTTGTGCGAACTTGGCGAAGGAGGTCGTCGGGAAGCTTCAACCCGCCACGATCGTGTACGGCAAGTCGCGTTGCTCGCTGGCCGCGCATCGCGACTTCTGGGACGAAGCGACGAAGCAAATCGTCTGCGGGTTCAACCCCACCGGCCCCGCGGACGACACCGTGACGCTTGCGAAGGTCGTCGCCGAACCGCTTGCGGGTTCGCGAGTGTTCGGCACCATTGTGAACTACGCGTGCCACCCGACGACGCTCGCTTGGGAGAACACGCTCGTCAGCCCCGATTACGTCGGTGCGATGCGCGAAGTCGTCGAGCGCGAAACGAACGCGCCGTGCCTCTTCCTTCAAGGTGCGTCCGGCGAACTCGGGCCGCGCGAAGGTTACGTCGGCGACACGGCCGTCGCGGATCGCAACGGTAGGCAACTCGGCTTCGCGGCACTCTCGGGGTTTGAAGCGATGCCGCCCGCAGGCACGTACTTCGAGTATGCCGGGCCGGTCGTGTCGGGGGCCACCCTCGGCTCCTGGAAGCACCGGCCACTCGGCGAGTCTGAGTTATTGCTTCAGCAACGCTTCGCCTCGAAGCGGTTCACGACGCCTCTGGCTTATCGCGTCGATCTGCCGACGGTCGAGGAAACGAAGGCGGAACTGGCGAAGTGGGAAGCCGCGGAAGCGACAGCGAACGATGAGGTCGGCATCCGCGATGCTCATGCTCACGTCGAACGCATGAATCGGCAACTGGCCCGCCTCGACTCGCTGCCCGAAGGTAAGAGCTACCCCTTCCCCGTCGGCATCTGGCGGCTCGGCGACTCGCTCTGGGTCTTCACCGCCGGCGAACAGTACCAGACCTTCCAGACGACGCTGCGAGAACGCTTCCCGAATCTGGCCGTGATGGTCTCGACGATTACCGACGATTGGCAGCCGGGCTACCTGCCCCCAGCCTCGAGTTACGGCTACGGGATTTATCAGGAAGTGATTGCCGCCGTCGGCCCCGGGGCCCTGGAGTCGCTGATCGAAACCGTCGCTCGGGAAGCCAAGGCCCTGATCGCCGACTGATTCTTACTGCTCGCGGCGAATGCACCACTCGGTCATCGCTTCCAAAATCGCTCGGCTCTCCGATCGCGGCAGGCACTCCAGTTCTTGACGAGCCTGCTTTGCAATCTCCTCGGCCCGACGGCGCGCGTAAGCTAAGGACCCCGTCTTCTCCAGTGCGTCGAGAGCGCGTTCGCCGAGGTGCATGCCTCCATCCTGGATCAGGGCACGCAGCTTCGCGGCCTCCGGGCGAGGCAGCGCGTTCAAGCAGTGGATTACGGGGAGCGTGAGTTTGCGCTGTTCGAGGTCGGTGCCGAGGGTCTTGCCCGCGGTCTCTTCGTTACCGGTGAGATCGAGCAGATCGTCGGCAATCTGGAAGGCGAGGCCGAGCCCGCGACCAAAGTTGGCCAGCCGCTCCGCGACTTCCTCCGACGCTCCGGCATAGAGTGCGCCCAGCCTTGCCGCACACTCGGTGAGGGCGGCGGTCTTTCCCTCGATGATCGCAAAATAGTCCGCTTCGGTGAGTTCGAGGTTGCCGCGTCCGCAAACTTGCTTCAGTTCGCCCCCACAGACGCGGTTCGTGGCGTCGCCGATGATCCGGCAGGCTCGCACGTCCGCGGTGCTGGTCAGATGGAAGGCGTGCGTGAAGAGCATGTCGCCGAGCAGGATGCTGACCTTGTTCCCCCAACCCGCATTCACAGTGGGAATGTGGCGTCGAACCTCGGCTTCATCCAACACGTCGTCGTGAACGAGCGTGGCAGTGTGAATCATCTCGACGGCGGCGGCGAGGGTATGGTGGGCGGGCACGATCTTGCCGCAGGCTTTGGCGGTGAGCAGGAGCAGGGCAGGGCGGAGGCGCTTGCCGCGGTAGTGCTTGAGGTGCTGGATCAGCGGGCCGAATGGGGAGCGGTACTGGGCGAGCGTTGCCGTGAAGATGCGGTCGGCTTCTTCGATGTCCGAGGCGACTGGACCGAACAGCGATCCCGCCGGGCGTTGGGCTTTCGGTTGGACTGCAGTTAGGACGGTTCCCACGGCGCGGCCTCCTGCCCTGCGTGCCGACTAATTACCACCGTATTGGCGAACCGGCGACGTGAGTCGCCGGGTTTCATATCTCACCCGGCGACTCACGTCGCCGGTTCGCCAATTCGAAGGTAGTGCCCGCTTTTGCCGCCGGACTTTTCCTCGAGTCGGATGCACTCGATGGTCATGCCGCGGTCGACTGCCTTGCACATGTCGTACACCGTCAGGGCTGCTACGCTAACCGCAGCGAGGGCCTCCATTTCAACACCGGTGCGGCCGAAAACTTTCGCCGTCGCCTCGATTCGCAGACAATCCGGTTCCAGGAACGCGAAGTCGAGCGAGACGGAATTGAGCGGTAGCGGGTGGCAGAGCGGGATGAGATCCGCCGTCTTCTTCGCGCCCATGATGCCTGCGAGGCGGGCGACTTCGACTACGTCGCCCTTCGAGAGTTTGCGGTCGCGGATGAGTTCGAGCGTGGCCGGCAACATACGAACGAGGGCGGAGGCCCGCGCGAGCCGCTCGGTCTCGGCCTTCGCGCCGACATCCACCATCCGAGACGCGCCCGATTCGTCGAAGTGCGAGAGTGTGGTCATGGATTTCAGTTTAGGGATGCTCGGCCACTTTCCCGGTCCGCGGGCTGTCTATGATGGGTTGCCGAGACGGTAGAACCGGAGCAACCGGCTCGACCCGTCCTCTTGCCACGGAAGGCACGTCCCGAGAATGACGTAACACCGAAGATTCACCTCCATTCGACACGATTACTGGGACTGACAGCGCGGACACAACCGGGAGCCGATGGTCGGCCTCCAGTACCGAGTCCGCCCCAAGGGCCCAAACCCCCACGGCAACCTCGAACGCGTGCCAATACCCTAGTTTCTCGGGATTTGCAAAGTTCGCGGGTTGAAATGGTCGAAACAAGTGGCGTCGAAGCCGTCGTCTGCGGGATTCGGGTGAACAACCCGAGCTTTCGCAATCCCGGCCCGCGCAGGCTGTTCGATCGTGGGAGAAAAGCTTTTGGGCTTCCCCCCACGAGTCAGGCCCCGCCGCGGTAGCCGCGACGACCGGCTCAAGCCCCCCAGCCCCGGGGGCGCCGACCGGGGCCAGACACGCGCCACTCGCCACGGATGGCCGGCAACAGCCGCGGCGATAGCGGGGTCGAGCGAGTTCAAACGGAGTGCCTCGCAATGAAAAAGGTGTTCACCACCGGCCAGGTCGCGAAGATTTGTAAAGTCGCACCCCGGACGGTCTCGAAGTGGTTCGATTCCGGCCGGCTCAAGGGATACCGCATCCCCGGCAGCCAGGATCGACGAATTCCCCGCGAACAACTCATCCGGTTCCTCAAGGAACACGGGATGCCGCTCGGGGAACTCGAAGAGGAAGAATGGCACAAGGTGCTCCTCATCGGCACCGAGAAGCTGTTCAACGATCGGATCAAGGAACTCCTGCCGGAAAACGAGGACTACAAGTTCCAGTACGCCAACAGCGGCTTCGAAGCCGGCATGTTGGCCGGGAACTTTCAGCCCGACACGATCATCATCGATCTCGGTCTCGGCCGCGCCGAATCGATCCAGATCGTCGCCCGACTCCGGGCCGACGAGACCCATACCGGCACTCTGATCGTTGGCCTCGCCAGCGAAGATGAGGCTGCTCCGGAGCAACTTTCCCAGCACGGGTTCAACGACGTCTTCAAGAAGCCGTTCGATGTCGCCTTGCTCGGTGAGAAGATCAAGAGCATCGCTGAAGCCAAGCGAGAAGACTGACCCGCCCAGGTCGTTGACTCGCGAAAAGCCCATCCGCCTCCCCTTGGCGGATGGGCTTTTTCCGTTTGGGAATTCGTTCACCGAACGGTGACGAAGTCGTTGTGGTTGAGCAGCGCTTGTATCAACTGAACCCGGGCGCGTTTCGCGCGCTCGGGCTCTTTCACGTCCTTCAGTTCGGCCTTCAACTCCGCCAGTGCCTCGAGGCTCACCTTCAATTCTTCGGCATTGGGCGAAGCGCCGAGGATCGCTTCGAACGCGGCCTTCACGAACGCCTCGTCGGTTGCACCGAACTTCACCTGAAGCCGGTCGTTGATCTTCCCGGCCATGCTGAGGGCGAACTTGCTGTTCCAAAGTGCGAGGCCCTGTTGCGGCACGATGCTCTCGGAACGGCGATAGCACTCGAGTACGTTCGCGTCGTCGAAGATGTCCAGGAACTTGTCGTGTTCGTTGTGCGAGTGGAAGAAGTACATGGCTCGGCGGCGCGACGCATCCTGCTCCGCGAGTGGAATCGGCGGGCCGCCGCGGGTCGGGTCGAGGTCGCCGGCCAGATGCAGCAAGCTATCGCGCACGGTCTGCGCCTGCATCCGCTGCGAGTTCATCCGCCACAGGTAGCGGTTCGCCTCATCGCGCGGCAGGTTCTCACCGGCATTCAGCGACGACGACGAGAGCCGATAAACGCTGGAAGTGACCATTAACTTGTGAAGGTGCTTGAGGCTCCAGTTGTGTTCCACGAACTCGCTGGCGAGGTAGTCGAGAAGTTCGGGATGCGAAGGTGCGGTGCCTTTGCGGCCGAAGTCGAAGACGGTGGGCACGAGCGGCTGGCCGAAGTGGCGCAGCCAGAGGTGGTTCACCGCGACGCGGGGCGTGAGCGGGTTTGCGGAATCCGCGATCCAATTGGCGAGCGCCGTGCGCCGGCCGGTACTGGTCTGCGGGAACGGCTTGAGCCGCACCGCATCCGCTTCGAGGTTGTTCTCTTTCGACTTCATCGCGCCGCGCAGCGCGAACTTCGGATCGGACGGATTCTTCTCAGCTTGTTCGACCTTTACCATCTCCGCCTTCAACGCGGCAACTTCCTTTTCAGCCGTCGCCAGCTTCGCCTTCGCCAGTTCGAACGTCATCTCCGGCTTGGAGGCAACCGTTCCGCTGGGGGCGAGCAACTCGGCGTCCTTCGGCAGTTCGCGCAGCGCAAAACCCGTGAACTCGGCCGAGGCCGTGTAGGTGATCAAGTCCAACTTGGCGGCTTTGCGCGGCAGCGGCAGGTCGTAGGCGAGAACGTGTTTGCCGTCGAGCGCGACATTGACCCGCGAGCCGCGAACGCGAATCGCCAGTTCGATCGGCTTGTTCATCGGGATGGGCCGAGCGAGGGCACCATTTTCCGGATAGACGTAGGCACCCTTCTGCTTATACGCGATCTGCAACTTGGGCGCGCCCTCGGCGGCACTCACGTACACGAGTGCTTCGTTGTCGTCGGCCACGTCGAAGGCGATGCCGACCGAGCGGTAGGGCATGCCGCCGGTGATGGTGAAATTGAACGTCGCGTGGAAGTCGGCGAGGATCGGGGCCTTGGACCGCAAATACGAGCGGTCGCCATCGGGCTTCAGTTGAAGCAGCTTCCCGTTCTCGTGCTTCCAGGTGCCGGGGCCGGGCTCCCAAACATCCTGGTTGGCCTTGGCGAAGTCGTCCTGGAACACGAGCTTGCCGTCCGTCGGTATCGTGGGTGCCTTCGGTTTGGCGGGCGGTTGCTGAGGTTCCTTCAGCGCCAGTTTTTCGGCCTCGCCGTGGGCCGCCATCGCTTTCGCAAGCTCCGCCGTGGCCATCGCGAGCTTGGCCTCGGCCTGCTTGCGATGTGCGGCGACGATCTCGGGCCGCATCCCCGGCTCGTACGCGGCGGGAGGCAACTTCACCGCAGCGAACTTCATAGCGTTCGGAGACAGAAAGCCCGGCAAGCCCGGCACGATCTCGCGACCCTTGTCCGGGTTGCGTTCGTCCCCGCGAATGTGCAGGAACGTCTTCGTCTCCAGGCTGCAATCGAAGGCACGCGGCAGGCCCGCCTTCTCGATGTCGAGTTCGCCGCCGACGAAGTCCGTCCGCACCTGATACGGCTCGAACACCGCACGGAACTGATAGTAGTTCATCTGCGAAATAGGATCGTACTTGTGGTCGTGGCACTTCGAGCAGTTGAACGTGAGCCCGAGAAAGCCCTTGCCCGTGTGCTCGACCACTTCATCGAGCCAGGTCGTGCGGTTGAACAGGAAGTACGGCCGGGCGAGGAAGCCCGTGGCCCGCAGCTTCTTGTTATCCGTGGGATAAAGTTCGTCCGCGGCGAGCATCTGGCGGAGCATCTCGTTGTAGCCCACGTCCGCGTTGAAGCTCTCGACCGTCCAATCGCGCCAGTGCCAGATGTGCTTCTGGCTATTGCGGAGTTCCGCGCCCAGACCCCACCAGTCGGAGTAGCGCCACACGTCCAAGAAGTGCCGGCCCCAACGCTCGCCGTATTGCGGTGAGGCGAGCAGTTCCTCCACGATCCGTTGATATGCGGCATCCGAAGGATCCTTGAGGAACGCTTCGGTCTGTTCCGACGTCGGCGGCAGTCCGATCAGATCGAGGTAGACGCGACGAAGCAGAAGCCGATGATCCGCGAACGGAACGGGCTTCAGACCCTTCTCGATCCACTTCGCCGAGACGAACGCATCGATCGGATTTCGCACGGCGAACTGCGGAGCGGGTTGCGGAATCGCTGGCGGCTTCGGCGTGCGGAACGACCAGTGATCGCGAGGATCGGGCTCCGGCTGATCGTTCGCGGGAACCTTGGCTCCCTGTTCGATCCACGCCTTGATCGCAGCGATTTGCTCGGGCTTGAGCGCAAGTCCTTCCGGGGGCATCCGGGTCTCATCGTCCTGGGAAGCGACGCGTGCCAGCAGGTCGCTGGCGTTCGGTTTGCCGGCAACGACAACACCGCGAGCCAGCAGGGCCGCGGCACTATCCACGCGCAGCTTCGAGTTCTGCTTCAAGGCACCATGGCACGCAAAGCAGCGCTCCTGCAGCACCGGCCGAATGTCCTTGCGGTAATCGACTGGGTCCGCGGCGCGGGCCGCGAGGGCTGAGAGGAAGACGCCGCCAATCAGGAGAGCGAATCGCATGCGTGCGTACCGGCGAGGCGGGTGCAGGGTGATGTTGAAGGTAAACGATAAGATCACCCCGAACAAGAGGGCGAACCCATGTTCACGCGTCGCACGTTCCTGGCCGGTGCCGCGATCCTGCTTCCACCCCAGCCCGAGCCGCTCGGCGAACTCGTCTTCTCGCTCAAGACTTGGGAAGGGGAATACACCTCGAAAGACATCCCTGGGGGCGTGGAATCGACACCGGTGGTCGGTGCCATTCATTCCGTGAAGAGCGATGGAACCGGGCTGAAGAAAGTCGCCGCACTCGGCAAGAACACCGACTACCCGACCGCGAGCCCCGACGGGAAGTGGATCTACTTCCAATCCAACGGCAGCGGCCGATCGCACGTCTACCGCTGCCGATCCGACGGCACCGAAGTCACCAACCTCACGGACGGCGACCGCATCGACAAGAAGTGGAAAGACGCTTACGGCTACTCGCTCTCCGCCGATGGCACGCGGATGCTTTATACCGTCCACGATGGCGCGACCGGCCACGTGGTTCAGGCCAATGCGGACGGCTCCAAACCGCAACTCGTCGCCCCGAAACTCGGCTACATCTACATGGCCGCACTCAGCCCCACGAACGACCGCGTCGTCTTCTCCGGCCCGGCCCACGGTTACCGTTTGAACATCGTCGAGTTGCCAGATGGCAAGCCTCTCGCGCTCACGCCCGACCACCCCGAGTGCTTCGCTCCTCAGTTTACACCGGACGGCAAAACGATCGTGTTCATCCGCCGCGATGGCGACCTCTACCGCGTCGATGCGGACGGCAAGAACCTGAAGCGACTCACCGAGGGGAACCGCTACGTCGAGTTCAAGCTTTCGCCGAAAGACCATCACGGCTCGACGGACGGGCCGCACCTCGCACCGGACGGCAAGCGCATCGCGTACATCGCCTTGAAGGACGGCGTGGCGAACGTGTGGGTGGTGAATACCGATGGCCGCGAGTCGAGGCAGGTCACGTTTCGTAAGTCGCCGTGTGGCCGCGTGAAGTGGAGCCCGGACGGGAAAGAACTCGCGTTCGTCTCGTTCGAGGGGAAGTACCCTCAACTGTTCATCGTGCCGGCGATCGGAGGCGAGCCGAAGCAGATCACGAAGTTGCTTGGTGCCGTGTACTTTGCGAACTGGGTGCCGCGGTAAAACGACGCGGCCCCCGGTTTCCCGAGGGCCGCGCGAGTCGTCAGGCAATCGATCACGGGCTGCCGGCGGGGCCGGCGGAAGCCGGCAGGACGCCCGGCGACCGGATGAGGTCGAAGCCGTTCACCACCCAGAGCGAGCCGCCGCTCACGGTGATGGTGACGATGCCGTCGCCGTTCACGTCGCTACCGCCGGTGAGCAGGTACGACCAGAACGGGTTGGCCGTCGTGTTCGTCGAGACGATGGTCGAGTTGCCTTCGATTTGAAGGGTGATGCCCGACCAATT
>JAYTGN010000266.1:0-25845 GCA_043733485.1 Gemmataceae bacterium
GATGGTGGGCCTCGAAGACTCGACCCACCCTACGAGATCATGCGATGCCAAATTACGTGCGGAACTACTTACCTGGGGGGACATTTTTTTTTCACCATCGTCACAGAAGGCCGGCGACCGATCCTGACCACTGAGAACGGGCGGGCGCATCTTCACGCGGCAATCGTAGAGATTCTCGCGAAGCGACCTTTCTCGATAGAAGCGATCGTTCTCCTGCCAGATCACCTTCATACTATTTGGACGCTTCATGAAGGAGACGCTGACTACTCTGGACGGTGGGGACAAATCAAAGAGTTGTTCACCCGTGCGCATCTCAAAAGTGGAGGAACTGAGGCCAGTGTGTCGCGCTCCCGTCGAAAACACCGTGAGCGAGCGGTTTGGCAAAAGCGTTTTTGGGAACATACAGTTCGCGACGAAGAGGATTTCAAACGATGCTTCGACTACCTTCACTGGAATCCGGTGAAGCATGGACTAACCTCTCGCGTCAAGGATTATCCGTGGTCCTCGTTCCACCGTCACGTTCGTGATGGAGTCTACGAACTGGATTGGGGTGCATCAGAAGTTATGGGTATCCCCGGGGCCGAGTGGGAGTGAAGTTCGCTCCTCATTCATCGCCGGTGTGCCTTGCGGTGCATTACACCACTGCGACCCAGACTACGCTGCGTTTATTTTGCCCCGCCAGCATCGCATAGAGTGCGAACAGAATTCCCGTTCCGAACGCGAACGACCAGCGGACCGGTGCCGAGAAGTGCGGCGTCACGAACGACTCGATGATCCCGGCCACGACGAGCATGAGGATGGAACCCGCGAGCAGGGCGAAGGCGTCTCCCGAAGCGGAACGGAACGCAACGGCCCGCGTGAACCGGCCGGGGGCCAGAAGTGCCCAGCCGAGTTTGAGCCCGCCCGCGGTGGCGATGCAGATGGCCGAGAGTTCGAGTACGCCGTGGGTGAGGACGAGCGAGTAGAATCCGAGGAAGTAGCCGCCGTTCCAGACGAGTCCGGAGAGCGTGCCGAGCATGCGGCCGTTGAAGATGAGGAGGAAGAGCCCGAGTACGCAGCCGAGTGCGCCGAGGGCGAACCCGAAGATGGCGACCTTGACGTTGTTGCCGATGATTTGAGCCGCGACGAGCGGGCTCTGGGAAACGTCGAAGGTGAAGTTGCCGCGGTACTCGCCTTCCTGCTTTTCGAGGCGGATGTTTTCGTACTCGACCACGCGTTCGTCGAAGAGCGAGTAGGCGAGTTCGGGGTCGCGAACCACCGCGAGCATCGAGGCGAGCGAGGTGAGCAGGAAGACGGCGGCGGCGACCGACACGACCTGCACGTTTCGCCTCAGAGTTCGCGCGAACCCCGTGGTCGCGAAGCGAAGAATGGGGCGGAACTCGAGCCGCTTCCCGGCATAAACTCGACCGTGAGCGCGGGCCGCCAATGCGTTCAAATACTGGATCACGGCTGGATCGTCGCCGGACGCCCGCGCCTGCGAGAGGTCGATCGTCACCTGGCGGTACAGGCTGCACAAACGCTTGACCTGCTGAACCGACAGCACGGACGCCCCGCGCCGCCCGACCGAGTCGAGCAGCGACGAGAGTTCGGCCCAGCGTTCCCGACGTGTCTGGCGAATGGCTCTCTCCCGAAACGAGTCGTCTTGCGGCGGCACCGGCAATTCTATCCGAGGAATGGCATGCGGTGGACGGACGAAATGCGGATCGAAACGCCCGAGCAAATCGGCGTCGATCTCGAACTGGCCGGGCTCGGCACCCGGTTCCTCGCCCAGGTCGTCGACTGGTTCTGGAAAGTGCTGCTCACCATCATCGTGATTGTCGGCATCCTCTTCTTCAGTGTCGGCATGAAGGCGAACCCGTTCAAAGAAGCCAACACGCTGTTCATCGCCATCGTGGTCGGCGGCATGTACCTCCTCTGGTTCGGGTACGGCGTCTACTTCGAGATGCGGTGGAACGGGCAGACTCCGGGTAAGAAGTTCGTGAAGATTCGCGTCGTGCAGCAGAACGGTGCCCCGATCGATGCGCGGGCGGCGTGCATCCGAAACCTGCTCGCGGTCGCCGACTTTCTGCCGGCGTTTCAAATGCTCGGCGCGCTCTTGATCCTGCTGACAGCGAACCGCCAACGTCTCGGCGACCTCGCGGCCGGTACGATTGTGGTCCGGGAACGTGCCGCTGGTGCAGGGCCTGAAACTGCGGACGAACTCCTCGAATACGTTTCGACGGAGTACGCGTTCACCCCGACTCAGTTGTGTGCTCTGACTCCCGCCGATCGCGGCTTGATTCGTTCCTTCCTGCAGCGGTTTCGCCAGATGGTGCCCCGCGGTCGCGAGCGGCTGGCCTTTCGCATGGTGGATCGACTCATTGAGAAGATGGAGTATCGCCTCCGTTCCGAAATCGCGGACGACGACGAAGCGCGAACCTTCCTCGCTTCCCTGCTCCGCGACTACGAGGAGTTCCTTCGCAACAAATGATCGGTCGTTCATTTTGTTTGACGGGCATGGCCTGAATCGATTCCAATTGAGTGGTGTACTCGTCGGCACTCGATTGTGTGAGAGAGGCTTATGGAACGGAAACGAACCGCGCCACCGCAGGTGGACAAGAAACTGTTGGCCTTGTTCGCGGTCGGGCTCGCGCTTGCGTTCGGCATTCTCGCCATCGGCGGCGGCTGGGTCGCCTGGCGGTTCGTCCAGAAGAATCGCGCCGCGCCGGTCGATCTGGAAGCCGAACGCGAGAGCGATCGAATCGATGCGGCCGAGGCGTTCGCGAACGTGTCGTCGGTGTCCCCCTCGGAGAAAATCGAGTTTGGACGAATCTTCGATCGGATGCGCACGGTGATGAAAACGGGCACCGACATCGACGAACTGTTCGATGTCGATCGCATGAACTTCGAGTTGAGTCGCGTTAACGGCCAGCGCTCAGCCGAGCTCCACGCGGTCGAAGCGCAGGTGATCTGGGATCGCGTCGGGTGGTCGGTGATTATGAACGAACTGGTCACCTTCGAGAAATACGAACTGCGGCACGTCCGCTGGTCGGAGGATCGACAGGAAGCGGCGGTGATCGCGGTGCTGTCCGGGGCCGAAGGGAAAGGCGTGAAACGACGCTTCTGGCTTCGGAAAGACAAATTCGAATGGAAGCTCTTCGACGTCGAGGACCTCGACCACGCCTTTCGCGCCGTCCACGTTTCGGCAGCGTTTCGCGGTCCGGACTTCGGCGATGATTCGACCCGGATTCAGCAAGCCGTCCAGGGAATTCGTGGGGCCGCCGAGTTGCTCGGGGCGAAGAGCCGGAATCTGAACGACGTCGAAGCACAACTCCTCCCGAGTCGCGGCGTTCGCCTGCCAAACCCGCTCGCAGCCCAGCGCGAGTGGGTGGAAGGCGTGCTGAAGAGCGAGCGCGGCGACACCGAGGGCTCGCTCAAGCACTTCGAACTCGCTGCGGCACTGCACCCATCCATGCCCATTCTCAAACTGTGGCGCGGCCACGCGATGATGAACGCCAAACGCTTCGACGAGGCACTCGGATTCATCCGCGGCTACCTCCGCGATCTCGGACCAGATGCACTCGTCTTCGGCTTTGAAGGGCAAATCCTGGAAGCGCTCCAGCGAAAACCCGAAGCCCTGGAGGCTTACCGCAAAGCGCTCGATGCGGATGCGGACGATTACGACGCGATGCACGGGCTACGACGAACCCTCGAGAACAAAGCCGAACTGGGCGAGCGGTTGTTCCAGTCCAAAAAGGCGACCGAGTTGTTCGATTATCTCATCGGGTCGGCTCGCACCGAAAACGATCGCGCCAGCGTCGCGGTCCTGATCGCGGCCATGAAGCGCCATCGCCCCGACGACCCGCGTATCGCGGTGGAAGAAATTCGCGATCTGGTCTCGCTCAAGAAGTTCGACGAGGCCGCCACGCGATTCCGCGAAGGGCTCAAGGCCGCCGAACAGGCCGATCGAACGAGGATACTCAACGCCTACCTCTTCGCGATGCTCAGTGAAAAGAAGGCACCCGAAGCTTACGAGGCCGTTCCGCAGGAATTCCGTGCCGCGGCATTTCGCTCCCTGGCCGAGGAACTCGAAGACTCCTCGAGCGAACGGGAGTTCCTCGACAAATCCGAGGCACCGGCGCAGACTGCCGCGCAGTTGAAGCAACTTCTCGCACTGCACCGGAAGCACGAGCCCGGCGACAACTGGCTCAACCTGTTCGAGGGGGCACTCTTTCAATCGAGCGGAGAGTTCGACAAGGCCGAGGCCTTTTTCGCCGAAGGCATGAAGAAACTCCGCGCGAAGCCACAAGACGACGATGCGGATCGAACGCTTCGCGATGCGTTCCGGTGGCGGCGAGTCACTTGCCTCTACAAGCTCAAGCAGGGCATGAAAGCGTACTTGGCGGTCGGGCCGGACGATGCGACCTTCCGGCAACTGGCGAACGCCTACGACTTCGACAAAGATTCCGCGGGATTGACCGCTCTGATCGCACGACACGAGAAGGAATTTCCCGAGGCTCTATGCCTCAAGTACTGGCGGGCGGAGTTGCGGTTTCTCAAAGCAGAGTACGTCGCCGCGGCGGCGGGGTTTCGCGACTACCGGGAAGTCGCGGGTGAGAAGGATCCCGAGTCGTATCGGTCGAACGAACGACTCCTGCGGAGTTTGGTCCGGGCGAATGACCTGCCGGCGGCCCGTCGATTCGTTCAAGAGATCGGCACCGACAAAGCATCCCTGGGATTGCGCGGTGCGATCGAGGCCGCGGCGGGAGACGTGGCCGCTCTGGAGTTGCTCCTGACCGAACAGATGAAGCAATCCGGCGGGTTGTGGATGTTCTACTACGATGAAGATTTCGTCCGCCTCTTTGAAGCCGTTCCCTTCGCGAACTTGAAAACCAGATTTCCCGATCCCAGCTCCAAGAAGGACCGGTAACGAGGAACGCACGGTCATCTCCGTTCCCAAGGGGACCGAGAGAAGCCGCCTCGAGCCACGTTGCTCGAGGGCACCTCGAAGCGAAGGTCATCGCGCGTTCGATTGGGTTGTTACAATCGTCGTCTACTCCAGGACCCGTGGTTGTGGGTATGATCCCCTCTGCCATTTCCTCTCCAGGAGTACGATGATGAACGCGAAGAAACTGCTGTGGGGCTTTCCGGTGGCTGCGGCCGTCGGAGCCGGCTTCACATTCGATCACTGGCTCGCCCACGCCGCCGAAGGCAAGCAAGACCTCAAACCCGCCGTCAATCTGCCCATGACCCGCGTCGTCCTGTTCAACTCCGGCGTCGGCTACTTCTCAAGGTCCGGCGAAGTCGAGGGCGATGCCCGCGTCGATCTCGCGTTCCAGGATCCGGACGTCAACGACCTGCTCAAGAGCATGGTACTCGAAGATTTCGGCAACGGACACATCGCGGCGGTGAGCTACGATTCGCGCGAACCCATCAGCCGCACGCTTTCGAGCTTCGCCATCAACCTGAACGGCAACCCGACGCTCGCCGGCATCCTGTCCCAGGCCCGCGGCGAACGCGTCGAAGTGACCACCGTGCCGAACGCGGCTAACCAGCCCGGCAAGCTCAACGGCGCGATTGTCGGCATCGAGCGACAGGTGAAGGAGCAGACCGCGGTCGAAGTTCTCAACCTCTGGTGTGCGGAAGGTCTCCGCTCCGTGAAGCTGAGCGAGGTGCAGCAACTCCGCTTCGCGAACCCGCTGATCGAGAGCGAATTCCGCCGCGCGCTGGACGTACTCGCGCTCAACCACGACAGCCAGAAGAAGACCGTGAGCCTGCACTTCGCCGGGGACGGTAAGCGGAAGGTTCAGGTCGGTTACGTGATCGAGGCTCCGATTTGGAAGACGAGCTACCGCCTGATGCTGGACGCGAAGGGTCGGCAAAAGCCGTACCTGCAGGGGTGGGCGATCGTCGAGAACCCCACGGATGAAGACTGGCAGGGCGTGAAGATGAGCCTGATCAGCGGCCGCCCGATCAGCTTCAAGATGGACCTGTACGACCCGCTGTACGTGCCGCGGCCGACGGTGGAACCGGAACTCTTCGCCAGCCTCCGCCCGCCGACCTACGATGGTGGATTCGGATACAAGAGGGATGAGGCTGGGCGCGTTCAGGACGCGGCGGTGAACAACCTCACGAAGTCGATCAACGACAGCACGATCATGGGCGGCAGCGGGAACGGCAATGTCGATAACAATCGGCTCAAGTCTCTCGCACAGAACTGGGGCAGTCTTCCCGCCGCCGAACGGAACCGGGCTCTGAACGAGTTCAATTCCGGGCTCAACGGCAAGCAGCAGCAGATGGTCAACGGCTACTTCCAGAACCTGGACAACAACCAGAGGAACGGCGGGCAGCAAAACCCGGCCCTCAACCTCCAGAACGTCCGCGGTAACACTGCCGTCTGGAACGGCAACAACGACATCGCCCTGCAACAGCAACTCGTCAACAACTTCAGCCGCATCAACCCCGGTGCCGTGGGCAGCGAAGCGACCGGAGCTTCGCTCGGCGACTTCTTCCAATACTCCATCGATCATCCGGTGAACCTCGCCCGCCAGAAGAGCGCCATGCTGCCGATCGTCGGCAAGGAAGTCGAAGGGGCCCGCGTCAGCATCTACAACCCGGCCGTGCAGTCGAAGCACCCGCTGCTCGGGTTGCGCCTCAAGAACACATCCGGCCTGCACCTCGCCCAGGGGCCGATCACGGTCTTCGAAGGGCAGACCTACGCCGGCGACACCCGCGTTCACGACGTGCAGCCGAACGAGGAACGACTCGTGAGCTACGCCATCGACCTCGGCACCGAGGTCGATCCGAAGGTGGGAGACGGTACCGCGAAGATCACCAGCGTGAAGGCCGTAAAGGGGATCGTCACGACCACCACGAAGGTCCGCGAGGTGAAGAACTACCGGATCAACAACCGTTCGCCTCAGGATCGGCAGTTGATCATCGAGCACCCGAACCGCACGAACCAGCAGTTCAAACTGGTCGACATGAAGCCGACCGAAGACACGAAGGACGTCTACCGCTTCAGCGTGGCCGTGAAGGCCGGCGAGGAGAAGAGCTTCGTCGTGACTGAGGAACGCGACGTGGCCATGAGCATCGCGCTGTCCAACTCGTCGGACGACCAGTTGAAGTACTTCATCTCGCTGAACGAGGCTCCGGCCGGGTTGAAGGCGAAGCTCGCCGACGCGGTGAAGCACAAGGGCTCTTGGGACTCGCAGCGCCTGGAACTGGCCCAGATCGTGGCCGACCTCGCGCGGCTGAACGCGGATCAGGAGCGCATCCGCAAGAACCTCGCGAACACGCCCAAGGAGGCGGAAGTGTACGCGGTCTACCTGAAGAAACTGAGCGATCAGGAGAAGGAGATCGACACCCTGACCGCGAAGCAGAAGAAGGGCATGGCCGACGAGTTCACCGCGAAGAAGGCCTTCGAGGACTTCCTCGCCAACCTGACCGATTGAATGTGAACCTCGAGCGACGCGATCAACACGTGCCGATCGCGTTGCTCGGAAAGTTGTCGCTTCGCCGTCACGTCGTAGCAGGGCAGAGTGGTCCAAATCACCGCGACGGGCACGAACGCCGGCGTGGAATTCGGCGACGACCCGCGCGTCTGCCACTGCCGCCGCTTAAAAAAAAGTAAGCATCGGCAAGAAAGGCTCAAACCCGGGTATGGCTTCTGGGCCGCACGGCACTGCGTCCGGACGATCTTTCTGTGCCGGTTTTTCCGCTTCTCCCGAAGTTCCGATCAATAGCGGTTAGGCGTTTTGCCGACAATGAGGTGAGACGTTCGGCCTCGGACTGAATGGTACCGGCACATGGATTTCAAGAAGCTCTTGCTGCCCTGCATCGCGGGCCTGGGTTTGGTCTCGCCGGTTTCGGCTCAGACGCCGGCGGCCCGGCCAGCGGTCGTGGAACCCGCGCCGGAGGCCGCCAAGTGGCACGTCCAGGCGGGTGCAGGCTTCTACCTGCTGCAACCGTATTCTGGAAACAATCCGGCTTACAGCATCACGACGTCCGACACGCGAAACGCCGGGAACACCGTCTCCGGAACGAGCCGGACCGAACAGTTCGGATGGAGCATGCAACCCGCTCTCGAAGCCTGGGTGGAGGCGACCTCGCCGAGTGGGTTGGGTTTGCGAGCCCGATACTTCTATCTCGATAGCACGTCCAATCGAGCCAATCTGAGCGTGCCCTCGAGCCAATATAATTCGACGGCTTCGCCGCTGATCGCGGTCACGCCCTCGCAGTTCCTGATCAACTCGCCGCCGGGCACGGTGCCGCAGCAGAACCCGGCGCTGGCCGGCTTGTTCGGCGGGCCGTCGCCGTTCGTCGTCAACTTCCCCGGCGCTCCCGCGAGCGTGGATCGGTTCGCGTTCCGGAGCGAACTGAGGATCAATACCGGCGACCTGGAATTGAGCGGCGTTCTCTATGGAGATCAGTTCGAACTCACCGGCGGGCTCGGTGGCCGCTACTTCCAAATGACGCAGAGTTACGGAGCTACGCTCATCAACAGCAACGGGGCAGGCGCGGTTCTGAGCGAATCGCTGGACTCCAGCCGCCGGTTCGAAGGTGGCGGACCGACGCTCTCGGCCCAACTCCGCTGGCACCCCATGACGGAGAACCTCTCGCTCTTCGCGGGCGGTCGCGGCTCGTTCGTCGTCGGCCAGGTGCAGCAGACCACGACCGGCAATCGAACGCTGAACGATCCGACGGGAGCTTTCAATCCGATCGGCTCTCCGACATCCATTTCGAACAGCTTCTCGATTCCGAACGCGTATGCCGAAACGATTCCGATTGCCGAACTCGAACTCGGGGCCGAGTACGCGGTGATCCGGAAGAGTTGCACGATGTTCGTCCGCGGTGCGGCCGTGAATCAAACGTATTTCGGGGCCGGGAACGCCACGCGGGCGGACGGCAACCTGAGCCTGCTCGGGTTCAAGGTCACCGGCGGCATCACGTATTAATGCGAGCGGCAGAAGTGAGTAGCCCTCTCGCTCCGCGAGAGGAAAGCGCTTTCCTCTCGCGGAGCGAGAGGGCTACCTTGAGCCTAATCTCAGCCCACGAACACGCCACCGGAGAAGCCGGTGAAGGCGTCGAAGTTCAGCGCGTCGGAAAGCCCGCCCGCGGCGAGTTCCATTCCGAGATAGCCCGTGACGCGGGAACCGCCGGACTGGCCCGATCCGGTGAGTAGGTCCGCATAGGGGTCGCCGTCCAGATTCTTGACGGCGACGCGGATGCCACCGCGATTGCCGCTATCCCCGCCGAAGAAGTTTGCGACCGGCGATCGGATCGCTTCTTCCACTCCGCCGTTCATCAACGTCTTGCCGCTGAGGACGAGGACGCGCGGGCCGCCGCCCGGACCCGCACCGCCGACGATGTCCGCGTATCCGTCGCCGTTCACATCGCCAACCGCCACGTAGACGCCGTTGCGGAGGGACGTTTCGAACAGGAAGAAATCCGGAACCAAGTGATTGAACAGGCCGGAGGTCAGGCTCTTTCCGTCGTAGATGGAAAGCCGTGGACCGCCGCCGAAGCCGGCAGAGACGACGAGGTCGGAGAATCCGTCGCCGTTAATGTCGCCGACGCCGGCACGGGCACCACCGCGGAAGTTGGGATCGTCGATTCCGAAGAAGTTGGCGACGCGCTGGAAGTCGCCACCGCGGTAAACGGTGACCCGCGGTCCGCCGCTCAAATCTGGTGTGATGATCAGGTCGGCTCGGCCGTCGCCAGTGATGTCGCCGGCCGCCACGAACACGCCGCCCGTGAAGTCTTCGAACGGTTGCACGTCGAAGAGCAAGTTGCCGTTCGCCCCATCGTAAATCTTCACGTGTGCCACGATGCCCGGACCGGAGCCCATCGCGATGTCCGGCGTGCCGTCGTTGTTGAAATCGCCGACCGCCGTTCGCACTCCGCCGGTCGCGCCTGGGAACGGATTGAACGTATTGATCTTGGCTCCGGCCGGCGTGTACACGCTGACGGTCCCACTTCCGCCGATGTCCGCGCCCACGGCATAGTTCGGAACTCCAATCAGAGTTGCCGGCGACGGGTTGCCTGCGGGAAGTACCTGTTGAATGGACGCGGGCAGCGATTCACCCGGAGGCGCGGCGTAGGTCGCAATGGTCGAAGTACCCTGCAACTTGGCCGTGATGAAGGCGCGTTCGATGGTTCCGGGATCGCCGCCGTTCACCGGTGTCGCTTGGACCAGCACGCCTCCGGTGAACGCCGAGGGCGACGGGGCGAACATTTGGAGTAGGCCCGGTGCGGCGGTCGAGCCGCCAAACAGGCTCGCGCCGCCCTGATAAACCATCACGCCGGGCGAGCCGCCGGGTCCGGAGCCGAGGAGGATGTCGTTCCACCCATCGCCGTCGTAGTCGCCCACGGCATTGGTCAGGCCGCCGTTCACCGCGGGGGTAAATGCCATGAACGAGCGTGCCAGCGTGAATGCGGAGGCCGGGTAGCTGAAGACGTTCACGGTCGCGGTGCCGGTCTGTCGCGTCGCAAGGATGTCTTCGCGACCATCGTTGTTCAAGTCGCCGATGGAGATGTTGACGCCGCCGGTGAAGCTCGGTTCGAAGGCGAGGAATGGCGCGCCGGGAAGTTGCGGCGGCGCGGCCGACGGCGTGCCGTTGAGGATCGTCTGCCCATCGAACACCTGAACCGTGGGCTGGTAGCCGCCGCCGCTGCCCGAGCCCGCACCGACGACCAGTTCGTTGGCTCCGTCCGCGTTCAGATCGCCAATTCCCAGGCTGACCCCCGTGCGGAACGCGGAGGCAAACGCCGGGAAGCTCGCGAGTTGAGCGTGCCCATAGTTGCCGTTCGCGTCCGGGGTGCCGTTGAAGATCGTAACATTCGCGGCGAGATTCGCACCCGGCGACACGGCCAAATCGGGCAAGCCGTCGAAGTTCAAATCTCCGACCGCGACGCTCGCGCCGCCAGCGATGCCCGGATACGGCTGAACCTGGTACTTGATTTCGCCCGTCTCGGAATCGCGAACCGTGATCACGGGCGACTGGTTCGGCAGCGACTCCACGGTTGCCGTCACATCCACGTGATTGAATCGCTCGAAGCTCAAGAAGTTCACCGGCTGCGTGGCCGTGGAACCATCGAACGACCAGAATCCATTGCCGACCGAATCGATGTGGAGCTTACGGCCACCGATGCGGTCTGAGAAGTGCGTGGTGTCGAGCTTGAGGTAATCGCCGCCGCCGGGGATCGGAACGCCGGACGCGGGCAGGTTGCCGTCGATCGTGTACGTCGTCAGGCGGCTCGGCGTCACCGAGAAGATATTCGCATCGCCCGAGCCATCGACGCGGAGCGTCGTCACGCTGTTCTGCGCGGCATTACCACTCGCGTTGTAGATCACGCCGTTGGCCGCGAAGGTGCGAGCAGGAGGAATCGTGACGCTCGGCACCGTCTTCACCGGAGTCGGATCGTTGACGATGCGGTTCGGCGTGACCGTGTAGTTGAAGGCGTTCGACTTATTGGCGGTGCTGCCGTTCGCCGCATCGTTCACGACCAGCGCATCGCTTCCGCCGTTCCCCACGACCGCGATCTGACCGCGGATGAGATTGAGATCGCCGCTGTCCGCGAGGTTGCTGGGGAGCGAGCCGTTCGGCGGCGGCGAACCGACGAAGAAGTTGTCGCTCGCGGAACCGCCATAAGCCATGAGCGAGCTTCCGCCCAGCGTGTTCCGGAACGTGAACGCAGTGCTCGTTGCGAGCGAACCCTGAAGTCTGATGCCGTCGGCGAAATCGGTCGGGCCTGCGACGTGGTTGAATCCGCCGCCCGAAGCCACGTACTGAATGAGGCCCGTGGCGAAGTTCTGGATCTTCTCGTAAACGGATCCGCCGATGCTCGTTTCCGTTTGAAGCACGTTGCTCTTCGGCGTCGCGATCTGAGCCGAGTCGCTGACGATCAGGCGGTTCGCGGTGCTGCCTCCCGCATCGAGTGTGAGGTTCCCCGCGATGCCGTCGAGCGTGCCGTTGGCAACCGCCGCGAAACCGGGATCGCCCGTCGTGTTCGCCGTGGACGAGATGACGACGTTATCCGCTGCGGTGCCGCCGAGAATCTTCGTCGTGCTGCCGCCGAGCGTGGTCCGCACATTGAATGTGCTGCTGAGCGTGCTCGAACCGGCGAGCAACACACCGTCTTCCAACGCACCGTGGTTGAAGCCGCCACCCGAAGCCACGTATTGAATGTTCCCCGCCGCGATGTTCTGGACCTGTTCGTAGGTCACTCCACCAATCGTCGTCTCACCCTGGATCACGTGGTTCTTCGGTGCCAAAGTCTGAGCCGAGTCGCTGACGATCAAACGGTTCGAGGTGCTATCGCCCGCATCGAGTGTGAGGTTCCCCGCGATGCCATTCAGCGTGCCGTTCGCGATGGAGGTTCCCGGGTCGCCCGTCGTGTTGGCCGTGGACGAGACGACGATGTAGTCCGCAGCGGTGCCGGTGAGGAGCTTCGTCGTGCTGCTACCGAGCGTGGTCCGCACATTGAACGTGCTGCTGAGCGTGTTCGATCCGATCAGCAGCACACCGTCTTCCAATAAACCGTCGTTGAACCCGCCGCCCGTCGCCGTGTAGTTGATCGTGACCGTGCCGACTCCGCCGGCAACGGTGCCCGCGAAGTTCCGCAACTGCTGGAACTGTGTACCGGCGATATCGATGGTCGTCTGAATCACATTGGACCGGGCAGCCGCGGAGTCGGTGTTGCCGGAGTCGCTGATGGTGAGGCGATTCGCCGATCCCGCACCACCCTGGAGCGTGAGGTGGCCGAGGATTCCCGCGAGCGTACCGAGGTTCGCCCCGGCATCGGACGACACGTTGAAGGTGTCGTTCGCGCCTTCGCCGTCGATGAGCGTCGTGCTGCCGGACAGCGTGCTGCGAACGTTGAACGTATCGCTACCGGCGTTCGAACCGAAGACGCGGATGCCGTCCAGGGTTCCCGCGTTCAAGTCGAGGAAGTGCCCGCCGGTCGCGGCATAGAAGATGTTTGCAGGTGCGAGACCGGTGATCGCGTCGTTGTAAATGACCGCAGCCGCGATCGGCACGCCGGTGAAATTGTCGAAGGCGAGCCTATTGTTGTTGCCAGCTCCAGCATCGATCGCGAGCGTCCCGAGAATCGAGTCCATGTTCCCACGCATACCGGCGATCGAATTCGACGAGACCAGCACCGTATCGTTTCCGCCCTTGCCCAGAATTCGCGTGAAGCTACCGGTGCCCGTCGTCTGCAAGTTGAACGCCGTGTCGCCGGTGCCCGCAACGAAGGTCGCGTTGCCGTTCGCGCCCGTCGATGTGATGTTGAACGCATCCGTCGTTGGTGTCGCATTCACGCTACCGGTCACAGTTGTATTCGCATTCACCGTCGTGTTCATAACGTTGATGGTGCTCGCCGCCAGCGCCGTATTGAGGTTCACCGTTTCGAGGCTGATGTAGTGAATTGTTGGGAGGACACCGCGATCCAACGTGGCCCCGGTCAGCCCATAGGTGTAACCGCCGGCGTCGCCTCGATCGTTGAAGTTGACAATGTCGCCAACCGGCAGCGCGTGGCTGGCCGAAAGCGAGGCGGGGGCGCTGCTCGCACTCAGCGTAATCGTCGGAGTCGCATCGTTGGCGAGACCGCTCACCGTGAGTTGTCCCACGATCTGGCTGAGCGAGTTGCCCGCCGTGCCGATGTTGAATGAGTCGTTCGTACTGCCGCCTTCGACCGTCGTGGTGCTGCCTGCGAGCGTTCCCTGAATGTTGAACGCGCTGGCGTGCCCATTCGCGCCCTGCACGGAGATTCCGTCCAGGCTCGCCGCAGTCACGTTGAGGAAATGCCCGCCGGTTGCCGTGTAGTAGATGTTCGCCGGTGCCAGCCCCACGATTGCATCGCTATTCACGACGACATTGTTATTCGGAAGCGATCCGGTGAAGTCGTCGAACGTGAGCCGATTGCTGTTACCGGCCCCCGCATCGATCGAGAGCGTACCGAGAATCGAATCGACATTGCCGCGTGCGCCGGCAATGGCATTCGACGAGACCAACATCGTGTCGTTGCCGCCCTTGCCGATGATCCGCGTGAAACTGCCGGTGCCCGTGGTCTGCAACTTGAACGCAGTATCTCCGGTGCCAGCCACGAACGTCGCGTTGCCGTTTGCACCCGTCGAGGTAATGTTGAACGCGTCTGCCGTGGGCGTCGTATTCACACTACCGGTCACGGTTGTATTCGCATTCGCCGCCGTGCTCGCCACGTTGATCGTACTCGCAGCCAGTGCCGCATTCAGGTTCACCGTTTCGAGGTTGATGTAGCTCACTTGCGCGCTGCCAGAGCGATCCAGGGTACTCGCCGTCAGCCCGTACGTGTACCCACCGGCGTCGCCTTGGTCGTTGAAGTTCACCGTATCGCCGACCGGCATCGCGTGATTGTCGGAGATCGCGCCCGGAATACTGCTCGCATTCAGCGTGGTCGTTGGAGTCGCGTCGTTCGTCAATCCATCGATCGAAAGGAGACCCCTGATCTGCGACAGCGAGTTGGAGGTGCCGAGGTTGAAAGCATCGTTTCGGCTGCTGCCCAGGACTTGCGTCGTGCTACCGAGCAGCGTGCTGATGACGTTGATAATGAGAGACGCGAGATTGCTGCCTTCCAGCTTAATCCCGTCGATCGCGCCGTTGGCGTTGGTAAAGTTACCCGTGGTGACGGAGTAGTGGATGGCGGCAGGAGCGAACCCCGTGACGCTGTCATTCGTCAACGTCACATTCTTGTTGGTTGTGCCGCCGAGATCGCTGATCCGCAAGCGGTTTTGGATGCCGGCACCGGCCGCTACCGAGAGCGCACCGAGAATACCGTTGAGATTTCCGGCAGTCGCGGGCACGTTCCCCGCCGTGCTACTCACATTGATGGCGTTCGAATTGCCGGCCGTCTGAATCGTAGACGCGGAAATGGAACTATTCGTACTCTGCACATTGTAAGTGAGGCCGGAAACTCCGCCGAGCAAATTGAGCAGTTCGATGCCGCTCGTGCCGTAATTGACCCGCTGCGTGCCAACGCGGACGCTCGACGATGTCAACTGCGTGGTGCCGGATGCCGTGATGTTTAACGTGTCGATGCCGCTCGATCCGGAATCGGACACGTTAATGACGCCGGTACCTGCACCGGTGAGCGTTAGATTGTACGTATCGCCGTTCGCCAATCCGTCAAGATTGGCGGTTCCCGTCCAGTTGTTAACGGCGAAGGTATTGGTACTCGCGCCGCCCGTGAGAGAGGCGGCTTGAATTCCGAGCAGGGCCATATCGCCGCGGCCAGTGCGCTGTAACAACGCGTCCGAAAGGAAGAAGTTCGCGACATCGTTCGTGGCATAGACCGCATTCGTGCTTCCCGCAGGCCCCTTGAGCAACCCGCTGCCGGTCCACGCGGAGATGGTGAATGCGTTCGCGCCGATCGCGGCACCTACGAGGTTCGCGATCTGGATCGAGTTCAACGCGATAGTTTGCGTCACGCCGCCCGACACTTGCAATGAAGAATTCGAGAGCGTGTAGTTCAGCCCGGCGGTACCAGATTTTGGAGCTGAGTTCAGGGTATTGTTGGTGCCGACGCCATAGAGCGTCGCGTTGCCGGTCCATGCCGCGAGTGTAAACGCATTGGCGACCGCGGTCGCCGCGCTCAGCGTGACTTGCTTCACGCCGTTGAACGTGAGATTGTTCGAGCCGGCTTTCAAGCCGTAATCGGTGAGTTGATAAGCGGAATAACCGTTGGAGACGACCGCGAAATTGCCGAACGCCGTCGACAATCGAGACGAACCCTTCGTGGAGTATGCCGCTCCGCTACCGCTCGCGCCTACGGTTCCGTAGTACAAGGTTCCGCCGCCGGAACCGCCGGTCACGATGCTTCCTCCGATGCCGCGGTCGTGAACGGTCACGACGCCCGTACCCGTACTCACCTGATTGTTGCCCGAACCGAGAAGCGTTATCGTGCCAGTACCGGCACCCGTGGTCACCCGATTCGCGCCGCTCCCGTTCACCGTAATCGCAGTGGTACCGCTTCCGACTGAAGCAATTGCGTTATTTCCACTGCCGTTGACGTTCACCGCGCTGGCGGATGTGGTATTGATAAGCACGGTATTATTGTTGGTGGCCGCGCCGCCGATGGTGATGGTTGGCGAACCGCCCGTGACGTTGACGGTGTTCTTACCCGTGCCGGTGATGTTCACGCTGCTCGCGGCACTGGTCCCGCTTGCAAGAATGGCCGTATTGTTTTCCGTGCCGCCGAGCGTCACCGTCGCTCCGGCACCTGCCGAAATCTGATTCGTGCCGTTCCCACTGGCGGAGATCGAGATGGTCGAGCCGTTGCCGCTGGTAATCGAGTTGTTCCCCGTCGCGCCCGATCGCACCGTGATGGTCGACCCATTCCCGGTCACAATGTTGTTGTTGCCGACGCCCGTTACAAAGACCGTAGCCGGGCCGCTGCCCGTATTGATGGTGTTGTTCCCCGATCCGAGCGTGATGGAGGACGGGACCGAGATCCCGCTGTCGATCGTGATGGTGTCGTTCCCGCCCAGCGTGTCGTTGACGAGGATCGACGTCACATTGTTATAAACCTGCTGGAAGTTCAGCGCCGAGACCAGAATCGTTTGACCGACCGTGCTGTTGGGATCGCCGGCCACTCGCGTCAGCGTGTAGTTCTCCGATGTCAGCGATGGCGTCAGTACAGGCGGAAGGTCGTCGTTCACCCGGTACTGATTATCCTGACCGACATAGAGAACGAGTGTGTTCGGACCGCTCGCGGAGAGGAACCCGGCCAGGTGCGGCGGCGTGGGCGGCGGTGCGGGCGGGATGATCTGGGCCACTATCGGTGCCGGGCTGATGCTACCGAGGTGAAACGTTGCATCCTTCGCGAGAATCACCGCATCCGAGTGGATGTGAATCCCCGGAATCGTAAACAGGCCCATATCCACATCGGGCGTATCGATATTGATCGCAGGAACAATCGTGACTTGGAAGATAACGGTGATATCGACCGAAGTGCCGGAGATCTGAATCGACCCGCCAGCACTGATTTCGATCCCGAATGCGGCGGCCCAACCGCTCACCGAGAACCTGAACAGGTTGTTCGCCACCGTTATCGAGACGGTGCCGCCGATGCCGAAGGTGTGATCCCCGAATTGGAAGCCGGCCGACCCCGTGAAACTGAACGAACCATCGTGGTGATAGTAGCCGGAGACGCTGATGCTCGCGAATCCGAACAGATCCAGATTCAGATTCACATCGAAATCGAATCCGGCATTCGAGATTCCGATCGAGATGCTGCCGGTGAGATTGAATCCGTAGAGGTAGACCCCGAGATTGTCGACGGCGACTCGGAAGCCCGGTGCGATGGAGACGCCGTTCGAATCGACCCGCGTCGCGGAACTGGTGTTGAGTTCGAGTTTGAAGGCACCGCTGATCACGAAATTGTTGCCCAGTAAACCGATCGGTGCGATGCCCTGCGCCCCGCCCGGCAGGCTCAACCCGATTCTCAAGGCGAGCCCCGGGTTCGAGTCGTAGTAGATGCCGGCCGAGCCGTCCGCCTCGAAGGTTGCGCCAAGAAACGTGACGCGGGAATCGATCGCGATCGTCAGGCTCGTCGAGGTCACGGCAATGTTGAACTTACCGTAAAGATCGACGACGTTGCCCAGGAATGTGAGATGCCCGCTACCGTGAATGAGAACGAACTGCGTTGCCGGAATGTCGAACTGACCGAAATTCGGCACAAAAAACGTCTGCGGCAGGTTCGTGGTATTCAACTGCAGAACGTACTGGGCATTGAATCCGATTCCGAGGCTGCTCGGGAGCGTGAACCCGCGCGAATAGTTGACGGCGAGCGCCGCCGCGATGCCGTCGTTGCCGATTCGAATCGCTCCGGCCACGGAGTACGAGAAAACCGTGTTGCCATTCAACTTGACGGCCATCGTCGCGTCCATTTGCATCGTAAAGCTGAATGAACCGCTCGAGATCGTTCCGAGAATGTTCATGTTGCCCGACATCACGATCGTGTTGGCAATCGTGAGGTTGCCGCGGCCGAGAACGATGAAGTACGCGTTGGACGAACTCGCGCTCCACGTTTTGTAATTCGCCAGCCCGTTCGCGGGGGCACCGCGCGGCACCACCAACGTCCTCACGTTGTTCGTCACCACTTCGTAACTCGTCAGCGCAAGCGGGTTGCTGGAGAGATAATCCGGCCCGAGAACGGTGGCGATCGGCGGGCTCGGCGGAGTGGTCGGAATCGGAGTCGGGATGGTGACGACGACATCGCCCATCGTCGTGTTGGCTGCGAGGAGCCAGGTCGTGTCGAATCGCACGCCAGGGATATTGACACCCGTCGAGAGCGTGAGCTTGATGGCGAAGCCCGGTTGCACGGACCCGATTTGTACGAGTTGAACGTACACCAACCCGTTGGCGTTGAACGTCATGATCGGCGAGGCGGGATCGGATCCGAGCAGCAGCGTGGTCGCCACGAAAATGGACAGGTGATCGTTCGTGATCTCGATGGCGAGCGTACCGTCTAGCCGGAACACTTGAGCACCGCTGATCTCGAAATCCGCGTGGCCGACGAGCAGCAGACTGAACGATTGTGGAGCGAGGTCGAGCACGGCCGAATTCCCCGAACCGAGCGAGAGCGTCAGTTGCTTGGCCTCGCTCGTCGTGTTCAGCTTGACGAAGAATTGGCCGCCGACGTGGATGCCGAACGGCTCCAGGAATGCGACATTCGGTACGAGAAGGAAGCCGCCCCAGAGATTGACATTACCCGAATTATCGGTCTGAATCGTGAGCGAACCCGCCGCTTGGCCTAACGGCGCGGCTTGAATTGCGTATATGAAGAACTGCCCGCTCGACAGCGTGATGTTGAAGCTGTTCGACGTGAATGTCAGCGTGATGGTCGCTTCGACGCGGGCTTTCAGCGCACTCAGCACCTGGTATTCCATCGCCCCGGCGATCGAAATCTTAAACGCACCCGGCAAGTCGGTGATCGTCAGCACTCCGAAAATGCTGTAAGTCGGCGGCAAGCTCAGATTGTTGGGCTGAGCCGGCGTCTCCATCAGGAACAAAACGCTGGCGGAATTCGACGTGTGATTGAACACTTTGCTCAGATCGGTGTACAGCTTCACGCCGACCGTGAGGTTATTTCCAAACGTGCCCGTGCCCAGGATGAGAATCTTGCCGCTGGTGTCGATGAACAAATCGCCTTCGATGCGGAAGGCGTTCTTGTTGGCGGCATAAACGGTCGCACCGGCCTGAATGATGAACGGCCCGGTCGGTGCTTGGAACCCGCCTCCAGGGTTGGCCTTGTACTGCCGGGCCACCTGGGCGCGGAGTTGCGTTTCCCATTGAGCGGCCGTCAGCTTGTCCGGCGTGTTGAACGCCGGCTGGCGCAGTTGCAGTGCGTCGTTCGCGCTCGGCGGATCGGAAATGTTCAACGTCGGAAATGTGGCCCCAAAGGTAATTCCGCCGCGGAAATCACTCAAGAAAAGACCCGTCGGTCCAAGAGGAATGGGCACACCGGCTTCGACGTAGATCTGAAGCAGCCCGAACTCCGAGATGCCGATGCGGGCGGCGAAGGAGAGCGTGCCGCCGATGGAGATGCTCGCCGCGATGCCCGTGTAGAACGCGCTTGTAAACGGGGCCACGCCGGGCGTCGTTTTTCCGACGAGATTCCCAAGCCCGTCCACAACCGCACCGTTCGAATCGAACCGGACCACTCCGAAGATCAGCGTGCCGGAAACTTGGCCGCCGATGAGGTTGCCACTCACGTCCACCGCGGCACTATCGATCGAGATGATCGGGAACTTGTCCTCGAAGATCAACTGCGGGTCGATCACGACGTTGGTAATGCTGCCGTTGATGGTGAGTCCGAGCCCACCGATGTCTCCCACCGCGGCCGACAGTTGGATCAGGAAGCGTTCCGGATTCGTATTGAAGTGGGGCCACTGCAGTGAAACGGACAGGCTCGAAAGCGGCACGAAGCTCGGGATGCCGAGTTTGGTTGCGTCGCTGATAGTCACGGAGACGCCGAAACCGTCTTTCGCCACGAATGAGCCGTCGCCCTGAATGGCGAACTTGCTCGCCGAGCCGACGATGTCGACCGCTCCGACAACGAGATGGGCGGCGATGCTCCCGAAGCTAATTAAGTCCTGGTCCGCTCCGGCCTCGGGCCGGACTGTCACCGTGGTTGCCGAAAGGGTGAGGTAGGTGCCGAGCTGCACGTCGAGCCTTGCCGCCGTGATGGTTCTGAACTCGGCGTACGGATTCGTCGGCGGCGAGGTGAGACTGCTCAGATTGAATTGCGCGCCGATCTCGAACGTGCCGGTCAGGGTCGTGAATGTCGCGGACGCCGAAGCCCCCGCTTGAATCGTGGCCTTGCCGGCCCCGATGGCCACGACCGCGCCGAGCTTCCCGCTAGGATCGAACGCGAATCCGGCGAGGCCGATGGTCGGCATGTCGAGCGTGAGCGGTCCGAGCCTTCGGGCAGTGGTCGGTGCAGGAGGAACGCCCGGGGGTGGAGGCGGGGGTGGAGGAGGCGGGGGAGAACCGGGGGGCGATGCGGGCGGAGGCGGCGACGTGCCCGCCGCGATCTCTGCCGTCTGGCCCAGGAACGAGTAGTCCGTGATGCCGAACGACACCATCTTGAAGCCGTTCGGATTGGTTCCATCCATGTTCAGCGGCAAGCCAGTCGTGTACGTGAAGATTGCGTTGCCGGTGATGCTGGCCATCGGCGTGCCGTCGTTCAGAAACGCGATCGAAGCGCCCGTGAAAATGAACCGATTCGCCACCGCTCCGCCGGCCAGCGTGAAATGCTGGAGGTCCGCGGACCGGGCGCTGAAACTCAGATAACTGCCGAGCGCGAACGTGACGTTGAGCAGCGACAGGTCCTTGTCGCCGAGCACCCAGTTTTCCGCGGCCGCCGGAGTGGAAGTCACCAGCACGGTCGAGAGATCGACCCCCGGAAGGTCGAGCGGGATGCTCGTGGTATTGGATCCGGCGGTCTTCACCGAATCGTAATGAACGACACCCGGCTGGGCCAGCGTCGAATAGCTGACGCGAAGCTTGGTGTTCAGCGCCGGGATCTTGTTGCTGTTGAAGTTGACCGCGGTGGCGGTGAGCGTGTAGTCGCCGTTGTTCGCGCCTTCGTGCAGCGTGATGGTGCCCCGCGCCGGCAGGCCGGCACCCAGGGCGTTGTTCGCGGTCACCGGCCCGCTGAAGGTCGTGTAGACCGCCGAGTCCGCGCCGATGGTGAAGAGCACAGTTGCGGGCATGGTGCCGGGATCTTGCAACTTGAGCGTGACACCGGTGAGCACGGTGCTGGAGGCGTTGGGCGTCGGAGTCGTCGGTGCGACCGAGCCGGCCTGGATGATCAACGTATTGTCGATGCTGAGGCTCACGTCGCTGAGCGAGATGCTTTGGAAGGGCACGACCGGCGCGGTGCCGGTCTGAACTTCAGCCGCGGAGAACACGACCGGAATCGAGGTCGGGCCGACGATCACGGTATCGTTGTGTGCCATCGTGGTGGTGTTGCGGCGAATGTTGAGCGTGGCACCCGCCGAAACCGTGGCCGTGGAAAGGGTCGCGGTCGCGGAGGCACTCAGGGCATAACCCAGGCTCTTGTTCGCGGCGATGTCGCGATAGAGGACGACGCCGAGCTTGCCGCCGGAGAGGGTGAAGGTGTCGGTTCCGCCGCCATCTGGAGCCACGGTCGACCCCGCGGTGTTGGACAGGTTCGCGGCCCCGATCAGCACCTTCGAGATGTTCCCGCTGAGGGATTTGGTCACGGAGAAATCGCCGTCGAGAGAGAAGTCCGAACCGACGGCAAAGGTGAGGTGTCCACCGAAGCTCTGGATATTGCCGCTGGTGAAGTTGAAGGCCGGGGCGTTCGGAATGGTCTCGCTGTTGACGGCCGTGCTGCCGGTGGTGTTGATGGCGACCATTGCAGTGCCGGTCAGCGTCACGTCCGTGGGAAGGCCGACGACCTCGACTCCACTGGAAACCTGAATCGCGTACTTGGAACCGACCACCGCGGGATTCTTAATCATCACCATCGCGAGGCTGGCGTTTGTCAGTTGAACGCCGACGGACCGATCCGCGGCACCGATAAAGGCGTCGACATCGGACGCGCCAATGAGGATCTTCGTGATTTTGTTCGGGGCCACTCCGGTGGTCGCCATCGTGAAGCTGAAGTCGCCTTCGAGCGCAACGAAGTTCGCGACGTTGACCGTGGCGTGGCCCTGAATTGCGGTCGCGTCGCCGCTCGGCAGTCCTTTGAAATCGAAGGTCACGTCGCCGCCCGGCGTGTGAACGCTGGTCGGAGCGCCAATCACGGTGCTGGGGTCGAGCCCCGACCGCACTTTCACGCGCAGGTCGGTGGCCTGAAGCGTGAGATCGGGGATGCCGTTGAGCGCGACGGTGCCGCCGTGGGCCACGAGGGCCATTTGCTTGTTGCGGATGAATAGCCCGAACTCGGCGTCCGCGATCGTGAGGTTGGTGTCGTCGGTGCCGAGGACGGCATTGATGTTTGTTCCACCGACGACGAACGTCGGCACCGCACCGACGCCGGCCGGCTTGTAAATCTGGAAGCCGAAATCGCCTTCGAGTGAAGCGAAACCATCTAGTGCGAGCTTCACGTGACCCTGGATGTCGGTGATGTCCGCGGTGCCGGACCCAAGGTCTCCGAAGTCGAGGGTGAGCGGTTGCGGCAGTTGGTAGCCGTAGGCGGCCCGAACCGAAGTGCCGGCATCCGGCAAGTGGCCGGCGAGGAACGTGATCGTGGTGCGGCCACTCGCATTCTGGCCCACGGTGTAGTCCGTGCCTTCCACCCGCACCGCTGTGATGCCGCCGACCTTGGACCGGACCTCGATGGCATCCGGATTCGCGGGGAGGAACTCGAGGCTGACATTCGGTTGGGTCGCCCAATTCGAATCGAGCGTCTCGCTGGAGTTGAGCGTAATCGCCTGGCTGCGGTAGGTATAGCCGATGCGGATGGTCGTGCCTTGGACGGGGACGCTTCCGGCATTGAAGGTCAGCGTCATGCGGCCGGACGCATCCACCTGCAGCGTGTAATTGCTCGAAGCGACCGGCGAGAAGGTCGTGCTACCCGCAAGGGCGGAAGTCACGACCACGGTCGAGCGATCGACGCCGGTTTGTACCAGAAGGATCGAGCCGGCCTCGGGCACGATGGTGTCCGGGTCGGTGATCGTGCTCGCTCCGCCGGTCACTCGGTACGCGATGCTAATCGCCGTACCCGCTGCCGGAAAGTGTCCGGCGAGGAATGTGACCTTGGTGACCTTCGTGGTCGAGTTCGTACTCAGCGAGTAATCGACGCCGAGCGCCAACGTCGTTGCGGTGCCGCCGTCCGGAGTGGCCGTGACCACGATGGTGGATGCATTCACGTTCGTGTTAGCCAACGCGATTTGCGGGATGCCAAACACGGCGTCCGGGTCGACCGTGCTCTGCGCGGCGGCGGGAAGCAGGATCGAAGTCGGAACGCCGGCCGGGTACGTCGAGAGATCGAGCCCGCGCTTCACTCGCACCACGAGATTGGACGCGCTCAGCGTCAGCCCCGTGGGCCCGACGAAGGTCGTGTTCGCCGGGTCGCTGCTTCCCTTCGCCTGGAGCGCGAACTGCACCGCGCCGACGGCCGGCTTCTTGATGAGCACGCCCACGCTGGTGTCGTCGATCGATAGGGTCTCGGTGCCGGTTCCCGCCGTGACGGAGCCGTGAACGCCGATGGCGAAGTAGTTGTCCGCCGTCTTGCCCGTGCCGACCGTATAGCGTTGAAACCCGAACTCGCCTTGGAGGGTGACGAAGTCGGCAACGGTGAGCGAGACCGCGCCTTGAACGTCGACTACGTCGATACTGCCCGATCCGAGGCCGCTGAAGTCCGGAACGACATCGCCGCCGGAGGTGTGTATGAACGACGGGAAGCCGCTCGACTGCGAGAGGTCGAGCCCTTTGCGAACGCGAACGAGCAGGTTGCTCGCGGTGAGGTCGATGCCCGGAACGCCGTTCAAGGAGGTATCCGCGGGGGTGGAACTGCCGCGAGCAATGAGCGCGTAAGTGGCCGGCGCGAGCCCGACTCCCGGCCGCAGCACCAGCCCGAAACTCGCGTTTGCCACCGTAAGGTTCACATCGCTGGTGCCGACGATCGCCGTCAAGTTCGTGGCACCGATCGCGATCTGCTTCGCCCCGGTGGTGCCGTCCTGATACGACTGGAAGCCGAAGTCGCCTTCGAGCGAACCCATCCCGTCGATGGCGAGCGTGACGTGGCCTTCGACGTCCGTCACGTCCGAATTGCCGAGGCCAGCGAAGTTCAAGGTGATGTCGCCGCCCGGTGTCTGGATCACGGGCAGGCCGCTGATCGTAGCGGGGTTGAGACCCTTGCGGATGCGGATACTCAGGTTGTTGGAAGAAAGCGTGAGGCCGGTGACGCCGTTCAGGTCGATCGCGTCCGCGCCGGCGAGCAGAGCGTACTTTCCGTTCTGCGAGAGGAACCCGAGCTTGCCGCCGCTCACCGTCACGTTCGCGGTGTCGGTACCGAGTACGGCTTCGACGTTGGTCGCTCCGATGGCGAGAGTCACGGTCTTGTCCGTCGCGGTGAACACCTGGAAGCCGAAGTCGCCTTCGAGTGAAGCGAAGCCCGCGACCGCGATCTTCACGTGCCCTTGAACGTCGGTCACGTCGCCGGAACCGGTCCCCAGCTTGGCGAAATCGAGCGCGACGGATTGCGGCGTCTGGTAGGCGTAGGCCACTGCAATCGCATCGCCCGTGGCCGGAGTGTATCCGGTGAAATCGACGCTCACATTCCCGCCGGCGTCGACGAGACTGTAATCCGTGCCTTGAACCAGCGTCGTTGCGGTGCCGCTTCGTGTGACGGACACGACCACGCCGGGGAAGTTGGACGGAGCGTGCGCCAACGCGATCGTCGCGCCGGACCACGTGAACGATTCGCTGGTCGTATCCGTGAGTGGCGGCGTGGCGATGGAAGCGGGAATGCTGGTGAGCGAACTGACGTCCAGCCCCTTGCGAACGCGAACGGTCAGGCCGTTCGATTCGAGCGTGAAGCCGGGGATGCCGTTGAGCGAGTCCTTCCCCCCGTTCACAACGAGTGCATACCCGGCCGGCGTGCTGGTTCCGGCCTGCTTCAGCACGATGCCGAGGCTCGCATCTTCCACCGTGAGGCTGACGCTGCCGGCGGCGACGGTCGCGAGCACGTGGTTGGCCGCGACCACGATGTACGTCGCGCCGCTGTCCACGAACGTCTTGAAGGCGAAGTCCGCGGAGAGCGAGATGAACGAGCCGACGCTCAGGCTCAGTCCGCGGCCCATTGCGCTCGTTTCGTTTCCTGCGAAGTCGAGGTGCAGGCTGTTCGCTACCGTGCCGTCGTAGCTGACCACTTCATGGACCGCGCCGGCCGTACTTTTGCGGAAGGTGGTCTGGCCGCTGGTGAAGGTCAGCGTGTTGGCCGGGAGCCCGGTAAGGGCCACCTCGCCGGATGCCTCCAGGGCGTAAGTCGTGGCACCGACTGCGGGCTTGAACACGGCCACGGCGAGTTTGCCGTCGCTGAGCGTCACGCCGATCGGAGTGGTTCCCGGCACGCCGAAGAAGCCGGTCACGCCCGAAGCGCCGAGCAGCATCTTCGCGGTGCCGTCCGTCGCCGGTATGTAGGAAAGTGCGGCCGATACGATGGTAAGGTTCGCGAATCCGGCCACGTTCAGGCTGAAGCCGTCCAGCGTGGCGTTGAGCACCTTCGTGGCCAAATCGTAGTCCGCCGTCGCGCTCGCAATGGAGACGATGAACGCGCCGCCGAGGTTGAGCGAACTCGCGCCCGCGCTCAGTCCGACGATGCCCGTCAGCGTGTCCGCACCGAAGT
>JAYTGN010000267.1:0-25751 GCA_043733485.1 Gemmataceae bacterium
GACGTGCTCGTGCAACTCGCGGTGGATGGTGTCGCGGCTCGACGGCGGGAGTGGGGTCGTCATAGCTGATTCCTTCAGAGGGACGCAGGAAACCTGTCCGTTCTGCTTACAGCTCAGAATACACCCGCCTCCAGCTCGCAGCTACGGGACTGCACCCGACGGCGGCCTGCCTGTATCTTCGCGGGATGTTTCATGGCATAATCCACCCTTCCGCCTCACACCGCCCGGATACTCCCCATGTTGTTTCCGATTGTCGCCCTGTTGCTCGCGATGGCCACGGCCGCCGGGAGCCTGTATTTCACGCTCGAACTCGGCCACAAAACCTGCACGCTCTGCTTCTACCAGCGGGCCTTTGCGTTCGCGTTGGTCGGCGTGCTGACCACGGGAATCTTGGCGTTCCGCGATCGCGGGGCCCGAGTCTGCCTTCTCGCGCTGCCGGTTGCCGTCGGCGGCCTCGGCGTCGCCGCATTCACCGCCTACCTCGGAATGACCGACTGGCCTCGGCAAAACGAGAATTGGTACCTCGCTTGCCCCATGGGCATCGAAGGCTACGGTACCACCTCCCAGCAATCGCTCGTCGCCTTCGGTGCGACCGCGCTCGTGCTGCTGATCGGCGGGATTGGCGAGGTCCGGGTTTCGGGCCACGGCAGTTTGTCCCTCCTGGTCGGGTTGGCGCTCGGTGTGGGGGCCGCTTACGGCTCGATCGTAGCGAACCCGCCGCTCGAACAGGCGAAGCCGATGCAACCGGGCGCGGCACTCGAATGCCGTCCAACTCTACGATAATCCGCCACGGGAAGACCTCATGCTTCGACTTGCTGCCTTTCTCGGGCTCCTTCTCTCGGCTTCCCCGGCGTTCACGGCGGAGCCGGAGATCGCCGAACTTCCCGGCCCCGTGGTGATCGCCGGAGCCGGGGAGCTTTCCAAGGACGCGGCCGAGGCGTTCTTCGAACTGGCCGGAAAGGCCAAGGCGAAGATCGTGGTGATCGCGGCCACCAACGAGAAGCCGGACGACTTGCTCAAGCCGTGGCAGGATTTGAAGCCGGCATCGCTGACCGTGGTTGTCGCGGGTGCCGGGAAGCTACTCGATGAAGCCACGGCAGTATGGGTGATGGGAACCAAGCTCGGAAGCGTCGAGAAAGCCTTGAAGAAGGCGCAAGCGCGCGGCGCGGTGGTCGGCGGAGGGAGTGCCCTGCTCGAACTCGGCTTGATTCCCGGCTTCCAGAGCAGAGGCGATTCGGGCTCGGTCGGACTCTCGCTCGAAGAGAGTTCCGCCATCGTCGCTCGGGGCCGAACCCTGCGCGTGATCGGTGAGAAGCACGTCACCATCCGCATCGCCGCCGGCGCGGGCCATTCTGCCGCGATGCAAGAAGCCAAGGCCGGCTCCTTGTTCGACCTGTATCAGCTTCGACGGGCGGCCGCGAATCGCGCGGCGAAAGAACCCTTCCCGCCCGCCAAGCCGAAAGACCCCGTACTCGAAAAAGGCTCGCTCGTGATCGTCGGCGGCGGCGGCACCACGCCCGCCATCATGAGCGCGTTCGTCGAGAAGGCCGGCGGCAAGGACGCCCTCATCGTCGTGATTCCCACGACCGCCGAGGACGGCCCCGGCGATGCCGCTTACCTCAAGAAGTTCGGAATGACCAACGTGAAAGTGCTGTTCGCGCTCAATCGCAAACTCGCCAACGACCCGAGTTTCAGCGAAGCGTTGACGAAGGCCGGCGGCGTGTGGTTCGGCAGCGGCCGGCAGTGGCGGTTCGTCGATGCCTTTGAAGGCACGCTCGTCGAGAAGCGCTGCCACGAGGTGTTGGGCCGTGGCGGCGTGATCGGCGGCTCGTCGGCCGGGGCCAGTATTCAAAGCGAGTACATGCCGCGAGGACACCCGCTCGGCAACACCGTCATGGCCGCCGAGGGCTACGAACGCGGATTCGGGTTCCTCCCCGGCTGCGCCGTCGATCAGCACTTCTTCGCCCGCAAACGCACCGCCGACATGACCGGACTCATGAAAGACTACCCGCAGTATCTGGGCATCGGCATCGATGAAGCCACTGCCATCGTCGTGACCGGCAGCGTTGCCGAGGTGATGGGCAAATCGAAGGTCGGCTTCTACGACACCAGGAAGAAGCCGGAAGGCGGCATCGACTACGAGGAAGTGCAGGCCGGCGAGAAGTACGACCTGAAGAAGCGCGAGAAAGTGAAAGAGTAGCCCTCTCGCTCCTCGAGAGAAAGCATCCGTACCACTCTACCGGTGTGTCTCGACTCACTTCACTTCGAAGAACTTGATGTCCTGCAAGAAGTAGCAGCGGGCCCGCGAGTCGCCGGGGATAAAATCTGACGGTGGCGTGCAGCGAAACTTCACGAAGTGGCGACCCGGCGGAATCTCCAAGACGTAATCCTTCAACGTCTTCAAAATCCGCTTCGGCGGGTTCCCAGGGATGAAGTCCGTTTCGATTATAAAGTCGTCGGACCACGGACCCGGACCATCGGGCCGGTTCACCTGCGTGATGCTAGGCCCGTCGATCCGCACGCGGAAATCGCCTCCAGTATCCAGGCCGAACTTCGCCGTGAAGTGAAATTTCCGCACGCGATCGGAGGGGTTCACAATCGCGATGGCCCCTTTCTCAATTCCCCAGCGGAAGAGGTTGCGCTGGCCGTAACCCTCGGGGGAGACGAAGCCGTTAATCCAGGTGAGGGCGACGAACTCGCGTTCTTCTCGGCTCCACTGTTCGAAGCGAACGGGATCCTGAGCCCGCAGCCAATCGCGGTACGGGCGCAAGTCGAAGAACGCGAGCGTGCGGCCTTCGTTCTCGATCGTCGGCAACTTGTATCCGCGGCCCGTACCCTCGCCGTGCAATTTGAACTGTGCGACCATGTGTTCGCCCATGTTCGGGATTTCCTTCGTGCCCTGGAAGCCGTGCTTGTCGATCAGAATCCCGTCGAACCCGGTGGCGACGATGCGGCGAAGAATTCCCTCGATACTGTCGTGGGAGACGTGCTCGTGCCAGACATCGACCTCGCGGTTCTTCATGGCGGCGTAGCTCCACACGAGGGTGTTCGTGTGGAGGTAGCCGCGGACCGGTTCGTAGGTGTTCATGTCCGCGACCGGCTGCACTTCGGGGAACGCGATGTACGGGCAGTTAAAGATCTTCGCGCCCTCGGGCATCGACTCCTCGACGCGGTGGAAGAAGTCGCGATCGGCCTGGAATCGCCGAGCTTCGACGAAGGTCGAGTCGAGGACGCGCTCGGTGAACCAGGGCGTCGGCGTCTGGTCCGCGATGCCGAGGAACGCGAGTGCCGCAAGGGCCGGGTAGCGGAACTTGCGAGCCCGACCCGTTCGCGAAAGCAGGAATTGATCCAGCGGATTCAGCGCCACGAAGAGGCAGATAAACGCCAGGTAGATGCTGATTCGGTTCGGGCAGCGAATTTGGTCGAAGACGAGCAGGTTGAAGATGGAACTGAACCCGCCGATCGTGCCGTAAAGCAGAATGAACGCCGCGACTGCCGCGAGCGGTCCGTACGGCCAGACGCGCCGGCACGGGAACACGAGCACGATCAGCAAACCGATCAACCCGACGCTGGCCGTGAGGCCCATCGTGGCGCAGGTGTTCTCGTTCTGGAGCGGTCGTTCGAACGAGTTGTACCGCGCCTTCATTCGGCCGAATTCCGTGAAGTTGTGGGCATCGAGCGGCAGCACGAGGTGGGCGATCTTCAGCCCGTAGGTTTCGGCTTCACCCGGCAAACGCTCCGTGACGGTGTTGCGGCCGTTCTTCAAGGTGTAAGCGATGGCGGGAAGGTGATTCACAATGCCGAACGCACAGACGAGCCCGCAAAGAATCGCGGCCGAGGCGGCCGCCTTCCACGTTCGCAGCACGAACCACTGGTAGATGCCGACGAACGCGTAGATCGCACAGGCAAAGAAGGCGTAGTAGGCCCCCGCCGAGGCGGTTGCGGCCGCGAGCAGCACCTGCAACAAGGTCGCTCGCTGCCACAGCGCGAACCGGTAACTTCCGTCCACTTCGCGTTTCCGGAAGAAAGGCAAATCGCCTCGGCAAATTGCCAGGGCCGGGAGCCACGAGAGCGGGATCATCCAGTACGCCGCGAGGAAGTAGTGGGCTTCGCCGCGCGTGTAGTGGTAAGGCTGGAACGCATAGAGCAAGCCGCCCACGGAGGCCATCGGCAGCGAGAGCCCGAGCCGCCGGAAGGCGTACATCGCGGTGAAGGTCGTGAGCGGATACGTGAGCAGGTAGTACGCGTTGTAAACCACGACCCAGTCGCTGAGGAACACCCCGAGCACCCAGATGATCGCGAAATGGAGGTGGTCGATGACCGGGAAATCGTGCAGTTCGAGGATGCCGGGGTAACCCATGCGTTCGTTGCGCCAGTGGCTGCCGCGTTCGAGAGTGGCCTTCACCAAGGGCATGATGAGAAGTGCGTCGCCATCGTAAGTGAGCGGCGACTTCAAACTGACGCTATCGAGCCGAAGGGCGGCGAAGAGAACGACGGAGGTAACGAGGACCGCGCCGAGATACCAGGCCGCGCGTTCGCGCCGAGTCGGGGGAACGGGCTCGGGTGCCGGCAGGTTCGTGGCGGGATCGATCGGAGGAGACTCATCCACTGGCATGGAATTCTTCCAAAGACGTGCCCGAACGCGCGGTATTACTTCCTGCTCCCCTCACAAGTGTAGGAAGTCCCGCCGGGGGGCAGTACAATCTTACTCGTTGAGCGTACTGGGAATAACTACTCGCGATCGGCCTCGCCGTCATCCCCGCCCGCCCTTCAGGCTGTTACGACGCGCATCGTACCGGAGTTCGCATGAGTCGCCTAACCGTCGTACTTTCCCAGGCTCCCGGGAAGCATCCCGCGAAGCGCTCGCTGGAAGAAAGCGTCGTCGCCGCTCTGATCATGGAGCCCGGCCTCGAAGTTTCCGTGGTTCCCAATCTCTACGACCTCGGCCCCGACCACACCGGTCGGCTCTTCCTCGACTCGGTCAAAGGCGATCTCGTCGTCCTGAGTTGGCACTTCCCCCGCGCCGCATTTTGGTTGATGGATCGCGACGGCATCAAGGGCCACCTCGGCGAGGTTCTACTCAAACCACCCGCGGATGAAGACGAGGACGAAGCCGAAAAACCACCCGAAGAGGAACGCCCACCCGCCATCGGTGCCGCCGGCGCGATCCCGGATCGCCACATTTACTGCATCGACTTGCGCGACTTCAACAAGCCCGACCCGTATCTGAACGAAATTCGCCGCATCGTCGCGGAGTGCCGCGACCGCCGGGACGTGAAGGCCCGCGAGAAGGCCGCGAACAACCCCGCGATCCTGCAACTCGGCCTCTCGTTTACCGTGCCCGAGCCTTCTACGAACGGTCACGCCGTGAACGGGGCACTCGCGGCGTTCACGCCCGAGGCCTTGCTCGAATCGGCCGGCCGCCGCTGGTATCCGGTCATCGATTACAGCCGCTGCACGAACTGCCTGGAGTGCCTCGATTTCTGCTTGTTCGGCGTCTACGGCGTCGATTCCCTCGAACGGCTCGTCACTGAGAATCAGGACCAGTGCAAGAAGGGTTGCCCGGCGTGTAGCCGCGTCTGCCCCCAGCAGGCAATCATCTTCCCCGAGTACAAATCGCCGGCGATTGCGGGCGCGGACACCGGCGTGGTCGGCAACCTGAAGATCGACCTCAGCAAGCTCTTCGGCGGCGACGCGACCGACGCGCTTTCGCAAGCTGTGAACGAGCGCGATCGCGAACTCGTCAACGATGGCCGCGACGCCGTCGGCATGGCCGTCGGCATCCCGAAGCGCCAAGACGGGAAGGCGACCGGGCCGAAGGACGATCTCGACAAGCTGGTGGATGATCTGGACAGTCTGGGGTTATAACGCCGCCGCTTGCGGCTTCGCGATACTGGCGGCATTGTTGACTCGCTGGCATTTTCATGGTATTTTCGGTTCGACATACATTCGAGGTCGTGGGCATGGGGAAAACAAAAACCGCGTTACTGGAGATGGTCAACACCCTACCGGACGATTGCAGCTGGGAAGATGTTCAGTATCGACTGAACGTCATGACTAGCGTCGAGAACGGCTTGAACGCCGCGACTGCTGGCGATTACCTTCCCCATGAAGAAGCCAAGAGGAAGATGATCGAATGGCTACAGTCATCTGGTCTGGACCAGCCCTCCGGAACGCCGAGTACGTTGGGCGTGTGATTGCCGAGAACCATCCCTCCGTTGCCGCGAAGTGGATCAGACGAATCATGTCGGCACCGGATATCCTCGAATCGATGCCGTACCGAGGTGCGATCGTGGAAGAGATTGGCCGCTCGAATATTCGCGAATTGCTCGTCGGGCCTTACCGCATCATCTATGGAGTCTCGGGAGATACCTGCACGATCGCTGCGGTACTCCACGGTCGCCAAGATTTGCTGTCTCACTTCGACCCGGATGACATTCCCACGTGAACCCTTCCGCCCGCCTCCAAGCCGCCTACATCACGGCCCGCGATGCCTTGCTTGACGAGCGCGTGCCCGCCGGCCACTGGGTCGGCGAACTCTCCACCTCCGCGCTCTCCACCGCCACCGCCGTGATGGCACTTCACCTCGTCGATTCAGACCATCACTCCGAACTGATCGCGAAGGGAATCCGCTGGCTCGTCGAGCATCAGAACGCCGATGGCGGCTGGGGCGACACGACCAAAAGCTTCTCGAACATCTCGACCACGATGCTGTGCCGGGCGACGCTGGAATTAGTCGGCGGCCCCGCTGATGCGATCGCCCAAGTTGAAGCTTACATTACCACCCGTGCCGGAACGACACCCACCGAACGTGCCGAGGCCATCCGCAAACGCTACGGTAAAGACCGCACCTTCTCGGTGCCAATCCTGATGTCGTGCGCCATTGCGAAGCTGGTGCCGTGGAACGAGGTGCCGCGGTTGCCGTTCGAACTGGCTTGCTTGCCGCAGTCGTGGTATCGCTTCGCTCGGATGCCCGTGGTGAGCTACGCATTGCCGGCACTCATCGCCATCGGCCAGTGCGTGCACGAACATCGCCGCTCGTTCAACCCGATCCGCAACGTCGTTCGCTGGCTGTCACGGAACCTCAGCTTGACGGTGTTGCGACGAATCCAGCCCACCACCGGCGGCTACCTCGAAGCCACGCCTCTCACGAGTTTCGTGGTGATGGCACTGGCGTCTCTCCCGGCGAGCGGCCGGCGTGAGCCGGCTGTTCAAGTGTTGAGCGAAGGCGTCCGCTTCATCGTGAACTCGGTTCGCCCCGACGGCAGTTGGCCCATCGACACGAACCTCGCCACCTGGGTCACGACGCTCTCGGTGAATGCGCTCGCCGCGGCGAATGATCTGGAATCGCTCGACTCAAAAGACGCGATTCTGAAGTGGCTTCTCGATCAGCAGTACAAGGAGCGTCATCCGTACACCGGTGCCGATCCTGGCGGCTGGGCTTGGACCGACCTGCCCGGCGGCGTCCCCGACTGCGACGACACACCTGGGGCGATTCTGGCAATTCTGGCAATTCAAGCGCTGGGCTCGATCTGGGACAACGGAGACCTAGTCGAAGACTGGTGCCGCGGCATGGACTGGGTGCGCAGCCTACAGAACCGCGACGGTGGATTCCCCACCTTCTGTCGCGGATGGGGCGTGCTTCCATTCGATCGCAGTGGTGCGGATCTGACCGCTCATGTGCTGCGAGCGATCATCCCCACATCTCAAGACGCTATCACTCTATCACGCGCCCTCGACTACCTCGCCCGGGAGCAACGCCCGGACGGCTCCTGGCTGCCGCTCTGGTTCGGCAACCAGCATGCCCCGGACGATATCAACCCCGTCTACGGCACGAGCCGCGTACTCGCCGCGTATCGCGACCTCGGCCCGGCATATGGTCCCGAGTGCCAGCGCGGGGTCCGTTATCTGCTCTCCGTGCAGAATGAAGACGGCGGATGGGGCGGCGCGAAGGATTGCCCGTCCAGCGTCGAGGAAACCGCACTGGCCGTGGAGGTGCTCATTGATCTCTGTGGCACCGGTCTCCAGACCGGTGCGCTTGAACGCGGCCTCGCCTGGCTCATCGACGCCGTCGAATCGGGCCGGTTCCGCGAGCCGTGCCCCATCGGGTTCTACTTCGCCAAGCTCTGGTACTTCGAGAAACTCTACCCGCTCATTTTCACGGTCGCCGCCCTCGGTCGCGCATCGACAAAGCGCGGCGAATAAGCTACCCTGCTAAGAGGATTCTCCCCCTGGGTCCGCGGGCGTCTCGCCCGCGCCCGCTTCGCCGAAGACTCCGGATCTGTTGCGGGCGGGACGCCCGCGGACCCAGGGAAAGACACGCCACCCACAGGATCGACCCGTGATCGCACGCTTCGCATCTCTCCTCGTCGTGCTCCTCGCACTCGCGCCGGCCGCTGCCGCGGATTCAAAAACCATCGAGCAGGCCCTCAGCCGCGCCGGGAAGAATCGCCCCGAGATCGACAAGGCTCTCAAAGATGCACCCGCCGAGCAGCGGCCCGGCATGGCGTTCCTCGTCGCCAATATGCCGGATGCGGACCTGACGACACTCAAGGCGAAGTACCTCCTCGAGAATCTCGACCTCGCCTATGTGGCCCGCAAGGACCTCCCTTGGGGCAAGGCCATTCCGGACGACATCTTCTTTAACAACGTGCTGCCCTACGCCAACGTGAACGAATCGCGCGACGATTGGCGCAAGGAGATGTACGAGCTCTGCCTGCCCATCGTGAAAGGATGCAAGACGCCCGGCGAAGCCGCCCAGAAACTGAACGCCACCATCTTCGACAAGCTGAAAGTGAAGTACTCCACCGAGCGCAAGAAGGCGGACCAGAGCCCGCGCGAATCGATGGAGACCGGTAAAGCTTCCTGCACCGGCCTCTCGATCATCCTCAGCGATGCCTGCCGCAGCATGTGCATTCCCACGCGGATCGTCGGCACGCCGCTCTGGTCCAACAAGCGGGGCAACCACACCTGGGTCGAAATCTGGGACAAGACCTGGCACTTCACCGGTGCCTGCGAACAGGATCCGAACGGCCTCGACCGCGGTTGGTTCGTCGGCGACGCCGCGATGGCCCAGAAGGACGTTCGCGAGCACGCCATCTATGCCAGCAGCTTCAAGAAGACGGACGTGATCTTCCCGCTGGTCTGGGCTCCGGGCCGCAAGGACGTGTTCGCCGAGAATGTGACCGACCGCTACACCGCGAAGGCGGCACCGAAAACGAATCTCGTGAAGGTCTCGATCCGCGTCTGGCTTCCCGGCAAAAAGGAGCGCACGGCCGTTCCCGTAAACGTGACCGACGCGGCCGATGCGAAGGCGACCTTCGCCGGCGATTCCAAAGGCAACACCGCCGACCGCAACGACATTCTCACCTTCGAACTCGCTCCCGGCCGCGAGTATCACTTGAAGATTGGCAAGCTCGAACAGAAGTTCAAGACGGAAGCCGGCAAGGAGCAGACGCTGGAGATTGAGCTGCCGGCGGAGAAGAAGTGAACCTGGGAGCGCGGCCATCCTGGCCGCTCGGTTCGGCCAACGCGGCGATTTGTCGTTCACGATCATGTTGAGCCCAAGCGGCCGGGACGGCCGCGCTCCCACGGAAAACATCATGCGCTATTCGCTCGCGTTCGTCCTCCTCTCCTCGTCCCTCGCGTTCGCACAACCCAAGCCCGACGACCGCTTCGAACGCACCGAGGCGATGGTGCCAATGCGCGACGGTGCGAAACTGTTCACGCTCGTCTACGTGCCGAAGCAGGCGAAGGGGCCGTTGCCGATCATCTTCATCCGCACGCCGTACGGCATCGATGGCCGCGCCGAACGCAACTTCCAAAATTACCTCAAGGAACTCGTGGACGACAGCTACGCCTTCGCGTTCCAGGACATTCGCGGCCGGTTCAAATCCGAAGGCAAGTTCGTCATGTGCCGCCCGGCCCGCGATGCGAGCGATCCGAAAGCTATCGACGAAGCCTCGGACACCATCGACACCATCGACTTCCTGTTGAAAGCCGTGAAGGGGAACAACGGCCGCGTCGGCATGCTCGGCATCAGCTACCCCGGCTGGCTGGTCGCCTGCGCCATGCTCGACCCGCACCCGGCCCTCAAGGCCGTCTCGCCGCAAGCCTCGCCCGTGGACATGTTCCTCGGCGACGACTTCCACCACAACGGTGCCTTCCGCCTCAGCTACGGCTTCGAGTACACCGCGATGATGGAGACCGACAAAAGCAACTTCAACTTCAAGTTCGATCGCCACGATACCTACGACTGGTACCTGAAGCTCGGGGCACTTTCCAATGTCAAGAAGAAGCACTTCCAGGACGCACTGCCGACGTGGAACGACTTTGTGGCGCATCCGAATTACGACTCGTTCTGGAAGAAGCAATCGCTGGAACCGCGGCTCAGCAAGGTGACGGTGCCGACGCTCAGCGTGGGTGGGTGGTACGACCAGGAAGACTTCCGCGGCCCCTTGCGGATGTACGAACTGCTCGAGAAGCAGGACAAGGGCGACCAAAACTTTCTGGTGGTCGGGCCGTGGAATCACGGCGGCTGGGCAGCGGGCAAGGGCGATCGCCTCGGCCGCGTGATGTTCGACGGCAACACCGGCGAGTACTTCCGCGAGAAGGTGCAGGCCCCGTTCTTCGCTCGCTATTTGAAGGATCAGGGGGACGCGCCGCCGGAGGCCCGCATGTTCCAGACTGGCTCGAACAAGTGGGCCAGTTACGACGCGTGGCCGCCGAAACAAGCGACCATGAAGAAGCTCTACCTTCACGCGAACGGCAAGCTCGCCTTCGACCTGCCCGATGCGAGCGACCGCACTTCGGACGACTACATCTCCGACCCAGCGAACCCAGTCCCGTATCGGCCGCGACCGGTACGGCCGACGTATCCTGGCCCCGAGTGGCCCGTCTGGATGCTCCAAGATCAGCGCTTCACCCACGGCCGCCCGGACGTACTCAGTTACGAGAGCGAACCGCTGAAGGAAGACCTGATCGTCGCCGGTTCGATGAAGGCCAAGCTCTTCGCTTCGACCACGGGCAGCGACGCGGACTGGATCGTGCGGCTCATCGACGTCTATCCCGAGGAACACGCCAAGGATCCCGGTATGGCCGCATACCAACTGTTGATCGCGGGCGAACCGCTGCGCGGGCGATTCCGCAAGAGTTTCGAGAAGCCGGAGGCCGTCGAACCGGGCAAGGTCGAGGAGTACGCGGTCGATTTGAACTGGGGGCACCACTGCTTCCGCAAGGGGCACCGAATCATGATTCAGGTGTCGAGTACGTGGTTCCCGGTGATCGACCGCAACCCGCAGAAGTTCGTGCCGAACATTTTCGAAGCGGTGGACGCGGACTTCCAGAAAGCGACACAGACGGTGCATCGTTCGCCGAAGCATCCTTCGCACGTCGTGCTACAAACGCTGGGGAAGTGATGCAGATTGTGGCATCACGCCGGTTCGGACTCGCGAACCCGCCGCGGTTCACTTATCCTTCGGCTTCAAGCGGTCGATCAGGTAGTCGGTGGAGTTCTTATATTTCTCGTGCGGGTGGCCGGGGTAGGTGATGATCCCTTCTACCTTCGCCTCCTTCAACTTCTCCATGAGGATCATGCCGGACAGCGCCGAGTGAGTCGGGTCGTCCTGGGCTTCGCCCTTCACCGGCGGCTTCTTCTGACTCGGGAATTCCATGAAGACCGGCGGATCGTCCGACGTCACGTGCGTGAGCGGCGAGTATTCCTTGATCCAAGGCAACAGCGTTTCGCGCTCCTCGAAGAACTTCTGGAAGGCACCGTCGCGTTCCTTCTCGTTGCGGATGCCGAAGGCGTGGCCACCGTAGCGGGCGTTGGGCATCCACTCGCGGAGAAACTTCGGATCGAGTGTGGTCTGGGCACCGTTCACCGCGGCACAGAAGAGGCGCGTCGATTCGCGGGCAATGGGGTCGGTGCTCTTCGGGTCGGCGAGGTCGTCGTGGTACAGCAACCAGAGCGAGGAGCAGGCACCGGCGGAGCCGCCGGTCGCGGCGATGTGGGTCTTGTCCAAGTTCCAGTCCTTGGCCTTGGAGCGCACAAACTGCACGGCCCGCGCCGCATCTTCCAGCGGCCACTTCACCGGCGGCTTGATCTCCTTCTCAACCGCCTGCGTGACCAGCCGATAATTGATGGCCACGACCGAGATGCCGGCCTTGAGGAAGGGCTGAACGCCATTCTGGTATCCGGACTTGTCGCCAGCGACCCAGCCGCCGCCGTGAATCATGATGACCACGGGTGTGTGGGAATCGGACTTCGCCTGCCAGAAGTCGAGCACCTGGCGCGGATGCTCTCCATACTTGACGTCGGCCGCGGTCGGCGTCGGCCCCTTCGGGACTTCCTTCTTGGGTTCCTGCGCAACGGCGAGGGAACCGACGAGCAATGCGACTGCGAACATAAATGAAACTCGGAGAGGGTTGAGACACAATGGTGGTCGCGTACGCGCCGGCGATGCCGCGCTCCGCTCCGAGGACTCCGCGTCGCGGCTAAACGTTAGCTCTTCTTGCCGTGCTTCGTTTCAGGAACCTCGGCGGAGGCGGGGTCGAACCAGGCTTCCTCGAACAGGATGCGTTCCTTCTTCGCCATCGCCATGTTCGCCGTCAGGGCGATGATTGCATCCGCCATCGCGACTTCCCCGTGGCAGCGCGGCATGATGTCCGCGTACTTCAGCTTGCTGTGGCCGGACGAATCCTTGTCGGCTTCGTAGCTCACCGGCTGCTTCTTGGCTTGCCACATGCGCACGCAGTAGGCGAAGTGCTCCATCTCGGTGCGGTAGCCTCGGACGGCGGAATCCCAATCCGGAGCACTGGCCCCCTTGGAAATCGCGGCCCCGCCGCCGCCCCAGCTGCTGGAGGCTTCCATCGCGGGCTTGCCGCCGCCGGCCGCGGTGACGTTGATCTTCGTATCCCGGCCGCCCGCCGCCGCGTCACCCTTCTTCGACTTGTCCTTTTCCTTGAACAAGAACACGTCCTTTTCCTTCTCGATAATCATCGTGCCCTTCGAACCCATGATGCACTCGCCGTAGTTCTCGAACTCGTTGGTGTTGAACGAGGAGTAGGTGACGACGACGATGTCGTCCGAATCGGTGCCGCCCTTACCGGCCTTGGGATGATTCTTACCGGGGAACTCGAAGGTGACGAAGACGCTGTCGTCGCTTTCGCGGTCGTTCTTTTTGGGGCTGGGTCCGTAGAAGAATTTGCCGCCGACGCCCATGACGGCGAGGGGCTTGACGTGCCCGAGGATGATCGAGGAGGCGTCGAGTTGGTGGCTGCCGAGTTCGGCCATAAGTCCGCCGCCTGTCTTGTCGTAGAGCCGCCAACGGACGAGTTCCCCCGCGTCCTTGAAGCCGTACTCGGCGACGTTGCCGAACGCGAGTGCCTTGAGCTTCTCGACGGTCAGCTCCTGGGCGTCTTCCTTGGGGATCGGCTTGAACCAGCTATCGACGAGTTCCGGCAGGCCGAACTCGAGCGCGAACTTGGCCTTGTCCGCCTCGCTGGGGTAGTAAGGCCACGAGTTGTTGCGATGCCAGAGGGCGCGGATGTGCTTGACATCGCCGAGGACGTCGGCGTTCACCACTTCCAGGGCCTGGGCGTAGAGCGAACTGTAGTGTCGCTGGTGGCCGATCGACAGGAGTAACCCCTTGTCCTTGGCGTATTGGATCATGCCCTTGCACTTGCCGATGGTACGGGCCATCAGCTTCTCGCAGAGTACGTGCAGCCCCGCGTCCATGCACTTCTTGGCGATCACATCGTGCGTGTTGAGTGGCGTGGCAATGACGACCATCTCGACGTTCAGGCTCTTGGCCTCGGCGAGCAGTGAGTCGAGGTTGTCGAAGGATTTGATCTTCTTAGCGGTCTCGACGCCGTAGATGCCGTTGAGACCCTTGCGGGGTGACGGTGCCTTCTCACCTTCAAAGATGCGCGTTCGGTTGGTCGGTCGAATGTCGCAGACGGCGACGATCTCGTTGAACTCGGGGTTGTGATCGCCGACGAGGACGCCGCCTTCGTCGCCGCAGCCGATGAGGGCGGTGCGGACGGCCTTGTTCCCCTTCCACTCGTGGTAGCCGAAGTAGACGGCGGCGGAGAGGGGCACGACGGCACCGACCGCCAGTCCGGTTCTGAGGAAGTCGCGGCGATCGGGCTTCTTGGGATCGACGGGCCCGCCGACGGCCATGCTGCTCATGTGGCCGTTGCGGGCGAGGTCGCCGGTGGCCTGTTCGAAATTGGTTTTACCCGTCGCCTTTTGCTCGGGGGTGAGATCGAGAGCCATGTGAGTCTCCGGGAAAGAAATATAGCCCGGGGTTTACCCCGGGTCGGACCCGCCACAAGTGGCGGGCTAAATGTCAAACCGGCGGCGGCGTTTCGCAGTTCTTGCCGCAGCCGCAGATGCGGCTGATCAGTGCATCGATGCCGAGCCAACTGCCCGTGGGGAACGTCGCCAGCACCAGCAGCGCCAGCGCCTCGATCGCGTTCTTGTTAATGAAGACCGGATTGCCTTCGGTGTTGGGCGGGAGCGGATACCACGGGAAGGGCGGGTGCGTGAGGTACGTGAGTGCGAGAAACCCGACGCCAGCCAGGCACGCGACGCGGGTGAAGAGACCGCCGATGATGCAACCACCGACGACGACCAGGAACCACATCGTGAAGCCATCCATGCGCTGGCCCATCGAAGGCTCCGCGGCAACGGCGACTTCCGGAACCTTCGCGCTGCCGAGCATGTCTTTCTTGAGTTCCGCGACGAAGCTATCGATGTCCTTGCTCAGATCGGTCTGGGCGTTGATCAGGTCGATGCGGAGTTCGGACGCTTTCTTCTGATCGATTCCGAAGCCGTTGCCCAGGCCCGCTTTCAACCGGTCCTCTTCGTCCGTCACCAGTTTGCGAAGCGACTCGATGTGGGCGAGCCTTTGCGGAGCGGTCATCGGCACGTCGTTGGTGATGCCCTTGAGTTTGCAATCGCGTCCCTCGACCCCATAGACCCAGAGTGCATATTTCCGCAATGCGGCTTCCCGGCGTTCGAGCGAGGTCTTCGTGGCGGCCTGTTCGCGCTTCAATTTGGCAGCGGCGCGATCCTTCTCGGCTTGCTCCTTCACCTTCGTTTTCTCCGCCTCAGTCTTGGCCGCTGCGAGCCCCTTTGACTCCGCGGCCTCGGCCGCCTTCAGATCCGCATCTGCCTCCGCTTGAATGGACTTCACGACCTCGTCGAGCAGGTCGTCGATTTCCTTAGCGACCGGCAATGGGCACATCGCTCCTTGCATGCCGATCGCGAGGCGGGCCACGCCTTCGGTGGACATTTCCCGCGGGCCGGTGACGCGATCCTTGATGGTCGAAGCCGAGTCGTCGAATTGCTTGCGCATGAACGGCCCGAGCGGGCCTTGCGCCGCCTTAAAATACGGCTCGCTCGTGAAGACGCGGTTGTACTCGCCCGGCCCCGCGTAATGCGAATGAATCTTGTGCAGGCCTTCGAACAGGAAGTGCCAGCCGATCGCAACGCGAAGGGCGAGCAGGAAGAAGACGCGGAGCGACCACTTCTGTTGGTAGGTGGCGACGATGAGGGCGAACAGCGTGCCGGCGAGCCCCGCGTACAGGATCGGAAGTAGGACGGCGTTGGGCATGGGAGAGTCAATCCGGGGTGTACGAGTGCGAATCGAGTTTGAAGCTTTGCAGCGTGCCGTCGGCCAGCACCACCGCGCTCAAATGCGGTCTCGGCGTCAAGAACTTCTCGGCGTTGGCGAGCCCGAGGACGAACATCGCGGTGGACATCGCGTCGGCCTCGGCCGCGGTGGGAGCCACCACCGTGGCGCTGGATGTTCCCTCGACGGGCCATCCGGTGCGCGGGTCGAGCAGGTGACCGAGTTTGCGTCCATTGTACTCGAAGTATTGAAACGTGGCAGCGGAAGTGCCCAGGCCGCAATCGCGAAGCCAGAGCGTGCCGAGGGAATGGTCGGGTGGTACAGGCATTCCTGCCTGTGCGACTGCGACACAGGCAGGAATGCCTGTGCCACTTGAGGGGTGGCGCAAGCGGACGCCCCAACCGCGCGGTTCGCTCGGCGGGTGGCCGAGGGCATAGACGCTACTCGAACCGCCATGCAGAAGTGCCGAGCGAACTCCCCAGCGAGAGCGGAGCAACTCGGCAGCCCGATCGAGGGCGAAGCCCTTGCCCACGGCCCCGAGGTTGAGTTCCAAACCCGGCATCCGGAACTTCACCGAGCACGCTTCGCGATTCAGAATCACGTGCTTCATGCCGGTTCGTGCCATCGCCGCGTTGCGTTCGCGCGGCAACGGCACTCGACCTTCGCGATGATAGAAGCCCCAGGCTTTGGTCAGCGCACCCGTCGCAATGTCGAAGGCACCTTCGGTTTCGCGCGTCCAGGCGGAGCAGCGTTCGAGCAACTCGAAGAGATTCGGTTCCACGGGAACGAGCCCGCTCGCCGCATCTGAGTTGAGGCGCGACACTTCGCTGTGGTCGCGGAACACCGTGAGTTGGTCTTCGAGTTGGTCGATGAGATCGAGCGCATCTTCGGCGGCGGCGATGGCCCGCGGGTGCGAGCCTTGTGGAATGGCGACTTCAAACGTCGTGGCCATCGCCCGCCGCGAAACGCGAACGAGGTGGTAGGTGGCAGAACCCACCGATTCAACGCAAGCCGTGGACGGAAAATCGAACATCGCGAGGTGAGACCGGATTACATGGGGAAATTAAAGGTCCCGCTCGCCGCATCGAACGTGGGCTGTTTGGTGAGTTCGACACCGAGTGCCTGGCAGAGCGCTCGTGCGGCAACGTAGGCAATGACGACGTTGTTGGTATCCACTTCGTGTCCTTCAATGCAGAGGACGTGGACCTTGCCGCCGCTCGGAAAGTACTTCCGCTTGGGAATGTGTTCGAGAACGTAATCGATGCCGAATCGCGCACCATTCATCCAACGGGCTGCTGAGGGTGGATCGAACGAAATCGCGACATCGCCACCAACCTCAGTTGTTTCGGTTTCGAGGGTGACCTGCCCGTAGTAGCCCTTCGAGCCGATCTGATCGGCAATACGAAATTCGCCTCGCGCCATGTCGCCTCCTAAGTGCTTTCCTGGGGAGGTGCAAAAATTCCGGCTTGAGCTAGTTCAGGTGGGCTGAGCGACTTCCCATCGAGATAGAAAGTCGTTCGCACGAACCAAATTCGACTTCGAACAATTTGTTGGAGTTCCCAGGCCGTGTATCGACCGACCCAATGGAGTGGGTCGCCCGAGAGGGCTTCCGTGATGTTCAGCCCCGACAAATTGAAATGTATTGAAGCACCGGACTCAAGAGTCCGGGTCACGGCTTGGTGGAATGCTTCTCCCCAGCCTTGGACGTCGTCGTCGTATAAGCCCAGATTCTTCCATTGGCTCATGTAGGAAGCATTTAGGCCATCTGCGAATGCTTCGAGCGATTGTTCCTTCAACCCGAGCGCGATGTCGCTCATGGGTTGGCTCAGTTCTCGCTCATCTGATCGTGGACCATCGGGTCGAGGCGCTTGGTGTTGCGTTCGACGGCCAGCACGATGGTGCGTTCCTCAGCACCGTCGGCGCTCGTGGCCACGGCCGGGATAATCTGCCGGCTGTCCGGCAGGCTGAAGAGCATCGTGAACGTGCCGTCCGGACGCAGCTTCACCGGCTCGTTCTGCAGCGTGATGTGTGCGGTCGGGTCGGTCTTGCCGTACACGATCAGTTCGGCGTCGATGTCGAAGAAGAACTTCTTGATGCTGCCGGGCGGCATCGCACCGGTGCCGAAGCCCGTTTCCTTGGGCGCACCCATCGGGCGACGCAGCCGTTCCTCGAAAAGTTCCTTGAGTTCGGGATGCGAGGGCGACTCGAAGCCTGTGGACATCGCGAGGATGCGTTCGGCCTTCTTGGAGTCGATGTCGGTCCAGCCCACGTTGATGGCTTCGGTGCTGCCCGCCTTCGGAGGTGTCACGACGTTGGAACGAGCGAGGACGAAGAAGTCGCCGCGACGTGAGATGTAGCCGATATCCGCACGGTACTGACGGGGCGGTTGCTGAATGTCGATGTACCAATTGTTGCACCCGCCGTGCACGATGATGTCGCGAACGGGCGTCTCGGAGGTACTGGTCGTGTCGGTCGAGGTCACGTCGAACAGGCGGATGATCGGTCGAGCACCGTGCCAGTCTTGACGAAGTGCGGCTTCGGCCCGCTGAACGGATTGATGCGTGAGTTCCCACGTGGCGTGCAGCCAATAGGGGTCCGGCACCATCAGGTAGATCTTGTCCTTGGTCGGTCCGGTCGCAGACTTACCGCCGGAGAGATCTTTCTCGACGGGGATCGTCGACACGTAGGCAGGTGGCGGCTGCACCAACTTCATGGTCATCGGGGGCGACTTCGCGGTCGCGGGTTTGGGCGGCAGGACATCCTTGAGCCGGTTCACCGGTTTGTGGGAACCGTTGACGGCGGGCTTCGTCGAAATCGCGGGCATCACTGGCTTGGTCGCAACCGGAACCGGCGCTTTGACGGCAGGAATTTGCGGCTTGAGAATCGCCGGTTTGAGGGCGGGCGCAGTCGGCTTCGTGACCTTCGCGGCGGATTTCGCCACGGGTTTTGCCGGTGCCATCACGGTCGGCTTAGCGACGGGCTTGGACAACTTGGCGGCGCGGTCGAGCGCTTTCACCAGGTCGTCTTTCTCCATGCGCTCAAAGCCTTTGATGCCTTTGCGACGTGCCATCTCGACGAGTTCTTTTTTCGTCCGAGTGTTCAGCGGGCCAGCGGTACTCATCGTGCGGCCACTCCCCTGCGCCGATATTGCGGCGATTCTGGGACCGTCTGGGTGGCATCCGTGCGAAATCGATACCGGGTTCCAACCCGGATGGCTGGACGAGCCGACCCATTCTAGGATCGCACGTCCTACCGGTCAAAGTCCCGGCGGGGTTAAACCGAGATACCCCAAACCGCCACATACTGCGGCGGTATAGCAAAAGGCGGACAAAACGGGAGCTTGCAAGGCGGGCAACTTCCAGCAGCAACTTCAAATCCAATCGCACCAACCCGTTTGTGTAGAATATCCTAGAGAAAACAACCTCACTCTGTCAACGCAATTTGCTCGTCGAAACCTCTAATCCGGCGAACTTTGCGCGATTCTGAGGGTTGAGACGTCCGCCTCTATGAGGTAGCCACGTTCTGGATTTTGCCCAAGAATCACTTTGAAACTTCACAAGAGCCACCGAATCCAGTTCTTGCGCGGTTCTCAGCTCAAGCACCGGGATTGCTTGTGAATTATTTCACGAGTCGCGGATTGACTTTGTCCTTCCCCCTCCGACAATACGCTTTCGATATCAAATATGATCGGCGAAGTGACACCATGGTTGCCGAACCGCCACCACAACCGCGAATGCTCGTGGGGCTCATGGTCGTGGGTTCGGAGATGGCCGGCTTCACGATCCTCGGAATCCTCGTGGATTTCGCGATCGGCACGCTCCCGTGGGTCACGATTGGACTCACGGTTTTTGGCTTCGCGTTCGTGTTTTATCAGTTGACGCGGATGGCCAAAGCGATGAGCCGAGGCGGGAAGTCGCCTTGAATCGCCGGCTGCTGATCGTGGTTGGCATCCCGATCCTGGTCGGAGCGGTCGTTGCGATTCCGCTCGGATTGGCGTTGGGGTCGAAGCAGTGGGCGTTCGCTGGGATTGCGTTTGCACTCTGCGTGCCGCCGGGTCTGGCCATCGTGCTCTTGCACGATTACCTGATCCAGACGTCGCCGTTTGGCCGCATTCTCGCAATGGCCATCGGGACGTTCGTTCGGCTCGTCGCGGGCTTCGGTGGAGGCATCGTGGTGTTCTTCCTGCTGAGATTGGAAGAGCGTTCCGACAAACTCGCTTACTGGATCTGGATTCTGTTCGCCTACCTGACGACCTTGGTGATGGAGTTGGTGGTTTTGGCGAAGCCTCAAGCGGCTCCGCGTTAGTTTCGGGCTTGCAATCGGAGGTGCGGTAATGGCCGGCAAAGTCGACCCGTTCTCGCACGTCTCCGATAACCCCCACATCGAGATTCTCGAATCGATCGGCCTCGTGGTTCACCTGCCCACGTACCATCTGTTCGGCCACGAGCTTCCCACCAAGTTTCTGATTCTCATTACGATTTGCGCCGCGACGGTCGCCCTCGGGCTGATCTGGCTCGGCCAGAAAATGAAGAACGGCGACACGCCCAAGGGTTACCTTTGGAACCTGCTCGAAAGCCTGCTCTTCTTCGTCCGCGATAAGATCGCCCGGCCCGGCATCGGCGAGCACGAAGCCGACAAATACCTGCCGTACCTCACCACGCTGTTCCTGTTCATTTTCTCGATGAACCTCATCGGCATGCTGCCGTATATGTCCTCGCCGACCGCGGCCATTTCCGTGACCGCGGCGTTGGCTCTGATCAGCTTCATCGTGATCCACGTGTCGGGGATCAAGGAGAACGGCTTCGACGGTTATTTGAAGACGTTCATCCCGCACATCCACCTCGAGGGTGGGCCGGCGATGCAGCTGATGGGCAAGCTGATCGTCGTCGGCATGGCGATTCTCGAATATGCGACGGCCTTCATTCGCTGCGGCGTGCTGGCCGTCCGGTTGTTCGCCAATATGCTGGCCGGGCACACCGTGCTGTTCATGATCCTGTTCTTCATCGCGCTCGTGGACAACCCCACGTACAAGATCAAGGTGGCGGCCGACTGGATGTACTTCGGCGTCATGCCGTTCAGCGTCGTCCTCGTCACCGCGCTGAGCATGTTGGAACTGTTCATCGCGGGCTTGCAGGCGTTCGTCTTTACGTTCCTTACGGCGGTGTTCATCGGGTTGGCCAAGCATCCCGCCCACTAACGAAACCGCACTCGACACGAAACCCGGTGCTTTTCCCGCACCCCAACTACTTTCCTCGGAGACCGATGATGACGCGTTTCGCTCAGCTTCTCGTGATTGCCGTGTTGGCCGTGCTGGCGACCGCTAGCCCGCTGTTCGCCGTGGACGGCGCGGGCGTCGGCGGCGGCATCGGCATGGGCCTCGCCGTGGTCGGCATCGGAATCGGCATCGGCATCGTGGGCTACGCCGCCCTCAGCGGCATCGCTCGCCAGCCCGAACAGGCCGGTGCCATTCAGGGTGCCATGTTCATCCTCGCCGGCCTCATCGAAGGTGCCGGGATCATCGCGCTGGTGTTGTGCCTGGTTCTCGCGATTCTGTGATTAAAGCCCACGGACGCCGTCCGTGGGCTTCTTGAGGAGCCTCCATGCGATTCGCGATTCCCGCACTCGTGGCCTTGTTGGCGTTCGCCGCCCCTTCGTTTGCCGCGAAGGAAGTCGCCGACAAGAAGGACGATCACGAACTGAAGGCGGCTTCCGCCGCCGATGGCCATGGTCCGAAGCCGGGCCCGCTCGACTTCACCGGCTTCAAGCGCTACGACCTCGGCATCTACACGTTCATCGTGTTTGCGCTGCTGTTCATCATTCTGAGCAAGTTCGCGTGGCCGCACATTTCCGAGGGCCTCAAGAAGCGGGAAGCCGCAATCCTCGGGGCGCGGGAAGAAGCGGCCAAGTCCCGCGCTGAAGCGGAAGAACTTCGGGTGAAGTTGCAGAAGGACTACGCAGAAGCCCAGGATAAGATTCGGGCCATGTTGGACGAGGCGCGGCGCGACTCCGAGGCACTGCGAGTTGCGGAGCGGGAGGCCGGTGCGAAGGATGCCCAGGCCGAACGCGAACGGGCCAAACGCGAAATCCAGACCGAGAAGGAAGCCGTGCTTCTGGAACTGTATCAGCAGGCCGTGCAGTTGGCGTCGATGCTGTCGTCGAAGACGATCAAACGGCAGATGTCCGCGGACGACCACCGCCGCCTGCTGGACGAATCGCTGACGGAGCTCCGAGGCACCGTCGGGAAGGCGTAAAGTTTTGAAACCCGGTTTCTGCTTTGGAAACCGGGTTTCTCGTGGCAAGAAACCCGGTTTCCAAAGCAGAAACCGGGTTTCCGAGAGTGCCCCATGGCCGACGCGTCCCGCGAACTTCCCCTGGAACGCAATACCGTCCTGACGGTGAACGTCCGGCAGTCGCGGATCGCGCGCATCTACGCCGAGTCGCTCATCGCCGTGGCGGCCCGCGAGAATCAGGTCGAAGACGCCGGGGCCGAACTGACGGCGTTCGTTTCCAGCGTCTTGGGCAAGGATGCGAAAATCGCTGCGTTCTTTAAGTCGCCCGCCATCACGCGACGGGCGCGTCAGCCGATTCTGGATGCCGCGTTGAAGGGGAACGCGTCGCCCCTCGTGGGCAACTTCCTTCGCGTGCTGAACCAGAACAACCGCCTCGATCTGCTCCCGGCCATTGCCGCCGCCTACCGCGACATCTTGGACAAGCGAGCGGGCCGCGTTCGCGTGATCGTTCGCTCCGCGGTCGCACTCGGTGCCGAACAGCAGGTCGAACTTCGCAAAACGCTATCCGCGTCTCTGAACAAGGAACCGGTCCTGGACCTCCGCGTCGATCCCGAGTTGCTCGGCGGGCTGGTCGTTCAGGTCGGGGACAAGGTCTACGACACCTCCGTGCGCTCCCGCCTGGAGGCTCTCCGCAATCAACTGATGTCCCGAGGCAGCAATGTCGTTAAAGCTTAATGCCAGCGAAATCACGTCCATCATCGAGAAGCAGATCGCGGACATCGGCGACAAGCTGGAAGTCCGCGAGACCGGCCGCGTTCTCGAAGTCGGCGACGGCATCGCCCGTTGCTACGGCCTCTCCGAGGTCATGGCCGGCGAACTCGTCGACTTCCCCACGGCCGATGTCAAAGGCCTCGCCTTCAACCTCGAAGAGAACTCCGTTTCCGTCATCATCCTCGGCGACTATTTGAAGGTCACCGAAGGGATGGAAGTACGGACCACCGGGCAGCTCCTCTCGGTGCCGGTCGGCCCCGAGATGATCGGCCGCGTCGTCGATCCGCTCGGCAACCCCGTCGACGGCAAGGGCCCGATCCTCACCACGCGTCGTCGTGCGGTGGAATCGCCCGCTCCCGGCATCGTCGATCGCCAGCCCGTGAAACAGCCGCTCCAAACCGGCATCAAGGCCATCGACTCGATGACGCCCGTGGGCCGCGGCCAACGCGAACTCATCATCGGCGACCGCAAGACCGGCAAGACCGCCATCGCCATCGACACCATCGTCAATCAGAAGGAAGAGAACGTCATCTGCGTGTACGTGGCGTGCGGGCAGATGGAATCGAAGGTCGCCGGCGTCGTCGAACGCCTCCGCGAACTCGGCGCGATGGAGTACACGATCGTGGTCGTGGCGTCGGCCGCCGACTCGGCTCCGGTCCAGTACATCGCACCGTACGCCGGCACTTCGATGGCCGAATACTTCATGTACGAAGAAGGCCGCGACACCCTCTGCGTCTACGACGATCTTTCGAAGCAGGCCGCCGCTTACCGCCAACTCTCGCTGTTGGTTCGCCGCCCTCCGGGTCGCGAAGCCTACCCCGGCGACGTGTTCTACTGCCATAGCCGCTTGCTCGAGCGGTCCGCGAAGCTGGCCGAGAAGTGGGTGATCGTGAAGGACGATGCCGTCGCCGATCAGGTGAAAGCCGACTGGGGCGTGAACTCGGCGACCGATACCAAGCGGCTTCGCAACGCTGGCGAAGCGGGCCGCGTCTATGTCGGCCCTGGCGAAAAGGGCGGCTACGATCAAGCCAAGCACGACATCAAGGGCTTCCCCGGCACCAAGATCGCCAAGGTGCCCGGCAGCGGAGGCTCGCTCACCGCACTGCCCATCATCGAGACCCTCGAAGGTGAAGTCTCGGCGTACATTCCGACCAACGTGATCTCGATCACCGACGGCCAGATTTACCTTCAGCCCGATCTCAAGAACGCCGGCGTACTCCCGGCCGTGGACGTAGGTATTTCCGTGAGCCGCGTCGGCGGCAACGCCCAGATCGGTGCCATGAAGCACAAGAGCGTCGCCGGCGGCTTGAAGTTGACGCTCGCCCAGTTCCGCGAATTGGAGGCCTTCGCACAACTCGGTACGGAACTCGACCCGGCCACGCAAAAGCAACTCGACCGCGGCACCCGCATGGTCGAGATCTTGAAGCAGGGCCAGTACAAGCCGATGAACGTGATCGACCAGATCATGATCATCTACGCCGGCAACAGCGGTGCCCTGGACAAGGTCGACAAGCGCAAGGTGAAGGCGTGGGAAGACCAGTTCACGAAGTTCATGAAGGAACAGATGCCCGAGGTGCGGGCGCTGTTGGCCAAGGAAAAGAAGATGACCGACGAGGTGATCAAGAAGCTGGACGGCGCGCTCGAAGCGTTCGGCCCGCAGTTTAAGGCATGATCCCTGGGAGCGCGGGCGTCCCGCCCGCTCTTCCGCCTTTACTAGATGTTCAACCAAGCGGCCGAGACGGCCGCGCTCCCAGGTTCGAGCAAAGATGGCCAACCTTCGCATGCTCGTGAAACGCCGCAAGGCGGTCCGGAACATCCGGAAGATCACGAAGACGATGGAACTGATCGCGACGGCGCGGTTCAAGAAGGCGCTCGACCGGGCGACCGAGGCGGAAGCGTACACCCGCAAGATCGCCGAACTCGCCGCCGACCTGAGCCAGAATGCCGGCGAAGTCAGCCATCCGCTGCTCGCTCAGCGCCCCGTGAAGAAGTCGCTGCTGCTCGTCATCACCTCGAATCGCGGCCTCTGCGGCGGGTACAACGGCAGCATCCTCCGCGAAGCGAATCTCGCCGTTCGCACAATGACCGCTGCCGGCACGCCCTTCGACCTCGAAGCCTCCGGCAAGCGCGGCATCGCCTTCTTCAAGTTCCAACGCGTCCCCCGCGCCCAGGAATACACGCAGTTCGAAGACAAGCCTTCGTTCGCCCAAGTGGACGAGGTCGCGAGCCGGTACATCGACCTGTTCATCTCCGGGCAGATCGATCAGGTTCAAGTGGCGTACATGAAGTTCCAGAGCGCGTCCCGGCAAGTCGCGGTCGTCGAGAGCCTGTTGCCGCTTTCGTCGATGGCCCCGGCGAGCGGCCGGCGTGAGCCGGCTGTTCCCGTCGTGAACAAGAAGGTCGATTACGAGTTCATCCCCGGTGCGACGGGCATTCTCGAAGAACTGATCCCGGCCGCGTTCAAGGCGCGATTGTTCAAGTGCTTCCTCGATGCCGCCGTCAGCGAGCAGATTGCTCGCCGGGTCGCGATGAAGTCCGCGACCGAGAACGCCGGCGACCTCATCAAGGAAATCACGCGGCTCTACAACCGAACCCGGCAAGCGAACATCACCAAGGAAATCAGCGAACTGATCGCCGGCTCCGAGGCGATCAAGTAGGGAGCGGATAGTGTCGGTCGGCCCTGAATTCTGCGGGGGATGGATGACGAGAGGTTCCGGACTGGTGGTGAGTGTGACCATCACCCTGATCATCTGCGGGACGGCGATGTTCCTGGGATCGCTGTGGGGGGTGTCGTCCCTACATGCGGACCCGATGCATAGCGATAGCCTGCGGATGCTCGTAGGGCTTGTTGGTGGCGTGGTTGGTATGCTGGGTGGGTTCGGACTGATCGCACTGGGAATCTGGTCCGTCAACCAGCCGCGAGGTCCGGTGTGACGACCCGGCTCGTTGCCGTCGCCGTTCTTCGGCCCGATAGATCGCGACACGTGGGTGAAGCTGAACTGCGTTCACGCCGCCCACCACCTGAGCTTTATGGTTCCCAGAGTAGGCGAACCGGCGACGTAAGTCGCCGGGTGATGGGGTCAAGCGACACACCCGGCGACTTACGTCGCCG
>JAYTGN010000268.1:0-4154 GCA_043733485.1 Gemmataceae bacterium
CGCGGATGCGGCGTCCGATGGTAGCCTGGGGTGAAGCGAGGCTTTGCGAGCGCAACCCCAGGTAGGGGGTCCGACCCGATTGAAGCCGCGGAGCGGCGAGAGAACGCCACGCGTGCGCATTCGGTCGCCGCTCCGCGGCTCGAGAACGCGAGAGGGGTTGCCTCTCTCCTGGGGTTCCGCTCGCAAAGCCTCGCTTCACCCCAGGCTACCATCGGACGCCGCATCCGCGGCGAAAGGCCGTGTTTCACCTCCGGGGCAGGACTCTCGAAGACGTTGAAACGACTGAGGCGTTGCCCTGGTTAAGGAATTCCAGGCTCTCAGCCTGAAAACCACTGCTCTGCGATCATGCTCGACCTCACCTCCTGTTTCCACCAGTGTGGATGCCCTCATCCGGAAAGTCGATCTGGGAAACTCCAAGAATGGTTGGCACACCCGATGCGGCAGTTGGGATGGCGTCGTTTCCTTCTCGCACTTAATGTCGATAATGATTCTTTCGCCACGCACCGAGGCGGCCTCATGCCCTGCGACTCTCCGTTCCTGAATCTGGCCCGCGAACGCGTCGTGATCCTCGACGGCGGCATGGGCACCAGCCTGCACCGCTACCATCCGACCGACGCGGACTGGGGCCACGGGCCGGACGGCAAGTCGCTCATGAACCTGTCGGATGCCCTCTGCTACACGCACCCCGAGTGGATCGAAGAAATTCATCGCGGGTTCTTCGCGGCGGGTTGCGACGCGGTCGAGACGAACACCTTCAACGCGAATGTGATTGGCCTGAACGAGTTTGCGATGGTTGGCAAACTCGAGGAGATCAACCGGGAAAACATTCGCATTGCGAAACGGGCCGCCGCATCGTTCAGCACGAAGGAACGCCCGCGCTTCGTGATTGGCTCCATCGGGCCGGGCACCAAGATGCCTTCGCTCGACGAAGCCAGTACCGGGATCGATTTCGATACTCTGGCGGAGTCCTACCGTACTCAGATTCGCATCATGCTGGAAGAAGGCGTCGATGCCCTGCTTGTTGAAACCTGCTTCGACGTGCTTCAAGCGAAGATCGTCGCCATCACGGCCATCGACGAGATGAAACGGCGCGGTCTCCGCCTACCGCTTATGGTGCAACTCACGATCATCAACGAAAACCAGAAGATGCTTCCGGGAACGGACATTCCCACGGCCCTCGTCGCGCTCGAAGAGATTGAAGAGATCGATGTCATCGGCATGAACTGCGGCGTCGGTCCCGACTTGATGATCTCCAGCCTGAGGCATCTCAGCCAAAACAGCCGAAAGTTGCTTTCGGTGTTGCCGAATGCCGGAATGCCGGAGATGCGCGATGGCGAAACTTACTTCCCACTGAAGCCGGTGCCATACGCCGACGCAGTCGTAGCGTTCACGACAGAGTTCGGCGTGAACATCGTCGGCGGATGCTGCGGTACAACCGCCGAACACTTGAAAATCATCTGCGATCGGGTTCACGGCCGCAAGACAACGCCGCGTTCGCCGGTGTTCGTGCCCGCCGTGTCGAGCCTCCTCGCTTATCAGGAACTCGTCGTCGAACCGCGGCCCCTTCTCGTCGGCGAACGCACCAACACCAACGGTTCCCGCAAGTTCAAGCAACACCTCGAAAAGGAAGACTGGCACGGGCTCGTGCAGATGGCCCAGGAACAGGAGCGCGAAGGCGTTCACATTCTCGACGTGTGCGTGGACTACGTCGGCCGCGACGGCGTTCGCGACATGAAGGAAACCATCAAGCGCTACAACGCCGTACTCACGAAGCCGCTGATGTTGGACAGCACCGAAGTGCCCGTAATCGAGGCCGCGCTGAAGCTGTGCAGCGGCAAGACGATCATCAACTCGATCAACCTCGAGGATGGCCGCAAGACGCTCGACCCGAAGACGATGCTCGCCAAGAAATACGGAGCGGCACTCGTCGCGCTCACCATCGATGAAAAGGGCCAGGCCGATACCGCCGAGTGGAAGTTCGAGGTCGCGAAACGCATCTACGACATCGTGGTCCACGAGTACGGCATCCACCCGAGCAACCTGCTCTTCGACCCACTCGTGTTCCCCGTTTCCACCGGTCAGGAGCAAACCCGCAAGAGCGCGATCGCCACGTTCGAGGCAATTCGGCTCATCAAGAAGGGGCTGCCCGGTGCCCTCACGCACGTCGGGCTTTCAAACTGCTCCTTCGGCCTCGCTCCGTACACGCGGCAAGTGCTGAACAGCGTCTACCTGCACTACGCACTCGAGTACGGCCTCGACTCAGCGATCCTGCACGCGGCCAAGATCATGCCGCTCAACTCGATCGACGCGGAGGGTAAGGAACTCTCGCGCCGGCTGCTCTTCGACGAGCGCGTCTTCGACTCGGCCGGCAACTGCACCGAGGACCCGCTGCAACTCATCATCGAGCACTACGCGGACAAGAAGACCGTCTCGAAGAAGGGGCAGTCACTGGGCGAAACGGTCGAGGAACGCCTGAAGCAGGCCATCATCCAGGGTCGCCGCGAGAGTTTGATTCTCGATCTGGACGCGGCCCGCGAGAAGTATTCGCCCATCGACATCATCAACAAGGTGCTGCTCGACGGCATGAAGGTCGTCGGCGACCTCTTCGGCTCCGGCCAGATGCAACTTCCCTTCGTGCTGCAATCCGCCGAGGTGATGAAAGCCTCCGTCGCCTACCTCGAACAATTCATGACCAAGTTGGACGGTGCCGAGAAGGGAAAGATCGTACTCGCCACCGTGAAAGGCGACGTTCACGACATCGGCAAGAACCTGGTGGACATCATTCTCTCGAACAACGGGTACAAGGTTTACAACATCGGGATCAAGCAGCCGATCGAGTCGATGATCGCGGAGTTTCAGAAGCACGACGCCGACGCGATCGGCATGAGCGGCCTGCTGGTGAAATCGACCGTGGTCATGAAGGAAGACCTGATCACGTTGAACGAGCGGCACTTGGCGATGCCGGTGATTTTGGGCGGTGCCGCGCTCAATCGGAAGTACGTGGAGCAGGATCTACGGGCGATTTACAAGGGGCAACTCTTCTACGGCGAGGACGCGTTCGCGGGCCTGCGGATCATGGATCAACTCGCGGCGCGAAAGAAACTGGGGAACCTCGGCAGCAGTGCGATGAAAGGCATTATCGAGTCGGGCAACCGGCCGTCTGTTCTCGTGAGCGCAACCGAACAGCCGGCTCACGCCAGCCGCTCGCCAAGACGCGTTTCCACCAATCGTTCGCCGTCCCTGCCGCCTGCGCCCGATCGGCCGGTGCCGCCGTTCCTCGGATCGCGCATCCGCACCGACTTCGACATGAACGAAGTCTTCAACTACCTCAACGAACTGACGCTGTTCAGCACGCAGTGGCAGTTCCGCAAGGGCGGCGTGAAGATCGCCGAGTACGAGAAGCAGATTCGCGAGACGGCCCGCCCCGCGCTCGAACGGCTCAAGAAACTCTGCGTCGCCGAGAACATCTTGCGGCCCGCCGTCGCCTACGGGTTCTTCCCCGCTTCGTCCGATGGCACCAAGCTCACCGTGTACCAGGACGATCTTCGCACGCCGCGGGTGAGCTTCGACTTCCCCCGGCAGGACCACGGCGACTACCTGTGCCTTAGCGATTTCGTCGAACCGGCCCGCGAGGGGTTGGCTATGGATTACGTCGGGTTCATGGCCGTGACGATGGGCCGCGAGGTGACCAAGATCGCCCAGGAGTGGTACGCGGCCGGGAAGTTCCAAGACTACTTGTACCTGCACGGGCTCGGGGTGGAATCGGCGGAGGCGCTTGCCGAGTTCTTCCACGCCGAACTCCGGAAGGAATGGGGCTTCGGGGCGGACGATGCTCCGGAGATTCGCAAGCTGTTCAAGGGGCACTATCGCGGCGGTCGCTACGCCTTCGGCTACCCCGCCTGCCCGGCCCTCGAAGACCAGGCCCAACTCTTCGAACTGATCGAGCCGCAGCGCATCGGCCTCGAACTCAGCGAGCAGTTCCAACTGGAACCGGAGCAATCCACAACCGCAATCGTGTTCCACCATCCGCAGGCGAAGTATTTCAACGTCACGAAGTAACAGGGCTTGAAACCCGGTTTCTGCTTTGGAAACCGGGTTTCTCAGCGCGTTCACAGAAACCCGGTTTCCAAAGCAGAAACCGGGTTTCGGGTTCA
>JAYTGN010000269.1:0-10956 GCA_043733485.1 Gemmataceae bacterium
CAGAGACGGAAGTTGAGACAGAATCGGGGCGATAGGCGGTAAGCTGGGCAGTTTCTCCACCCTCGTGGCAACGGCTTTCAGCCATGGTGATCTAGGAACTGCTCCGGCAGCGTCGCGGCCTCGGCGAGGGTCAGGCCGAGCAGGGGCGTCGCCGCCTCGGCGATCAGATCCGCCGAGGCCTTTCGCGAGATTTTCCAGCGATAAGCCGACGGGTTCGGGAAGCGGGCATCGATCCACCCTGCCAAGGAGGGCTCGGCCAGGCGGCACGGCGGGCGATCCATGCCGCCTGTGGGAACGGCCGCCAACACCGACACCATCGTCGTCGGCAGGCGATAGCCTGAAGGGGGCGTGCGGAGAACGTCGAGCGTCGGCGGGGCTGCAAAGCCCGACGCGGCGTCCATTGCGTCGGCGGCGCGGTGCGGCTGGGCCGTCACCAATCCGTGCACAGCGTCGGCGATCGTCAGGTCGGCATACACGTCGAGGCTGTCGCGGAGATGCTCGAGTCGAGCCTTGCGCGGACCCAGCGCGGTTCGTACCGCTTCGGGGGTGAGTTCGCTCGCGGGCAGTCCGGGCGGGTCCGGCAGCGGGGTGGGCGACAACAGTGCGTCCAGTGCCGCCACGCCGTGGCAGACCACCAGCGGGTCGGGCGCGTCCGGACGCAGTGGCGCGATGCGGCGGATCGCCCGGATCTGCGGGAAGTTGTCGAGAATCGACTCCACTTGATGACCGACCGCTTCGTAGAGGTGGATGCCGAGGCGGCACTCCTCGCCGAGATTGGCGGCCGTGCGGGCCGTGGCGGACGTGACCGACATCTCCCAGATGTTCTGGCCCCGCGCCACTCGGTCGTTCGAGGAGAGGAATTTGTCGCGCAGCACGACGCTCGTAATCGCTTGGGCTTGGGACGGGGCGTGCAGCAAGCCGGCGGAGTTCGGGCCGGGAATGCCGCGGAACGGGCCGTCGACCCAGCCATAGACACCGACGCCGTCGCGGCGGCGCGGGCTGCCGCGTGCGGTTTCCAGACGGCGCCAGGCGAGGCCGGTGATCCAGCCATCGATGCGGCTGACGGCGGCATCCAACGTGGCGCGGAACGAACGCTCGAGTTGGGCGAGCCGCTCGGCGGGGATGTCCAGCCGCTGAATCGGAAGGGGCGGACCATCCACCACCGGCGGCTCAGGGGGTGCTTTCTTCAGCCATTGATCGAGATGCTCGGCGAGCGCGTGCAGCGCATCGCGGACGTCGTCGAAGAGCGGCTTCAGCTTCTCCGGCAAAGCATTCGGGTCGAAGTGCATCCGATTGGTCTGCAGATCCGCGTCGATCGCCGCGCCGGGTTGATCCTCGGCCGACCAGGCTTGGGCCGCCATCAGCGACTCGATCATCAGCCGCAGCAGCAGGCTGTCGGGGACAATCCCCCGTAAAAGGCCGTGGGCGATGTCGAGCCGTTCCGTGTCCCACGGCAGTACGGCATTGGCTCGTGGCGGCCCGTAGCGCTCGAACGTGATCCACTCGATCATGCGGGCGAGGGTGAATCGCGGGTCTTCGTTGTTGCGGAAGTCGAGTTGCATCTCGCCGGGCAGCCTCTTGGCGGCGATGAGCGGGAGGTCGACGAACTGCTGCTCGCCGCCGGTGAGGAAGGGGTTCGGGCCGGTGCGATCATCGACCGGCGCGGTGTGAGCGGATTTCCATGCCGCGTCGGGATTGCCGACGGGCGCTCCGAAGAGTCCGCGAAAGGCGTCGAATCGGGCCCAAAGGCGGTAGCCGTATTTGCGGGTGAGGGCGTCGCGGCCGAGAACGTCGAGCACGCCGGCGGTGTCGGCGCCGACCACAGTCCTCGGGCCGGCGGCGGCGAAAACGCTCCGCAGTTCGCCCATCCGCGCTGCGATGGTTGCTTCCAGTTCCTGTTGCCGCGGATCGCTGACGTCGGCGGCCGACCACCCCGCCAACGTGCTCACGGGCAGCACGGCGTAAGGCTGGTCGTGGATCCGCAACGGCGGCAGCGGGCCTTCCGGACGGAGATTGCCCAGGCTCCACGCCCAACAGTCGTAGGCATCGAACTTATCGCGGCCGACCGTCCGTTTGCAGTGATCGCGCAGGAAATGGCCCCAGAGTACGGGCCAGAGAGCCCGAACGAACGTGTGCGTGTCAGCCGCATCGTCGACGGGATCGTCCGGCGAACCGGCCGGCAGCGGGCAATCGAGGAGCGGTGTCCCGGAGCGGAAGAGGGCGTTCGCCAGGCGGGCCAACAGCATCCGCTGCGTGCCGGCGCGCGGAGTATTGTCCGCGCCCAGGCGGCGGCGGGCGATCTCGAACCAATCCGGAGCGGTGCGGGCCAGGTCGGCTGCAGCGGCGCCGTGGACGGTGTTCGTCGGCTTGCCGAGCCGCAGCAGGCCGAGGTCGCCCGCCATCGCCTGCGTGCGGAACAACTGTTCGGGCGACTCGTCGGCGAGGCCCACGACGAAGAGTGCCGCGAGCGTCTCGGTCGTGACGCCCTCCGGCAGCGTGAACTTGCGCCCGAGGCCCATCCGTTGGGCCTGAACGAAGTCGGTCAGCCAATGCTTCGAAAGATCGTCGTCTTTGCCGGGAAGCGGCAGCGTGAGCCGTGCGGGGCGTTCCGCCAGGGGCGTGTCGGGATTGCCGGGCTCGACCGGAACGAGGTCGCCGAGCTTCCTAGGCGCGGAATCGGCTCCATTGAGGTACCAGACTTCGAGTGCCGCCGGCCAAGCCATGACTTCATCAGTCTGGTCCCGCACCGTTTGATCGGTATCCGGCTTGGCGTCGACGTCAATCACGACGCGGCCGTTTTGCATTGAAGGCAGGAACGCCGCCAGCAGCCACGCGGCCCGCTGCGGGCGAATGCGTTTGCAGAACATCTCCCACTCGCCGCCGGCTGCCGGGTCGTTGAGCCATTGGATCGGATCGGCCGGCGGCGCAGTGATCCGCTTGCTCAACACGGTCCAGAACTCGCGCAGACTCTCGGCCTCGGTCTCGGTCACGATCTTGCGGTGCCGCACAATCGAGGGCTCGTCCGGCGTGACGCGGATCCAGATGCGGCCGGGCTCTTCGGGCGGGAAGAGCGTCTCGATACGGAGCGGCAGCAGCGTCGCGGTGTGGTCGAATGGCGAAGAACCATCGCGGCGGTCACGGAGCAACCGATTGGCTGTGACAATCAGTTCTTCCAGGATCGCCGCCGTGAAGCCCGGCAGTGCGGCGACGCGGTCGAGCAGATCGGCGGGCGGCGCCGGTGACGCGGGCCACGTGGCCCGGTCGGTCCGCAGCGTCTGCTCCGTGACGATCGAAAACTGCGACGTTTGGGCGAGCGCGACGAACACCGGATCCGCGTTAAGGAGGCCGAGAATATCGGCGGGCTTGGTCCAGAGCCAGTCCGCGGCGACGAGCCGCCAAGTGGCATCTTCGAGCAGCACCCCGGATCCCCGGAGCGCGGCCTGTTCGAATTGAAGCGCCGCTTGAGCAGTCTCGCGGAGGGCGATCGCCGCGTTCAGCGGATTGAGCTTCGCGGTGAGGGTTGCGATCTCGGCCGCGTCCACCGCGACGGACAACGCGGCGCGGTCCGCCGCCAACTGCGTCTTCAAACCCGTGAGATCGGCCGCGAGCACCGTCAGTGCCGAATCGACCTTCGCCCGGCGGCGGTCGCGGAACGTGAACTCCGGCATCAGATCAGCCCCTTCCGGTTCAGGTACGCACCATCGACCGCGACCCGGGTGGGCCGATCGAGGCAGGTGGTGTTCACGGCGATGCCGGCGCCGACGAATTGGTTCGGCAGCGAGACGAACCGCAACTCCGCCGGCGGTTCGTCGATCATCAACCACAGATTCATCAAGTCGTTCGGATCGACGTTGAAAATGAAGAACGTCACATCCGGCGTGAGAGTGCCGATGAAGATCGGGCCGTGCACGCCCGGTTTGGTGAAGTCCGCCTTCTGTCTGAGCGTGACATCGGTGGCAGGCTTATCGATCAGGTACACCTGCGTGCCGGGGTAGCGGCGGAACAACTCGGAGCGGAACAGGAGTACGAGATCGTTCTTGCCGTTGGCATCGTGCGGATCGATGACCTGGTGCGATTTGTCGCCGAGCGGGCGCGTCGGATCCTTCGCCCACTCCGCGAGGGGCTTGATGTCCGGCTCGCGTTCGCCGCTGACGGGGTTGATCGCGCCCCAGAACATCCGCAGCGGGGTGAACTGCCGCTGCACGCGGAGGCTGCGCCAGCGGGCTTCGGCGAGGAACTGCGCGTTGATGCCGGTGAGGAAGGCGTCGATGAACACGGGATTGGTTTGGAGCGAGAGAATGGAATCGCTCGCCACCGTTCCCACGCCCGGGAGCAGCCAATCGCGGGCAAATTTGTTGACGAGTTGCCAAGTCGGGAAATCGAGGCCGAGCGGCAGTTCGGGAGGCGCGAGATTGCCGATGGGCAGGTTCTTGATGCCGTCCTGCACCCGCGTGCGGCCGGGTGCGTCGGGCGAGCGCGGGTCGAGCGCCTTCGACACCCCGTTGCCGAGGCCGTCCGGATCGACCGGCGTGAAGCGGTCCGGCGGCGAGCCCGGCATCGATTCGCGAACCGATGGATCGTCCTGATCGCCGGCAACGGGCGTCATGCAGCCGGTGATGATCGCGACCAGGAGACCGCGGGTGACCCGGACATTTTGGCTGACCAACCTCTGGAGTTTCCTGCGGATGCAGGTGATGAAGGGAGGGCCGATGGGCTCAGGCGGAGCTTCAAGCTCATCGCCGATGCGCTTCGCCAGGGCGGCGTCGAGCGGATGGCCGATGAAGTGGCCAATGATGCGGTTCACTTTCGCCGGAAGCGGCCTGGGATCGGGTGCGGAGAAGACATCGTTGACATGCGGCAAGCCCGAGGGCTGCCGGGCCGGGAGAACGGGCGCTTTCGCGGCGGCGCGGAGCAGTTCGTCGCGCCGCAGCGTGTTCGGATTCGCCAGATGGCGGGTGCGGCTGGTGCCGTTTCGCAGCAGCCGCGCCGCGGCACTCGAAAACAGGGCCGCATCGAAGACGCTCTGGGTGACCGCGTCCGATCGGGTCACATGATTAAGCACCGTGTCGCCGTCGTCGGCGATCAAGCGGCCGAGCGCCGGACCGAAGACGTCGAGCCGCTGAACGGGGTCGTCGGGCAACCGCCGCGCCCAGAGGCGGCCGGCGAGATCGAGGCCGAACGCCAGTTGTGCGATCCGATGCGCCGCATCCTGCAACGCCCCGGACTGAGCGAGCCCGGCCGCCATCAGTTCCTCCTGCGCTTCGATCCCGAGCCACGTGCCCATGCCGGCGATCGAGCGGTACCGCGGGTCTTCGTTGAGACTCTTGACCCACCCGAGGGGCGCGTCGTCCGGGCTCTCCACCCAGGGCCGGCCGTATTGCGGCAGGCCGATCACGCCCGGCATCGGCTCGTTCAGATCGTCGAGTTCCTGGCGGATGGACTCATCGTTCAAATCCGAATCCCGGCTCAGTTGGGTGATTGCCCCCCGCAGTTCGATGGTTTCAGCGCGGTCGCGATAATGGAGGGCGATCGTGCCGACCTGATGCGTGTCGGCACGCGCAGCTTGGCCACGATGGTTTCGAAGTCGCCAGGCTCGCCGGTGGTGAACTCCCAGGAGTGCAGCACGGGGAGCTTGTCGCCGTTGAGAGTACCGTCGACCTTCCACGCATCGCCGTTTGCGTTGAATGCGGGCACCAGGGCGGCGACGTATCTCTGGAACGGCGACAGTTGACCCAGCGCTCCCGCCGGCTGCCCCGGCGCAACGGGTTGATCGACATAGGGGCTCACGATCCGCGAAATCTCGCCCCCGCCGGCGTCCTGCTGGATGTTGGCCCAGAGCGCCGACTCCGCCAGCGGGTGCTTCTGAGTGATCGCCGGGATGCCTTTCGATACGATGCCGTTCTTGACCTCGAAATCCCCCGCCTTGCCAACCAGCAGCACCAACCAGGGGCGGTGCTTGAGATTGGGATCGATGGCCTCCGGTGTGTACCGCCACGGCAGGTCGGGATCGGCAAGGTCGACATGCACGAGCTTCGTCGTCTCGGCGTCGTGGGCTCCAGCCGCCGGACACATCTTGCGGACAACGCCGGCCTGCAACGCGGCAATGTCCTGTGCGGAGAAATAGGAGTATCTCGGCACGGGCAGCGGCTGTGTCCGGTTCGACCCGCGATCGTGCAATTGGAGATTGAGAGTTCCGCCGAGTCGGCCGTTCGCGGGCGGCGTCTTGAACGCCTCCGGACGTCGCGAGGTGAGAAACGTGATCGGTCCGGCCATTTGGCACGCCTTTCAATTCAATTGCTAACCGACGATGCCGGCGAGTGAAATGCGGGTGTCGGCGGCATGAACGGCGACACCGCCCCGCCGCGCGGCAGACCACGCCTGGACCGGGCTCACGCCCGCTGAACCATCGTCCGTGGCGGCCTGGCCGCGCTTGACCACCCGCCATCGCTCGGCATTCACCTGCGGCCTCGGGAACTTCGCCTCGCTCGACGCCTCCAGCGATACGAAGCCCCGCCGCTCGTTGCGGATCGAGCCGAGACCGACCCAACTCGTCGAGTGTTCGAGGCCTTGCCCGATCAGGATGCGGTGTCCCACATCGATGATCTTGTGCAGATCGATGCCGACATCGGGCTCCCCGGTCTGCCCGAGCACCGTGCCGGCGGGCGAGACCTGCACGCCGCTCTGCTCTTCGCAGAACCGAGCCGTGTTGAGTGCATCCGAAGCGCTCTGGTTCGCGTAGGTGCCGGCGCTGAACCAGCCCTTCACCGGAAGCGGGGTGCCGTCCGCTTCGACCGTCAGCATGGTCGTCGCCGTGAGGGGCACGCCTTCGAAGCGGTCGAGGTCGCGGTTGAGCGGCACCACGCGCTGATCCCAGACGATGTCGCCCGCCGGCGAGACGAGTTTCAGTGCGACATCGCCCGCAGCCGGCCGGACCACCACGGAGCGGTCTTCACCGCGGCCCGCCACGCTGGCGTTCTGAGGATCGCTCAGGCGGCGAATCACTTGGTTGAGGACGTCGGGAATCGCCTGCGGCCGGCCGTCGCTCGCGTCCGAGCCGAGCTTCACGGTCACGTCGCCGGAGATCCGGACGAAGAGGATCTTCACCGAGCCTCGGGCGGAAATGACGATCGGACCCGGGCCGGACATCTGGCCTTCGATCCGCACACCGCAGAGCGAGACGCCTCCGACTTCGACGTCGAAGCCGGCGTCGATGCTTGCTTCGAAGTGGAAGGGCGTGAACTGCACGAGGGCGTCGAAGCGGTACCAGCCATGGGCCTGGAGCGGGCCGATCTCGAGTCCGGCCTCCACACCCGCGCCGAGTTGAAGCGTGTTGGGAGTGACGGCGAAGTAGCCTTCGATTTTCAGCCAGACGCGGACGCCGACATTGAGCGAGACCTCCGCACCGACGCGGGCGATCGGCGGCATATTCAGCGGGCCGGGGTTGAACGACGGATGGAAGCCGCCAATGGTGAGCAGGAAGAAGCCGTTCGAGCCGTAGTTGATCCGCAGGGCCGCGCCACCGGTCAGTCGGAAGATCTGCAGCACGTGCGAACCGACCAAGGCGGCGTCGAAGAAGATCAGCGACTTAGTGATGTCGACCCCGCCGATGAAATCCATGCGGAGAAACACGAGCGCGGCGTCGGGATCGACGCCGACAAGCACTCGAAGCGACCCGGCCAGAAAGACCTTGCGCGGGCCGGGCAATTCGATGAACAGGCCCAGGTCCAGCGACACCAGCGTGACGCCCCACGTGATCTTCAGCGTCGGCCCGATCAAGAAGATCCCCTCGGTGTCGGGGAAGAACGCGGCCAGATCACGGACCAGGGCCGGGGCATTGGCGGCCGGATTCTCGTTGAAGAGCACATTGCCCGCTGCGCCGGAGGCGAGTCGGTCGCGGAGCAGATCGGTGTTGGCGCTGCGGTTGATGCCGACGAGCCCGCCGACGCCCGCCAAGGCAAAGCCCCAACTGAGTTGGATTCCCGGCGGCGGGAAGCGAATGCCCAGCAGCGCGATGATCGAGGGCTTTCCGTTCGGCAGTTCCTTGTAGATGCCGTACGCCGAGACGCCGATGCCCAGCAGCTTGAGCGAGAGCCCTCCGGCATATTCCTGCTGTGGGGAATCGGGATCCGATCGACGCGACGCTTGATGTCGCGCAGCGGATGGTCGGCACGGATGCGGTCGGCGACGCTGAACAAATGGAACAACGGGAGTTGGTCGTCGGACTGGCCACGCATAATTGCACTCCAGGAATTCGTTCCGGAGAGATTAGCGCCAGGACCACCCCAGATTCAACCGAGGTTTTTGTAGAGTAGGCGGGGCCGAAGCCCCGCCCCTCATCAAACCGGACGGGCGGGTTTCCCGCATCCGGCTTATCCGAGAACAATCAGCCCAAGCATGCGCGAGCGGTCAACGTGTCAAGAACACGGACCCGCACTCGGGTGAGTGCGGCGTTGTCCGAGAGTCGGTTCCAGAAGCTGCAATCCGAGTGATTGCAGATGGACCAGGAACGACTTCCCATCCGCGGGTCGGAAGGGACGCTGACTCCGACGCTGCAGGTGTTGAACCAACCGCCCCAACGCATAGCTGTCCGCGCGGTTGAAAACCCGACGTGGATAGCCGTACGCAAAGTAGCGGCCCCAACCCGCCAAGTACCGGCTCACGTCTCGTACCAGGTCATCGACCGGCACCAGACCCCGGCAACTGGCCGTCAGTTCCCGCACCCGATCGCGGAAGCGGCCCAGCGAACGCTTCGAGGGAAACACGTTGAGGTATCGCCCACCGCGACCGAAGAGGTCGCGGTCGAAGCGAAACGTGTAGCCCAGAAAATCCACGCTCGCCGATGGCTGCTTCAAATCGACCGTCCGCGTCTTCGACCGGTTGATGGTCAGGCGAAAACGCCCTTCCAACTGCGATTCCACCCAGTCAATTAGCGACTGGCTGATCCGCGACGCCAAGATGACAAAGTCATCGGCGTAACGAACCATCGTTGCCTGAGCCCAAGTGGCCGGACCTTGCGGACCGTAGAAGGACTTCTCGAACCAGTGCAGGTAGATGTTCGCCAACAAAGGCGAAATCACCCCGCCTTGCGGCGTTCCCCGCTCGGGTCGAGAGGTCTTGGTGCCGCCCGCAGCGTCGGCTTCGATGATGGACGCTTGGAGCCAGGCCTGGATCAAGGCCAGGACCGAGCGATCCACTACCCGCATCCGCAGGCACTTGAGTAACTGATCGTGAGGAATCGTGTCGAAGTAACCCTGCAGGTCCGCATCGTACACTTCCCGCCGTCCGGCCTGAAGGTGTTGCCGAATCACTGCGAGGGCATCCTGCGCCGACCGGCCCGGACGGAAACCGTACGAACTGTCGACGAAGTCCGCCTCGAAGATCGGTTCCACCACCAGCAGCACCGCCGTCTGCACGATCCGATCCTTGACGGTCGGAATGCCCAGAGGTCGTTGCCGTCCATCTGGTTTGGGAATGTACACGCGTTTGACTGGCTGCGGCCGATAACGACGAGTGCGAAGCTCTTCGTGCAACTCCCGGAGGAACGCCGCCGCGCCCGGACCATCGATGATGTCCCGACACGACTGACCATCCACACCAGCAGCGCCGTTGTTCTTCAACACCAGCCGCCAAGCGGCCACCAGCACGTCGTGCCGATACACCCGGTCGTACAGAGCGTAAAACCGGAATCTCGGCTCTCGCTTGGCCTTGCGGCCCAGCTTCCACCGCAATTGAGAGACGGCCAACGGCAGGGTCACGCCCGACTTGACCTCCGGTTGGTCCGGCGGTTGATCGGCATCACGATCTGTCGCAGGTTCCGTAGTGGGACGAATGTCCAAGCGGGTCTCTCTCCTTTGGCGAAACACATTCTCGGCAGGGCCCCTTCGCTCCACCGGAGTTACCCGGCTTCAACGCTACTATGAGCCCCTCCGACTCCCACGCTCGCCGCCCCGACGTTATGAATTCCGCCGGACGTTGTCGGCCACAGTCCCGTCGCCGACACGAACGTGGGTCTCTCAGGTTCCTGGATGCTCTGTCTCCGCCCGCTGTCCCCTGACACCCCGAGGAGCCCAGTCGCTGCACACGCTCGTTGCTTCACGACCAGTGCTGGCTTCGCCACTGCTGGCAGGTTGGCCGCTCCCACTTCTTAACGGGGCCGAAACGGGTTCACTCGCGTTACGGCTGACGGATTCGCCTTCCGAGGCTTCGACGAACGGATCACTCCGCCCGCCGCTCAGGCGGCTACCGGGAACGAGCAATTCCCCGGACAAGCACGTTTCATCTTGTTAGATCATCCAGACTTCTCCTGACGCACCAGCAGCCTGCTAGAAGTGGACCGCGACCTGATTAACGACGTCCAAACCGAAGGCCGCGACACACTGGAGCACCCGGACGATGGCCAAAGCCACCGGAATGTCGCAGTCGGGGATCAGCCGCATCTGGCGGGCCTTCGCTCTCAAGCCGCACCTCACCGACACGTTCAAGTTCTCGACCGACCCGTACTTCGTCGAAAAATTGCGGGATGTCGTCGGGCTTTACCTCGCGCCGCCCAAGAAGGCCATCGTGCTTTCCGTCGATGAAAAGAGCCAAGTTCAGGCGCTCGACCGCACCCAACCGATTCTCCCGATGACACCCGGTCAGGCCGAACGCGGCACCCACGATTACGTCCGGCACGGCACGACCTCGCTCTTTGCCGCGTTGAACGTCGCCACCGGACAGATCATCGGCAAGTGCGATGTCGTGGAGCGCGGGCAACCCAAAGCTGGCCGGCTGGATCGATTCGCCGGGAAGCACGGCGGCGAGTGCGTCGGCGAGTCCTTCGTGGATTTCCACGAAGTCGTCGGTGACTCCGGTGGGAGCCCTTAGGACCGTCGATTCATCAAGTGTCGGAATTACTGTGGGATGACCCGATAGTTCCATTTGGGGATTTTCTGATCGAACACGGTCATCATCGTTTCC
>JAYTGN010000270.1:0-10921 GCA_043733485.1 Gemmataceae bacterium
ATGCCCGATCCGTTTCTGGTGCGTCGAGCACGTCGCTCGGCCCGGTGGTTCGACTGGGCTGGGGAGCGTTTTCGGCCCAATCGTTTGGTGACAACCGCCTGTCACTCGTTGATCGCGGCTGATCCCGTTGGGACGGCTGGTGCCTCTGCCGACTCCCCCGCCGGACGCATTTCTTCTCCCGTCATTGTGGAGTCCGCCATGGTCGCACGCAAGACGAAATCCGGTTCCGTTCCGCCCCCGACGCACCCCGCCGCGCGGCTCGTCAAGTCGCTGCGGCGCGAGACCGCGGCCGCCGCCGAGTTGACAACGCTGCCCGTGCAACACACCCACGCCGCCGGCATCGACGTCGGCGACACGAGCCACTGGGTCTGCATCGACGCCGATGGCGGCGACGAGGGCGTCCGCGAGTTTCCCGCCCACACACCGGGCCTGCGCGAACTCGTCGCCTGGTTGCGACAGTGCGGTGTCACTCGCGTCGCACTGGAAGCCAGCGGCACCTACGGCCACGTGCTGTTCCTGACCCTGATCGAGGAAGGCTTCGCCACCGTCATGACGGCGCCGTCGTTCACGCGGCAGATCAAGGGCCGACCCAAGACCGATCGCCGCGACTGCCAGTGGATCCAACGCCTCCACACGCACGGACTGCTGCCGAGCGTGTTCCAACCGGACGAGCCGACGCAGACGCTGCGCAGTTTCGTCCGCCACCGCGCCAACCTCGTGCGCCTCAGCGGCCAGCACATCCAACGCATGCAGAAGGCACTCGAACTGATGAACCTCAAACTCACCAAAGTGCTCGGCGACGTCACCGGCGTGACGGGGCTCAAGATCATTCGCGCCATCGTGGCGGGCGAACGCGACCCGCAGGCGCTGGCCAAGTTGCGCGACCGCCGCTGCAAGAAGGCGGAGCCGGAGATCGCGCAGGCCTTGGACGGCCGCTATCGCGCCGAGCACCTCTGCGAACTGCGATGTTGCCTGGCGATGTGGGACAAGTACCAGGACGTGATCGGCACGGTGGACGTCGAGATCGCGGCGCACCTACGGACGATGAAGTCATCGACGACGTTGCCGCCCTTGCCGCCGAAGACGCGAGTGCGCGGCCGCAAGCCGCACGATCCGGGGTTCGACGTCCGCGAGGCGCTCTACTTCGTGTGCGGCGTGGACCTCACGGCCATCGAGGGCATCGACGAGATTCACGCGCTCACGCTGGTCAGCGAACTCGGCACCGACTTCACGAAGTGGCCGACGGTCAAGCACTTCGCGAGTTGGCTCGGTCTGTGTCCGAACTGGAAGCAGACGGGGGGCAAGGTGAAGTCGAGCCGGACGCAGCTGGGCAAGAACCGGGCCGCGACGGCGTTGCGGTTGGCGGCGTGGTCCTTGATGCGCAGCCAGAGTTACCTGGGGTCGTACTTGCGTCGTCAGCGGTCGCGGCTCGGCGCTCCGAAGGCGATCACGGCGACGGCGCACAAGCTGGCGCGGATCATCTACAACCTGATGCGCTACGGTCTGGCGTACTCGCGTCAGGAGGAGTCGCTGTACGCGGAGCAGGTGCGGGCGCGGTTGGAGAAGCAGTTGCATCGCCGCGCGAAGGAGTTGGGCTTCTCGGTAGTGCGGGTCGAAGTGCCGCCGGCGTCGTCGGTCGATCCGTCGCCGGAAGTGGCGGTGTAGGGTGGTGTCGAACCTGGCCCGCCGGGCCGGAGAGGAGGTGCGTCGAAGCGAACGGCGTGGAATGCGAACGTCGACCGTCCCGATGGGACGCCGGGCGGGTGCGCGCTTGGGGTGAGTTTACGAGTGACACGGTTATGTCACTCGTCACTTCCCCTCCAAAGAAGTTCCTGGGGCTGGGGCGCTTCTTGTGGAATCCGACGAACTGGCAGGCGGAGCAGGCGATCCGTCCGGCGGTGGTGAATCGCAAGGTCTGGGGCGGCAACCGAACCGAGGCGGGTGCGAAGGCGCAGAGCGTGCTGATGAGCGTGATCGAAACCTGCCGTCGCGGGGCACGTTCCGTGATGGACCACATCGCCGGAACGCTGCGGGCCTTCGGAAACGTTCTGGTGCCACGCCCCCAACTGCTACTGGGACGCTAGAGCATTTTCATTTTCATTGTTTCGCGTATCCAGAATTCTGGAAGTAATGTAGTGCTTCCAACTTCGTGATCCAGTCGAGGGACTCGCCGAAGGCGTTCTCCAATGCGTCGATCGTACGGAGTTCGCGTCGGCGGAGTTCGTTCTTGATCTTCGAGAAGACTTGTTCGATCGGATTGAAGTCCGGACTGTAGGGCGGCAAGTAGAGTACGCGGGCATCCCGCGCCTGCACCGCCTCGACCACGCCGCTCACTTTGTGCGTTTGGAGGTTGTCCAGGACGAAGAGGTCGCCGGATCGCAGATTCGGGGCCAGTTCTTGCTGGACGTACTTCAGGAAGAGTTCGCCGTTGAGGGGCCCGTCAACGACCATCGGAGCGAACAGTCCGTCGAGGCGGAAGGCGGCGACAAAGGTGGTGGTTTTCCAGTGGCCGTGGGGCACGAAATCGAGCACGCGTTGGCTGGTCGGTCCCCATCCGTAGAGGCGAGTCATCGTGGTGTTGCCGAACGTTTCGTCGAAGAAGACGAGGCGACGGGGATCGATCCCGGTCGCGAAGACGTTCCAGACCGCGCGGTCGGCGACGACATCGGGCCGGTTTTGCTCGGTGGCGTGGATCGTTTTTTTTTGAGGCTGAGCTTCAGTTCGTGGAGGGCGTTCCACAGGTTGGAAATCGACGTGTTCAAGTTCAGTTCGCGTTTGAGGTCCTCGAGGGTGGTGCTCGGCTTGGCGGCGACCTGCGCCCGAATCCGCTCGCCTTCGCGTTGAGCCAGCGAGAGGCGTTTGTTGGCCCGCGACTTCGGTTCCAACGATTCGCCCGAGTCGTGAAGGTTCTTGATGGATCGAACCCAAGCGGCGCTGACGCCGAGCACCTCGGCGATTTCGCTGCTGGTTTGGCCCTCTTCGGTGAGTGCGATCACGCGGTGGCGGAACTCCACGGGGAGCGTTTTCATCGGCGAACCCTCCTTGGTTGCCGCGGCTTATAGCATATTCCCCAAGGGCTCGCTAGAATGAAAATGAAAATGAAAATGAAAATGCTCTAAACAAGTACCTGGGAAGCTTATCAGTACTTGCATCAAGCATCGCCGAGCGGCACTGCAACTTTCGTGAGGTATGCGTGCCGGCTTTTCAGAGTCAGGGTTCCCCATCTCCCGGTCTGTCACGAGTTGCACAACCTACAAATGTGTACGGAGAAATTGGCGAAGGCGTATTTCCAAGATGGGGGAAGGCCGAGAAGTCATGCGGCGTTTCGTAAGATGTTCCTCTCACTGCGCACGAATCCAACCGCAGTCGCACCACTCCGGTTTACGTCGATTGTTGAACTCGTACAGTGGATTACGTCAGTCCAACCTGTAGTGGATGCGTTGGAGGATTTGGCACCGGCGATTGCCGATCGACCGCAGATTCAAAAGCCGAACCCCGAATACCCTTACCCGAAGTCAAATCCGATTCATGCACCGGCCGACTATCTTTTCCAGGTCGAAGTCTATGCACTCTTGGACGCTCAAATCCAAACTGGGCAGCCGTCATTTCTGACGATCCTCAGTCGAATGATTGAGACGATGCAAGCCGCAGCCTGGCATTTGTAAGATCACCGCCAGAGTTGCCACCATGCGCGTGGCGAGTTCAGTGAAATCCGACCGCGAACGAAATCGACGTTGAGAGAGCCTCGAGTAAAACCCCGCTCATGGAGGAGCGCGTCGCGCCGGTGTCGATTGCAAAGTCAAAATCGTGAGTACCCGTTGGTCCTGCGACGAACACAGGGACCACAATCAACGAGGTCTGAGGCTCGATCGTGTAGATCACAGGAAAAGTCCCACGTTGAGCAGAATTTCTTCGCCCGGATCGCAGAGAGGTCCCAACTATCGCAACGCCACATTATGCGGCGTCGGAAGTTGGTTTAGGCAGTCGAGCAGTGCGGCCTGGTCCGGTCCGTGATGCACGACGTAGCCGCCGAGCACCACATGGTACTTCGTCGCCTTCGGGTCGTCGATGAGTGACCCACTCGTTCGGGTACAGTTTCTCGATCTCGGCCATCGTTTGGTACGTTCGAGCCACGTCTCACCTCCACGATCATTCTGTCAGGATATTCGCCGGGAGCCAAGACCCAGGCCAACGAAAAAAGGGAGGCCGAAGCCTCCCTTTTCAAGCGTCGCAACTTCGCTCACTTGTTCATCAGGATCGTCGTGCCGAGATAGACCGCGACCATGATGAACATCGCGGCGGCGATCATGCCCACCGGTCCGAACCCATTGGGCTTCTCGTCGTTCTGTTCGTCGTCGGCCCAGCTCGCCTGCTCGGCCCGTGATGGCACGCGGTTCTGGGTCGCCACCTCGATTGGTGAGGGCATGGCGAGGACCGCGCCCGTGTCGTACTCGTCGGCGCGGTGCTGCGGTTGGCCGTTGCTGTGGAGCGACGCGCGGCTGGGAAGGCTCGGCCCGCGAGCGGGGGCCGGGGTCTGCGTCTTGGGGCCAGGCAGCGGAGCGTGGTTCGGCTTCACGCCGGGATGCGAGGTGGGCATCGGATTGAGCTTCACCCCGGGATGGCTCGCCGCCGGAGCCTGACGCAAGCCCGGATGCGAACCGGGCGAGGGCAAGCGCGTGCCGGGATTCGAGCTCGGTGCGGGAAGCCTGGACCCGGAGTGCGAACCGGGATTGCGAGAACCGAGACCCGCCATTCGCCCGGACGACCCGCCGCCAGTACGGTTGAGTACCGCCATCGAGACGCGGCCCGAGCCGGTTTGCGGCACACCGCCCGGAATCGAGCGCAGATCGCCTAAGAACGGTTCCAGCACTTCCACGACTTCATCGCAGCCGCTGTAGCGAGCCTCGGGTGCCTTCGCCATGAGCTTCTTCACGATCTCGCAGAGGCCTTCGGGCACGTCCGGCGAAAGTTCTCGGATGTCCATCGGTTCCTTGGCCTGATGGGCCATCATCTTCTCGACGGCGGAACCTTCGGGGAACGGCACGCGGCCCGTGAGGCAGTAGTAGAGCGTGCAGCCGAGGCTGTACTGATCGCCGGCGGGCGTGCGGTTGGACGGTTCCATGATCGATTCGGGCGAGGCGCAATCGAGGCCGCTCGTCAGCGTGTTCGCCGTGGACATGGTATCGACCAGCGATTCGCCTTCGTTCTCGACGAGCAGCGAGCCGATGCCGAAGTCCAGGATGCGGGATTGATTGTCAGACCCGATCATGACGTTCGAAGGCTTGAGCAGCCCGTGGAACAGGTTGTTTTGCTGGGCGACGGCAAGACCCTGGGCGATCTGGACGGCGTAGAGCGCGGCTTGGCCGTGCGGCAACTTCCCGTTGTGGAGGACGAGGGCTTCGAGCGTGATGCCTTCGACGAGCGGCCACACGAGATAGTGCAAGCCCCCGGCGGTGCCCACGTCCATGAACGGGACCACGGCGGGATGCGAGAAACTGGCGAACGACCGCACCTGCCGGCGAGCCAACCGCACGTTCCACATGCTGCGTCGGGGCAGCACTTTCACCGCGAACAAGTTCGGGTCGTTCTTCGAGCTGGCTTTGTAGACCTGGCCCATACTGCCGGAGCCGATGGCATCCAGGAGCACGAATGGCCCGAGCACGAGCCCCTGGCTCTTGCCGTTGAGCACGCGCTCGGCCTGGAAGTTCGTGATCGTGCCTTGATGAACGAGGTGTTCGGCGAGCGCCGGAGCCTCGGCCCGCGGGTTCCGCTTCAGGAACTCGCCGACGATCGCATCGAGCGGGCCGCGGTCGATGAGGCCGCTGCGGCGCAAGTCCCACACGAACCATTCACACGCGCCGAGGTCGCTGGTCACCATGAGCGGCAATCCTTCGAGTGGGGCGAGGCCCCGTGGGAACGACAATGAAGATCGGCGCGACCCCGCGAGTCGGGGGCGTGGCTCACCGAAAGCTAGGACGGGTTTAGCCCCTGTCAAACTCGTGCGCGCCCGTTTTCACTCCCGGCCCCAACTTCTATCCTGAGCAGAATGAAGGAAGCCGGTGCCACCCGGAAGCAACCGCACAACCCCTACAACCGCAACGCCTCACCCCACACTCGCTGGAACGCCAATGCCCCTCGATCCCTACGTTTCGTGCCCTTGCGGCAGCGGCAAGAAGTTCAAGTGGTGCTGCGCTCCGTTTTACCCGCAGGTCGAGAAGGCATTCGGGCAAGAACGCGTGGGCCAGCACGAGGCCGCACTGCAAACCATTCGCGAGCTCACGCAAACGCACGCCGATCAGCCCGCCGTCTGGGGCTACTTCGCGCAATACCTCTACAACACCGCCGGCCTCCAACAAACGGACGAAGACCGCGGCAAGATGATCGAACAGGCCGAAGACGCACTCTCGCACGCCCTGAAGCTGAACCCCAGTTTCGGCATGGCCCACTTCCTCCGCGGCATGTTCCGTCTGAACGAAGGCGAGATGATCGGGGCGCTCATCCTCTTCCGCAAGGCGGCGGAATCCTACGACACCGAGGCCCACGACCAGTTGGCCCACGTCCACGAGTTGATCTTCCGCAACGAAATGATGCTGAACCGGCCGGTCGCGGCGCGGGCGGCCCTCGAACGGACCGTCCACCTCATGCCCGGCGATGCGGAACTCCGCGAACAGTTCGATGCCTTGTTCGGCCACGAATCGCGGCTCCCGAGCTGCGCCCGCAGGGCGTACAGTTTCCGGCCCACGGCGAAGCCCGTTTCCACCGAAGCCGCCACGGGCAAACTCTCGGACGCCCGCAAGGCCTTCGAGACGCTCACGCAGCAAACGCCGGACGATCCCGCCGCGTGGTTCAACCTGGGCGTCGTCCTTGCGTGGGTCGGCGAACAGCCCAAGGCCGTCGAGGCACTTTACAAATCGGTCGAACTCGAAACCGACGATCACCGCGCGGAGGAAGCCTCGGCCTTGGCCGAAGTGCTCCGCTGCGGGCAGGGCATGGAGAACGACGCGGACTACCTCGAACACGGGTTCATCTTCCCGATCCGCGACCCGCAGCCGATCATGCAATGGCTGCAAACCCTGCATCAGAACGGCCGGTTGCTCGGCATTCAACAAGATCGCGAAGCCGGTGCCATGTCCGCGATGGTGGTCGAGGAACTGCCCAGCCTCGTAGCCGCGGGCAGTACCAACATGGCCCGCGTGGTCGCCAAGCTCAGCATCGCCCAGGGCGTGGTGCGGGTCTGGCATCCGGATCGCGAAACCGTGGCCCGCGTGGCCGACGACCTCCGCACGAACGTCAATCTCGCCGTCGACCAACCGCAGGAAATGACGACGCCTGTGAACTTCGGCGACGTCGCGCTCGAAGCCGTGGCCTACCCCACGCAAACGTCCGACATCGCACAGGCGGAAGATAAGCTCCGCGATCGCGCTCGGCACTTCTTCGAAGAGGTCTGGTCGCAGCGACCGCGGAAGTCGCTGGCCGGGAACACCCCGATCGACGCCGTCGGCAGCACTCTGATGCGCAAGCGCGTCTTCGGGGCCATCAAGTTCATCGAGGATTGCTTCATCGGCCTGGTTCCCCACAAGAAGATTGGGGAAGCGAACGTACCGATGGATGCGTACGACTTCGCGAACCTGCGGCACAAGCTGGGTCTGGAGTACGTGAGTGCCGCTCCGCCTCACGTGAACGTGCCGGTGGAAGTGGCGGCTGCAGTGGCACCGAAGCCCGCCAAGCCGCGCGACATCTCGGAGATGAATGCCGGGGAACTGGCCGCTCTGGATGTGGCCGAGCGTTCCGTGGAGGATTTGGAAAAGGCGATGCGGGCCGCGTTGAAGTTGGATGCGCGGGAACTCGCGGTCGCCTTCGCGCAGGCCGGCGTGCTGAAGCCGTTCGATGCCGCGAAGCCGGACCGCTACCCGCTCTATGCGACTGCGATCACCGGGGCCGTGGCCGAGGGAGACGTGGCGAAGGCGATCCAGGTCGCGACGCAGGGCGAGGCTTACGATGCCGAGCACAACGGTAGCGGTCGGGCCGTCGAGTTCGGGCTCAAGAAGGCTCAGCTCCACGTGCGGATGAAGGACGTGGACGGTGCCGTGGCCGCGTTCGATGGCTTGATCGCGAAGCATCCCGAGGAGGTGAAGTTCTACACCACCGCCGCCGAGGAGATGCTGCGGATGAAGCACGCGGCGAAGGCACTCTACTTCGCGGAAAAAGGCCTGGCCAAGGCCCGCGAGCTGGGCAATCGCGACCTCGAGGGCCACTGCCTCGAACTGCAGGACGCCGCCAAACGCGCCGGCTGAGGCGAGAGCCGGAAGCGTAAGCGACGGATAGCTAGAACGTCACGTGCAACAATCGTCGCTAACGCTTCCGACTCGTGTGTCAAACTCGACCGCTTTCAGCATAGCTTAAGGCAGCCAGAAACCCGCCCACGCAGGCCCCAATCGTCTCCAGATTGTAGCCGCCCTCCTGCACCACGAGGGTCGGCAGGCCCAGTTGCTTCACCCGCCTTCCCATCTCCGCGAAGAACTCCGTCGGCAACTTGAACCCGCCAATCGGGTCCGACTCGTGAGCGTCCGTTCCCAAAGACACCACCAGAAATTCGGGCCGAAATCGGCCGAGCAATTCGAGCGCGGAGTCCAGTGCGGGGCGGTACTGCGCTGCCCCAGTGCCTTGAGGCAAGGCGAAGTTGCGGTTGAAGCCGAGCCCACTTCCGGTTCCAACTTCGTCCTCGAACCCGGAGAAGTGCGGGAAGAGGTACGCGGGGTCGCCGTGAATCGAAACGACGAGTACGTCCGAACGGTCGTAGAAGAGGTGCTGCGTTCCGTTGCCGTGGTGAACGTCCAGATCGAGGACGGCGACGCGTCCGCGTTTCGCGAGCCGATCGGCCGCGAGCGCCGCGTTGTTCAAGTAACTGTACCCGCCGCAGCGGGCGCGTTCCGCATGGTGCCCAGGCGGTCGCGTGAGTACGTACAGCGTGCGCTCGGTCCCCGCCGCCAGTTGCTCGGCCGCGTGCAGAGTAGCCACCGCTCCACCGAGGGCCGCATCGTACGTGCCGGCCATCATCGGCGTGTACGTGTCGAAGCAGTACAACCCACGGCGTGCCATAAGACCATTCGCTCGCGGTGCCGGACCGAACGGGAACACCGAGGGGATCGCAAACTTCACCGTGCGTTCTTGGCTGGCTTCGCGCAGGTACGCCACGTAGTCCGCATCGTGGAGCGCGAGCAGCTCGGACTGTTCGAGGGGAATCGGTTCCTCGAACGTGAATCCGCCGTGCGTTTGAAGAGCCTTAGAAATGGCCTTGATTCGCGCGGGCACCTCGCACGGCGTCACCGGTTCGCCGCCTTCGCACTCAAACGGCACGTGCCCCGCGTGCCTGCTGTTCACAATCACTCGCATGGAGCGAGTTTAGCAACGTCTCCCGCGGCTGTCGCTGAGGAACGTGCACGAAACATCTTCCGATTTCGTTACGCCGCTCAAATATCGCAGTCCGGCCCACCCTGTTATGGTCGGACCAGTCAGACCGCCTCCGTGGGACTTTGTCACTCGGAACTCGCCGAGTGTAACCCACGTTAGCGGGTGTGGCTGGTCCGACCATTGTGTCTACAAGTCTTCGACCTACAACACGCCTTTAGTCGAGGGAATGCCGCTGGCTCGCGGGTCGAGTTCCACCGCTTGACGCAGGGCCCGGGCACACGCCTTGAAGATTCCCTCGACGATGTGGTGCGTGTTGCGGCCGTGATGCACGACGACGTGCAGGTTCAAGACGCCCGCGGACGAGACCGCCCGCCAGAACTCTTCCGCAAGTTGCGAAGCGAAGGTCCCGAGCAATTCGTTGGGTACGTTCGCGTTCCAGACAAGGAACGGTCGTCCGCTCAGGTCCACGGCGGCGGTGGTCAGCACTTCGTCCATCGGCACCGTGGCATCGCCGTAACGGCGGATGCCAGCTTTGTCGCCCAGAGCCTGCACGAGTGCCTTGCCGAAGCAGATGCCGACATCTTCGACGGTGTGGTGCGCGTCGATGTGCAGGTCGCCTTTCGCCTTCACCTTCAGGTCGAAGAGCCCGTGCTTGCCGAGGTGCGTGACCATGTGGTCGAAGAAGCCGACGCCGGTGGCGATCTCGACTTGGCCCGAACCGTCGAGGTTCAGGTCGAGTTCGATGGCCGTCTCGGCAGTAGTTCGGCTAATGCGGGCTGTACGGGGCATGTTTCACGCGACATTTCGGGTTCAGCTTGAGATCTTCACCACGGAATACACGGAACACACGGAATGAAAAACGAGGGAGAGAGTACCCTGGCTTTTTTCCGATTCCGTGTTTTCCGTGTATTCCGTGGTTCAAAAGAAAGCATCAAGCCGGTTCGTTCGTATTCTCGCCGGCGGCTTCGACGTTCGTCGAGTCGATGGCGCGCGTCAGCGGGGAGAGCGCCTTGCGGACGATGCTGCGCATCGTCGCCCGGTCCGGCGTCTGGCCGACGAACAGTTCAAATTGTCGAGCGGCCTGGCGCACGAACATGTCCACGCCGGTGATCGTCTCGCAACCGCGGGAGCGAGCCTCGCGAATCAGCAGCGTTGTTTCCGGATTGTAAATCGTGTCGAAAACGATGACGCCGGGCCTCAGCACGCTGAAGTGGACCGGCGCTTCGTCCACGTTCGGATGCATGCCCACGGGCGTGCAGTTGATGAGCACGTCGAACGCGACGTTGTGCCGGGCGTGCCAATCCACGGCCTTGCACTTCACTTCTTCGGCCAGCCTCTGCGTGCGGTCTTCGGTGCGGCTCGTGATCGTGATTTGGCTCCCCTCGCGGTGCAGCGAATGGGCGATGGCCCGGGCCACGCCGCCCGCCCCGAGTAGCAGCACGGACACCTGACTGAGTTGCGTCACCGGTCCGTCCTGGGCCTTCTGTGCGAGGAACGATTTGAGCGAATC
>JAYTGN010000271.1:0-10866 GCA_043733485.1 Gemmataceae bacterium
CAGAAGAAACCCGGTTTCCAAAGCAGAAACCGGGTTTCAACCCTTACGGAGTCTCTTCCACTCAACCTCACGCCTTGATCAGAACGGCACCTTCTCCATGTACGAAGCGTAATCGAGGAGATCGCCGAGCCGAGCGAGATCTACCGGATTGCTGTTTAGTCGTTTCTTCCAATCACTATGTGATTGGAGAAAAGATTAACAAAGCGAACCGGTCGGCATTTGTTAATCTTTTTCCCCTAACCCTGGGGGGTTTCTTCAATCTTTTAATCCGTCAAAGACCACCCGGCCCCTGACCGGGCTCGGCTCGCCGGAAATCGACGACCCCGAGACCCGGTTTCTGCTTTGGAAACCGGGTTTCTTGGGAAGCGATGCTCTTACTTCGCTGCCGGCCGAGCCTGTAAGAACAAACGATCACCGGCGAGAATCTGATAGTTGGTCGCGGTCACTCCGTGCTGAGTGATTGCGGTCCAGTCGATCCGCAAAACCTGAACTTTGCCGGCCTTATCGCTCCGTGCGATCCAGATGTCCATCTTGTAGTGCGGCAGCGAGGCGACTGCGTCCAGTACGCACTCCTGTCCGGTGAATTTCTGCTGGATGGTCCGCTCCGGAACCGTCAGCTCCCGAATGTGAACCGTGTAGCTCGGTGCCGCGTCGACAGGTGCGCACAACGCGACGATCTGGAACAGTGCGAACATCGAATCCCTCCGATGATGCCGGGGTCAAGAAACCCGGTTTCCAAAGCAGAAACCGGGTTTCAAAGAATCATCACCACGCAAAGTGGCTGAAGGCCTTGTTCGCCTCGGCCATCTTGATGGTCTGTTCGCGCTTGCTCATCGCTTCGCCCTGGCGCTGGAAGGCGGCCATGAGTTCTTCCGCGAGCTTGATGTAGGTCGCGCGGCCCTTCTTGCCGCGGATCGCGGCTAGAATCCACCGGATTGCAAGGCTCTCGGCCCGCTTCGACTTCACCTGCATGGGAACCTGATAGTTGGCACCACCGACGCGGCGGGAGCGAACCTCGAGGCTCGGCTTCACGTTGTTCAACGCGTCGGTGAAGACCTGAATCGGATCGATGTCTGGCATCCGCTTCTTGATCTGGTCGAGCGCATCGTAGAAGACGCGGGTGGCCGTGGCCTTCTTGCCGTCGTGCATCAGGCAGTTAATGAACTTGCTCGCCTGGAGCGACCCATAGCGGGTGTCCGGGATGAGCTTGTCGTAACTGGCGGTTCGCGCTTTGGAGCCCATTCTTACAGTTCCAAGTTCCAGGTTCCACGTTCCAAGTTTTGACCAGTCCAGGTTCCGACTTGGAACTTGGAACCTGGAACTTGTTACTTGCCTTCCTTCTTCGTGCCGTACTTCGATCGGGCTTGCTTGCGGTCGCCGACGCCCTGGCAGTCCAACACGCCGCGGACGATGTGGTAGCGAACGCCGGGCAAGTCGCGAACGCGGCCACCGCGGACGAGCACGATCGAGTGCTCTTGCAGGTTGTGGCCTTCGCCGGGAATGTACGCCGTCACTTCGATGCCGCTGGAGAGCCGGATGCGGGCGACCTTACGAAGGGCCGAGTTCGGCTTCTTCGGCGTCATGGTCTTCACGACCGTACAGACGCCGCGCTTTTGCGGGCAGCCCTGCATGGCCGGGTGCTTCGGCTTCGATCGCTGCGGCACGCGCGGGGAGCGAATCAACTGATTGATCGTCGGCATTCAAACCTCGACTGCAATACTCGTGCTGCCCTCGAATCAGAGGGTTCAGCTATTCAAGCGAATCGAACTCGGTTTGCCAGGGGGCCGAACGGGATTTTTGCCAATTCCTCCGGCCAGGCGGTCCAAACCGAGCCGAGCTCACCAGAAAGCACCGGTAGCAGTCACAAGTTGGCGATGAGTTGCTCCGTGATGGCGCCAGTATTGCCGTTGCCGCCGAGGTCGCGGGTGAGGCCGACGCCTTTTTCCAGAGTCGTCCAGACCGAGCGTTCGATCCGTTCGGCGGCGGCGCGGTGGCCGACGTGTTCCAGCATCATCGCGGCACTGCGGACCAAGGCAATGGGATTCGCGAGCCCCTTCCCAGCAATATCGGGAGCGCTGCCGTGAACCGCCTCGAACACGGCGTACCGCGTGCCGAGGTTCGCGCCGGGAACCACGCCCAGACCGCCAACGAGCCCGGCACACAGGTCCGAGATCACGTCGCCGAAGAGGTTCTCCATCACGAGCACGTCGAACTTCGTCGGGTCCATCGCGAGTTCGAGGCAAACTTGATCGATGGCCTTCTCGTCGAACCCGATGAAGGGGAATTCATCGGCGACGGTACGGGCGCATTCCAGAAACAGGCCGTCCGAGAGCCGCATGACATCGGCTTTGTGGCAGAACGTGACGAGGCGGCGACCCGTGGTGCGGGCCAGTTCGAACGCGAATCGCACGATGCGATCGGCCGCGGTCTTCGTGATGAGCCGCACGCTTTCCACGACGCCGGGAACGACCTCGTGTTCCAAGCCGGAGTAGAGCCCTTCGGTGTTCTCGCGAACCACGACGAGATCGACATCGGTGTAGGGCGTCTTCACTCCGGGCAGCGATTTGACGGGTCGAACGGAAGCGTAGAGGTCCAAGGCTTGCCGCAGTTTCACGTTGATGGAACGAAAGCCTTTTCCGATGGGCGTGGTGCAGGGGCCTTTGAGCGCGACGCGATAGCGGCGAATCACTTCCAGAGTTTCGTCGGGAAGTGGGTCGCCGAGCTGTTCGGCGGCATGGAGGCCGGCGGGCGTGCGAACCCAGTCGATCTTGACGCCGGCGGCGTCGATCACGCGGCACGCGGCCGCCGTCACTTCCGGCCCGATGCCGTCGCCTTCGATCAACACGATCTGCATGAACTCAACCTCGGGTGGCTTGGCGCTATTCCTGTTGTACGATTGCGAGCGCCGATTAGCCGCGTGAACAGACCGGCGATGCCGCGCTCCGCTCCGCAGACTCCGCGTCGCGGCTAAACGGTAGCTGCTTCTGTGAATCGGGCTGCGTTTTCGGAACTGGATGCACTAGAATTGGGTCTAATAAGATGACACCGAGTGGAGACGACGGAATGGACGCAGCAACGATCCGCGCCACGTGCCCGAACTGCCAGTCGACGCTTCGCATTCCCACAGCGTGGGCTGGGCAAGTCGTGAAGTGCAAGAAGTGCGGCTCGGGCGTGCGAACGATTGCGTCGGCTCCCGAACCGCTTTCGCTGGACGACGCGGAGCAACACGGCCACGCGGACCACTTCGTTCCCGCGGGCGGTTCGCCGTTTGAAGAACTCCGCACGGCCGGTTCGACGGCCCGCGAGAATCCGTTCGAAGGCGGAGAGCACGCCCCGCCCGCACACGCAGGCTATCCGCCGCAGGGTTACTATCCGTACGCGCCGCCTCCCGGCTACCCCTACGCGCCGCCTCCCGGATACCCGCCCGCGCCGCCGATGGGTTACGGCCCGCCGCCGGGTTACCCGTATCCGATGCCTCCGGGCTATCCGCAACCGATGGCCTACGAGCCTCCCGCGCCGCCTTACCAGCCGCCTGCTTATTCGCCGCCTCCTCCGCCACAGGGTCCGAGTGCGGTGGCCGTCGCCGTCGCGGCCGTAGCCGGCTTCAAACCATCCGAAGCTCTGGGTTCGCATAGCCGGAAGGGTCAGTATCGACGCGGTCCGGACAACGCGAAGTACATCTGGATCGGCGTGGCTTTGATCCTCACGGCCGGCCTCGTGTTCGGTGGAATTTACGGCGCGAAACTACTCACACGAAAACCCGCCGCCGACCAGGCCGGTGGAACGACCGAGCCGAAGGATCCGAAAGAGCCGAAACTCGGAGTGCCACCCAAAGGCCCAGGCCCGCTCGCCAACGGCGACAAGTTCCCCCGCCGATTGCTCTTCATCCACGTCAGCAACTACCTCTACCTCAACCCGCTCACGCACTCGCAGGTCGATGGCAAGATCCACGGCCCCGATCAAACCAAGCCCGCCGCCAACCGACTCGCCACCGAGTGGCGCATTCCCAGCGATCAAATCTACCTGCTCTCGGACACGGCTCCCGGCGCGGACATGCGCCTGCCCATGCGCGAAGTCCTCTCCGGCACCTACGAGAAGTTCTTCGAAACGAGCCGTGCCCAGGATCGCATCGTCGTCTACTTCGGCGGGCACGTCCTCACCAAGGACGGCAAGACCTTCCTCGTGCCGATCGAAGGCGACCCGGACGATCTCGAACGACTCGTGCCGCTGGACGAGTTCTACGCGAAGATGAAGGCGTGCAAGGCGACGCAGAAGGTCGTGATCTGGGACGTGTGCCGCTACAACCCGGAGCGCGGCCGCAGCCGCCCCGGCAGCGAACCCATGACCGAAGAGACCGCCAAGGCCCTCGCCGCCACGCCCCCCGGCGTTCAAGCGCTGCTCACCTGCCAACCCGGCGAAAACGCACTCGAATTCTACAATGCTCAGCCCGACGGCTTCGGCAAAGGCAAACTCCCCGTCATCGGCAGCAACTTCCTCTCGGCCACCCGCTACATCGGCGACAAAAATCGCAACAACGCCAAGCCCCAGAACCCAGATGATGCACTGCCCGTGAACGAGTGGTCCACCACGATCGGGCAGCGCGTGGCCGAGGTCGTAGCGAGCGAAGGCAAGGGGAAGCAAACGGTGAAAGCCGTCGGCACCCCACCCGCCACCCTCGTCGCCTTTAATAAGGAAGAACCCGCCTCCCCGCGGTTCGAGTATCCGGCTTCGCCCAAAAGTGCCTCGCCGCTGTTAGTCAGTGCCATTGCCCAGGAACTGAACCTGCCCGGCATCAAGAAGGACGACGGCGAATCCGGCATCGGGCAGTTCCCCTTCCCCGCCGAGGCCCTCGCACCGTTCAAGGAAGACGTGACCGTCGAAGACATTCTCAAGAACAAGGACAAGTATCCGTTCCGGGTCGCCGTCATCGACAGCTTCGAGACGATCCGCGACATCTGGAACGCGAAGGACGGAATGGAAGCCGGCACCTCCATTCGCGAGGAGTTCAAGGGTAAGAGTACGGAAGCGGTGAAGAAGGAAATTCTCGCCGAGCAACTCTTCCCGGCTCGCGGCATCGCCAAGCTCGAGGCGAAGATCCTTCTACTGGAGGCGGTGGCCGGGATGCGCGAAGCTGAGCCGAAGCGCTGGCAGGCGAACTACGACTACGCGCTCGCGCAGTGCAAGGCCCGCCTCGCCTGGATGCACGAATACAACCTCGCCCTCGGCAGCATCCGCACCGAGGTGCTGCCCGTGCTCGACGAGAAGAAGGGCCAAGACGGCTACCGCCTGGTTGCCACCGAGAAGATGAAGGTGAAGAAGGAAGGCAAGTACGCGGACGAGGCGAAGGAGCTTTACCAGAAGATCATCGCGGACTACAAGGGTTCGCCTTGGGCCATCCTGGCGAAGCGCGACCGAACGCAATCCCTCGGCCTTGCCTGGCAACCGGCGAGCTTCGGCACCCTCATGCCCGAACCGACTCCGCCGTGAGATGGAGTGCCTCGAAAAAACATCCGACGTTCGTGAAGTGTACGAACTGCCGCACACGGGGACAATGGTGAGCGGTTTGGCATCTATGAGGCATCGGGTGAGTATGGCAACTCGTCCCCAAAGCATGCCTGGATCGCATCATCGCCGATGATAGCCGCAGAATCCATAGTTGCCGGGTATCGCAACTCTACCGCACACTCGGCACTCAGCGCACCCTGATGGAACAATTGCCCGGTGCATGCCGCAGAAATTGTAGTTGCCAGGACGAGCGGGCCGCCAACAGACCTTGCAAGTTGGGGTGTCGAAACTCCCTTCCTCAGCATCCTCTTCGTACTTGTCTAGAGGCGTCGCATGCACATGAGTCGCACCTCGCTCTGGAGCCAAGATGGCTCGCCCCACCTCGCGAACTACATCATTTTTGAGGTCAGAAGCTTTCACCAAGTCAGCGACTGCGGAATGCAAGGCTCCGACATTTACCGCGTTGCTCGGCCTACCGCACCGCAAGCGCGCTACGACGTAGATAATAGAATTCTCCTCCGCAGGCCAGCTTCCAGAGTCGCCCAGTAGTGCGTTCGAACAACATAAAGCCTTATGCTCAACTAGAGAGTTAATTATGCGCTGAGCAGTTCTTTCCCACCGTTGCTCCCTCAGTCTCGTTGTCGTCGTGAGTGCTGCTATAAGGGCATGAGTTGAGGGTGCATTCTCGAATGCGGCAAATCGAGCAATCCACCGACCGCGAACGTGATTGGGCGAAGCCCCAGTGCGGCCGACATAAACTTGGAGCCGGGTAAGATCCGTTTCCATTAAGTCCGGGAGGCCATGGACGGCTTCGATAACAAAGGCAGCGGCATCTCGTAATTGCAAAGTGCGCCTTGTCTCAGCGATCGCACGCTGGAAGTCATCGAGTGTATAGCGTTCCAAAAGTGAGAGGCGAAACAGTTGGGCCATCATACACCTCGTAGTCCGTTCCTGCCACCCGGCAGACATGTGTTCCCAGACAGAACATGGCAAATTGCCCGCTTCGCCGAGGCGTTATCGGCCTGCCACGCTCACGCCGTTGGGGCCGGCTCGCCAGTCGAGCGGGGCCGGCGCGATGCCCAGGCGTTCGTGGTCGATCTTGCCGGTCAATTCCAGGTAGACGTGCTTCACGCTGTCCTTGTTCATGTCCGGGCCCGCGACCTCCACGCCGGTCCACTCCTTGTACCACGGGAAGTTCAACTCCTTCGTGATCTCCTCGAGCGTTTTCTTGCCGTCGATGCCCTTCTGAACTTCCGTGCGGAGTTCGGTGAAGTAGCGTTTCTCGGTGGCGAGCAGATCCTTGCGGGCGAGTTTGCCGTGACCGGGGCAGATGATGTCGATGTCGAGCTTGGCCATCGCGTCGAGGCACTTGATCCACGAGGAGGAGTTGGCGTGGCCCATGTAGTTGAACGCCCCGTTCACGCAGGCATCCCCCGTGCAGAGGATCTTGTGTTTGGGCAGATAGGCGACCGCATCCCCGATGGTGTGCGAGTGGCCGAAGTGGTGGAACTCGACGCGCTGCGTGCCGTCGTCGATCACGTGCTTGTCGTCGAACGCGATGTCGACCTGTTTGAGTTCGGATTTGCGCACGTCTTCGCGGCCATCCTTGCCCTTGCCAGCGTCTTCCCATTGTTTGGGGCCGTTCACTTTCAGGAGCCGCGTCGTGTTCTTGCTGGCCACGATCTGGGCGCCTTCCTTGGCCCAGACGGCGTTGCCGTAGGCGTGGTCGCCGTGGTGGTGCGTGTCGAGCACGTACTTGATCGGCTTCTTGGTCGTCTTCTTGATGTCGGCGATCACGTCCGCGGCTTCCTTGGGGAAGTTCGCATCGATCACCACGACGTAATCCTTGAAGACGATCCAGGTGTGGTTCGACCCGCCGAAGGGGATGTTCTTGTCGGAGGCGCTGATGGACGAATAGCGGAAGAAGACGCCGGGGGCGATCTCCTTCACGTCGTTGAATTTCATCTCGGGAATGGGCAGTTGTTCGGGTGCGGCCGGCTTCTCGGAGGCCGCGTAAAGTGCGACGACGAACGCGCCGCCAACGGCCGCGAGGACTGCGAATCGTTTGAACATGGGGTCGTTCCTGGTATTAGCATTTAGCCGCCGGCTTGCCGGCGGTACGCAATGAAACGGTGATTACTCCCGCCGGCAAGCCGGCGGCTAAATGAATAGAGTTGAGAAGAGCCTACCCGCAGCCTGACTCCAAGGCAACTATTTCCTGATCGGAACAACCTTCAGCCAGCCCTCGGGAATGGTCGCCGGTCCGCCGCGAAGCAAGCCCGTGGCCCGGATCACATCCGCGGGCGGGGCTCCGGACGACACCAACCCCGCGATCACGCCCGCCGCAAATCCAGCGGCGACGCCTGGCCCGTTCACGTTCGCGCCGACGTCGATCGCTCCATCCGCGACGAGATCCGGCTTCACGAGAAGCCCGAGGCCCGGACCGCCGCCGGTGAGCCCACCCGAAATGCTTCCAACCGCGATGACGGCCTTCACGTCGCCGGGGATGCCGACGCCCGCATTCTTCGGCGCGAACGACTCGAACACGGGCCGCCCCTTATCCGGAGTCGCGCCCACGAACTCGACGAACATCCTCGGTTGAATCTCGATTTGTCGTTCGAGCGCGGGCAGACGCGAATCGTAGATCGTCGTGCCTTCGATCATCACGCAGTAGCGGCCCTCCGCGGCAACCGTGAACTCCACGATCTGCTCGTAGACGCCGTAGGTGGGCTCGGCGTAGATGCGGTATGGGCCGCCGATCGAGCGTGCGACTTCTTGAAGTTCGTCCGAAGCGCGAACCTTGCCTGCGGGGTCGAGTTGCTGCAGTACCCGCAGCGTGAGTGGGAAGATGGACTCGTATCCGCCGTAGCCGCTGGGGTCGTGGGCCTCGCGCCACTGCACGGTGAGCCGCACCTTGGCACCGGCGGCGAGCGTGGCGGAGTTCGCGCCATCCGGGGCTCGCGTGCCGAGGAAGTTCAACTCGCGGGTCCATTCCTTTTTGGGAAGTTGATCTTCGAGGCTCGCGAACTCCATGATGCCGTTGTTCTCGCGATCGAGGAACGAGCCAGCCCAGACGGAGCCGAGGGACGGGCTGGTGGCTTGAACCCAGATGGGCCGCGGGGCCGGGCGCGGTCGCGTGGCCGATCGACTGCGCGGGCCGCTCATCGCCGCACTTGCGAATGAAGCCTCGATCGTCTGCCCGAGTTCGCTCAGCCCATCCAGTTCAAACCCCGTCTCCCAGACCATCGTGTTGACGACCACATCTGTGCCGTTCAGTTCGCCCGTCATGCGTTGGAGCGTGCTCGCTCGCACGATCGCAGCCGCGTGCTCGGCCTCTTCGAGAATCAGCAAATCGAGCAACTTCCGGGCCTTCTCGCGGCGCTGTTTCGGGCCGTCCTCATCGCTGAAGTCCTGGAACGCCCGGCGATACTCGTCCACCGCCTCGGCGTTCTTGCGCTTCAATTCCTGCGTGCGAATGCTCAGTTCGATGATCCGCGACGTCATGGCTTCCGTGAAGCGGTCGTCGCCGTGAATGAAGCGGGCGATGCTGTTCACCTGATAGAACGCGGCGGCATCGACGCGAACGAGAACGATGGTCGCGTCGGGTGCGGCGAGGTGTGCGGCCCGGGCGGCGGCGGTTGCAGCCGTGACCATGCTGCCCGGTGGAGCAGGGAGCAAGTCCGCAGAAAGCTCGGCCGTGAGGTCGATGAACTTCACGGGCGTGCGCAGCGACTTGTCCAAGAATCTCTGGCCGACTGCCGAGCCGAGGCCGGGGAACTCCGAGCCGATGATGACGATGCGCGAACCCTGCCCGCGATAACCCAACTGATGGAACGCGGCGACGCGGGTGGAGTTCAACACGTCCGCAGCCGGCGTGGCCTTTACGTTCGCGGGCAGTGCGACGGCCGTTTGAACCGCGGCTCGCGGCAAGCGAATCACCACGACTCCCGGCTCCACCACGAACCGCTCCACATCCGACGCTTGGGAGAAATTGATCGTCGCGACGTTCCCCACGGCACCATCGAGGGTTGCCATCACCTGCTCTTTGAGGCCGGTGGTCGCGTTCACCACTTCGCGGCCGTAGTTGCCGCGTAGCTTCCCGCGAAGCTCTTCCAGGTCGTTACTCTCCAATCGGCGATCCATCACGACTTCCACGCGGAGTGGCTTCGTGAGTGCCGCTGCGTTGTCCAGCACCGCACGCAAGTCTGGCGTATAGCGCACGCGATTCGGGGGAAGCGGTGCCGGGTTGAGCAAGGTCAGGTCGGCGTTGGCCAGCACTTCCACCCATCGGATCGGCAGCGCGTCCTTGAGCGGCGTGGGCAGGTTGCGGGGCATCGCGTCGGGAAGAATCAATCCCGAAGGTTCAGTGCGAAGGTCCTTGAGCAGGCGCGGCAGGTTGCCGGTGGGGAAGTCGCCGCGAACGAGTGTGAAGCGATCGTGATCGTAGCTCACGGCTTGGCGAAAGCCCATCTTCGCGAGTTGGGCCACGACCTGGCCGTGCAACTTCTGCTGCTCCGCAGGCAGGTAGCCAGCCGCGATGCGGATGCGAACCGAGACCGGAGCCGCGGCCTCCGCCGGATACTGATAGTCCGTCGGCTTGAAAAGAATCGTCCGCACGCGAGGATCGTCGAGCAAAGCCAGCACGTTCTTCGAAGCGATCACCCCATCGAAGCGCTCGGCAGCGGGATCGAGAATGTCCAGGTCGTCGTCCGGGTTGCGTTTCCGATCGAAGCCGAGGTCCTTGAGGTGCTGTTCGAGCACGCGGAATTGGCGGACGCGTTCGTCGCGGTCGGCGCGGATGCGGTAGCGGAGTTGAACGTCCACCTTCTCGGGCCGCGGCGGATACGCGACCTGGGCCGAGGCGGTGGACGCGACCGCGAGAAGGAGCGAGCACGCGAGGCCGCTGCGAACGGTGGTCATGTTGCATCACCTCGAAGAATTCCGCACTCGCGCGCCGGATACCACCTTTCACTCTAATCCGTGCCCTCGGCGAAGTCTGGGGATAAACGCGATGAGGCTGGGAATCCGAGCCGCGCGAGTACGATTCTGACGGGAGGCGAAGCGGCACGGACTTTCGCGAGAACGACGGCTGCGGTTGCGAGTGCATTCCGTGGGATCGGATGGGCGCTGGCGGAAGCGCTGGCAGGGCAAGCGGCGCGGGTCGTGACGATCGCAGGTGCAACCGACCGTCAATGCTGTGGCACGGTCTCCTGACCGTGCCACTCGGCGGGCTATACGGCCCATTCTGTGGCACGGTCAGGAGACCGGGCCACCACCACTGTTCGTCGATACTGTGGCACGGTCAGGAGACCGGGCCACAACCACTGTTCGTCGATACTGTGGCACGGTCAGGAGACCGGG
>JAYTGN010000272.1:0-52439 GCA_043733485.1 Gemmataceae bacterium
CTCGTCGCACTCGTCGAAGCTTATTACCGCGAACAGGGCATGTTTCACGACGAGACGACGCCCGAGGCGAGCTACACCGACACGCTCGAACTGGACCTGGCAACGGTAGAGCCGAGCCTCGCGGGGCCGAGCCGCCCGCAGGATCGGGTCGCACTCAAGGACGTGAAGAAGTCGTTCGCGGAAGCGCTGCCCAAGTTGAAGTCGGCCGCGAAGCCGAAGACCGCACCGCTCACCGTGATCTCGGCGGAGGCGGCTTCGGGCCCGTTCGGTGCGAAGCCGGCCGCGGCCGTCGAGGAGCCGCTCGGCACGGTGATGGATGGCTCGGTGGTGATTGCCGCCATCACGAGTTGCACGAACACTTCGAATCCGTCGGTCATGATGGCGGCCGGCCTGCTCGCGAAAAAGGCCGTCGCCAAGGGGCTCAAATCGAAGCCGTGGGTGAAGACGAGCCTCGCCCCCGGTTCGAAGGTCGTCACCGATTACCTCAAGGCGGCCGGCGTGCTTCCCGATCTCGAATCGCTCGGCTTCTACGTCGTCGGCTACGGCTGCACCACGTGCATCGGCAACAGCGGCCCGCTCGCCGACGCGATCGTCAAGCAGATTCACGCCGACGGGCTCGTCGTTTCCGCCGTACTCAGCGGCAACCGCAACTTCGAGGGCCGCGTTCACGCCGACGTGCGCGCCAACTACCTCGCCTCGCCGCCGCTCGTCGTCGCCTACGCCCTCGCCGGCAAGGTGGATTTCGACTGGGAAACCGAGGCCATCGGCAAAGGCGACGACGGCCTACCCGTCTACCTCCGCGACATCTGGCCCACGCACGGCGAAGTGCAGCAAGCCATGAGCGAAGCCATCAATCGCGAAGCGTACCTCCGCATCTACGGTCAGGTCTTCGAAGGCGACGCGAACTGGAAGGCCATCCCCGTGCCGTCCGGCGACCTCTACCAGTGGAACCCGGCGAGCACGTACATCGCGAACCCGCCGTACTTCGTCGGCATGACGCTCACGCCGCTGCCCATCTCCGAGATCGCCGGAGCCCGCGTGCTCGCGCTGCTCGGCGACAGCATCACGACGGACCACATCTCGCCGGCCGGCAACTTCAAGAAAGACTCCCCCGCCGGAAACTACCTGATCGAGCACGGCGTCGAACCCAAGGACTTCAATTCGTACGGCGCTCGCCGCGGCAACCACGACGTCATGATGCGCGGCACCTTCGCCAACGTGCGATTGAAGAACGCACTCGTCCCCGGAGTCGAAGGCGGCTTCACCCGCCATCTGGGTGGCACCGGCGTCCTCGCCGGTGTTCCTCAATCCGACACGATCTCCATCTTCGACGCTTCGATGCAGTATCAGAAGGAAGGCACGCCTCTGATCGTGATCGGCGGGAAGGAATACGGTTCGGGTTCGAGCCGCGACTGGGCCGCGAAGGGGACCAACCTACTCGGCGTGAAGGCGGTGATCGCCGAGAGCTACGAGCGCATTCACCGGAGCAACCTCGTGGGCATGGGCGTGCTGCCGTTGCAGTTCAAGGCGGGGGAGAACGCCGCGGCGCTCGGGCTGACGGGAGAAGAGACCTTCGCGATTGCCGGGCTCGTGGACGGGCTGAAGGTGAACTTCTCGGGTGCGGCGAAAGATTTGGTCGTGACCGCGACCAAGGCGGACGGCACCGCGATTTCCTTCAAGGCGAGCTGCCGCATCGACACGCCGCAGGAAGTGCTCTACTATCTGCACGGCGGCATTCTTCCCTACGTGCTCCGGCAACTCCTCACCGCGAAATAGCAACCATGCGACTCCGAGTCCCCCGCGACTTTGAAGAACTCCTGCTCGGCGGCATGGGCGGCCTCGGCTGCATCCTCTTCGTCGTCGCCTTCAGCGCCTACATCTTGTTCCTGTCCGCAGCGGTACGCGTACTCACTCGCGTCGAGCCCGAGAACCGCCGGATGGATCCGGGGCTCGTCTGGCTCAACCTGATCCCGTTCTTCAACCTGATCTGGATGGTGGTGACGATCGAGCGCGTGGGCGAGTCGATCCGCAACGAGTTCATGGCCCGTGGCCGGCACAAGAAGTCGGAGGTCTACGGCAAGACGTCCGGGCTCGCGTGCATGGTGCTTTGGGGCATCGGGTTGCCCTTTGCCATCGGGGGCACGTCGTGCGCGCTGGTCTTCTGGTTCTTCGCGTTCATATACTGGGTGGTTTACTGGGCGCAGCTTTCGGGCTACGCCAAGCGATTGAAAAGCCAAGGCACCGCGTTCGCGGCACCTCCGGACGAGGGGTGGTGAGGTCTTGCTTAGGGTTCGATCAACATCGGCTCGAACCAAACGGCTCGTGCCCAGGCGTTGCCCTCGGGGCAATTCACGCGAAGTGTGAGTATCTTGACCTTTTCCATTTTAACATCGACCGACTGAAACTCGTCGAGCTTGGCGACGGGCTTGGATCGCCACAGCGTTTTGTTGTCCCCGAGGACTTCGAAGACGAGCGGGGTTTGCGGATCCTGTGCGTTTTCCTCGATCTTCGGAACGCCGACTTCGGCTCGCAACCGCACGTATTTTCCCATCGAGTTATAACTCACCTCCCCGACGGACCTACTGACGGGAACGATGAGGATGGTGTGCGGGACTGGTCCGCCTCGCAATTTGAGTTCCACTCCTTCGTTCGTCGGTGCCGTACCGTCGTTCGCAAACCAACGGTTTTCGACCTTGAGATTGAAATGCCTCAATGAAGACAAATAAGCTTTCTTGCCGGTCAGGATCGCGGAGGACACCACGAACTCCCGATGTTCTTTCTCAACGGCCTCGACAGCGTCGTCCCGTTTCAGCCGGAGGTAATCGCGGGCTGCTTCGAGATAAGCCTCTGCCAGTCGGGCCCGCGATTCCACAACTTTGGTCCGCTCGGCCTTCGCGGGAAGATCGCCCCATTTCTTAAACGCATCCCTCTCCTTCTTGACCTGCTCGACGAGTTTCTTGTTTGCAACCTCTCGGGCCGCGGCCTCGCGCCCATCGAAGCTCGCCTCGATGGATTTCACGAATGCGTCCGCTTCCGTCTGGTAGGCTTTTTTGGCGACGTCGAGTTTTTTCTTGGCGAAGGCCAGCGATTCCGCGTCGTCCACGGTTTGTGCGACGCCGAGTAGACCGGCGCAAACCACGACGGCGAGAGCAATGAAATGGCGAGCGAAGGGCATGTCGATCCCCACGGAGAACGGGAACTCGAAATGATTATCGCGAGGATGTGCGGCTACCGCAAGACCTGAAGCGGCTTCGCACGATGTTGCAAAGCCGCTATTCGTTTACTTCTTTTCTGCCGCCTTGATCTTCTTCGAAAGGCGGGACTTGAGGCGGGCCGCCTTATTGCGGTGGATGTAGCCTTTGTCCGCGGCGCGGTCGAGGATTTCCTGCGTCACCTTGAAGGTGTCGGCGATCTTCGTCGCATCGCCGTCCTTGAGCGCGACGGTGGAAAGCTTGCGCTTCACCTTGATCGACTTGGCCACGAGGCGGTTTTGTTTCTTGCGCTTCTCGTTCTTGCGAAGGCGCTTCCAGGCACTGGGAGTGTGAGGCATCGAATGAGTTCCGTTGAGTGTGAATGAACGCCCACCCGTGGCAACGGGTGGGCTTTTGTTTTACAGTGCCACGGCTCCGACTTTGAGCCGCACGAATTTCACGGGGTTGAGGCCCGCCTTGGCCAGGGCCGCACCGACGCTCGCCTTCGGATACTTCATCTCGTTGGCCATCTGCTGCTCGGTCAGCACCACTTCCGCGAGCTTCGTCTTGAGCTTGCCCTCGGCAATCTTCTCGACGATGTTCGCGGGCTTGGAGGCGTTCTTCGCATCGGCCTGAATGTCGGCCAGCACCGTCGCCTTTTCCTTGGCCATCACGTCCGCCGGTACGTCGTCGGTGGTCGTATACGGCGGGTTCAGAGCCGCGATGTGGGCGGACACGTCGCGGAGCAGTTCGTCGTTGGGCAATCCCCCACGGCATTCGAGAACGACGCCTACCGAGCCGTCGTGGTGGATGTAGGAACCGAAGACGCCGCCATCGAGCCGCGTGAATTTGTGCAGCACCATCTTCTCGCGGATGACGCCGACGACGTCGTTGATGCGGTCTTGCACGTTGCCGCCGCCACCGACGAAGGATTCCGTCAGGGCGTCGGCCACGGTCGCGGGGTTCTTGATGGCCACGTGCTTGGCGAGGTCGTTGGCCAGCGCGATGAACTGATCGCTCTTCGCGGAGGGTGCGGACTCGCAGCGCATTTCGACGATGGCCGCCACCTTCGCGGCATTGTCGAAGTAGACGCCGATGCGGCCTTCGGCCGTCTCGTTCCCTTCGCGCTTCACGGCCATCTTGCTGTTCTGGCTCGTCAGCCACACGATGGCCTGCTCCATGTCGCCGGCGCTGTGATCGAGCGCCTGCTTGCACAGGCCCATCGGCTGATCGGTGCGATCGCGAAGTTGCTTCACCTGCATCGGCGTAACCGGGGTCGCCATCAGAATCTCCAATGAATACTGGCGAGCGGGGGGCGTAAGCCCCCTGATCGTTGCGAGTGAATCAGGGGGCTTACGCCCCCCGCTCGCCTGGGATTAAACGAGTGTCGGCGCCGCGTTCAGGTTCGGGTCCGTCGGCGCGCCCACGGGTTGCGGCTTCGGAGCCCGCGGCTTGATCATCGCCTGCTGTTCCGGCGGCAGCGAGGCTCGGCCTTCGAGGCACGCATCCGCCAACTTGCCGAGGATCACCTCGATCGAACGGATGCTGTCGTCGTTGCCGGGGATCGGCAGATCGACCGGGTCCGGATCGCTGTCGGTGTCGATGAGCGCGATCGTGGTCACGCCCATCCGCTTGGCTTCCTTCACCGCGATGTGCTCGCGGTTCGGGCCCACGAGTACGAGCGCGTCCGGCAACTTGATCATGTCGCGGATGCCCATCAAGTTGCGGCGAATCTTCAACAACTCGCGGCTCAGCTTCGAGATCATCTTCTTCGAGTGCGTGCGAATGTCCGACGTATCCGGGGCCTTGTTCGGGTCGAGCTTGCCGGCCTCGGTCATCATGCCCGCGATGTACGTGTTCAAATCGACGCGATTCACGTTCTCGCCGGCGGGCAGCCACATGGCTTCGAGTTCTTGAAGTCGCTTGAGGCGGTTGCGAATGGTGCGATAGTTGGTGAGGGTGCCGCCCAGCCAGCGTTCGGAAACGAAGGGCATGCCGGAACGCATTGCTTCGCGCTCGACGACTTCCTTCGCCTGGCGCTTGGTGCCGACGAACATGACCAACCCGCCGCGCGAGACGACTTGCGTCAGGTAGCGGTAGGAGCGAAGCAGGCCGCGAACGGTTTCGCGCAGGTCGATAATATGAATGAGGTTGCGCTTGCCGTAGATGTACGGGCGCATCTTGGGATTCCAGCGGCTGGCACGATGGCCGTAGTGAACGCCGGCATCGAGAAGTTGTTTCACATCGACGAGAGCCACATTGCCTCCTTCGAGGGCACGGTTCCGATCACGCACGAAGTTGGCATGACGAGACGTTGCCTCCAAACGATCCGCGGAAGACCCCCAACACGGTTTCTGGGGTCAGGAACTGACTAATATAAGAGGAGGAATCGCTCTGTCCACCTCTCCGTGGAGTTTCCAACGCATGACTCCGGACGCCCGACCCGTTCAGAAACCGCGCTTGATTCCCGTGATCGACGTCATGGGTGGCCATGCGGTGCGTGCCATCGGGGGCCGCCGAGAACTGTACGCGCCCGTTCGTAGCTCCCTCACGGATTCGACCCAGCCAATCGAAGTGGCCATGGCTCTCCTTGCGGCCGCCGGGGTGAACGAACTCTACGCCGCAGACATCGACGCTCTGCAAGGTCATCGGCCGCGACTCGACTGGGTGAAAGAACTCGTCGGTCGCGGGTGTTCCATCATGGTCGATTCGGGATTGAAGACTGCCGTCGATGCGATCCCGGTTGCGGCCGCGGGGGCTTCCGTCGTCGTGGGAACCGAGTCGCTCGCCCGCATCGAGGAATTGCAATCGCTGGTTCACTCGTGGGATCCCGAGCGAGTGGTGCTCTCGGTCGATTTGCGAAATGGTCGGGTGGTCGGCCGGGAATCCGCGTGGGGCCGCGAACCCATCGTGACTGAAGTGATCGAACGCGCTCGAGACACCGGCATCCGGCGATTCATCGTCCTCGAACTGGCACGGGTGGGAACGGGTATTGGACCCGGCACCGTCGAACTGTGTCGCACCGTCCGGCAACAGTTCCCGGACATCGAATTGCTCGCCGGCGGCGGGGTGCGCAATCGCATCGACGCGACCGCGCTCGCCGACGCCGGAGTCGATGGCGTACTCGTCGCGTCGGCACTCCACGATGGAACGCTCTGAAATCAGCGTTACCGTTTAGCCGCGACGCGCAGTCTGCGGAGCGGAGCGCGACATCGCCGTGAGTTTCTGGAAAGTCAGTCCATCCAATTCTCGAAGCGAAGGCCGGGGATTTGCTCGAAGTCTTGTCGGTTCGCGGTGAGGAGGAGTGCTTGATTAGCGAGCGCGATGGCACCGATCTTGCGATCCGAGGTTGAAATGCGGATTCGATTGAACTGCTCGAAAATGTCCACCGCGGGATCGTCGAAGGGGGCAAGGTGAAATGGACGAAAGAACTCGAACAGTCCGGCGAGCCGATGATAGGCGCGAACTTGTCGCCGCGATTGCCGTTCTTTCGCGATTGCGGCGATCCACCCGCGCATCTGCTCCTCGACGTTCACGATCGTCGTGCCAACGACCTCGTTTGGCAGTATCGCGAGTCGGGAGACGAGCCTGGCGCGGCGTTCGCTCCGAGGAATTTCGAGGACCGAGAGGTGATCGGTGTCGAGGAGAATCATTCACTACTCTCCTCGCGAGCAGCGACCCGTTCCGCCTCGCGACTCGCCAGCGCCTCGGCAATCACCGTTTCCATGAACTCGGGATCATCGTCGAACATGCCCACGACGCTGCGCCAATCTTTGACCGGAGGTTGTGGAACACGCCGCTCGGCAAGTTCTTTTTCCACCGCCGCGAGGCGCACGGCCAAAGCTTCGAGTGTCACTCCTGGCATGGCGGATTCCTCAGGCCTTCAGGTTAACATCAACCTCACTTCTTACACAATAAGCAATCAACCCATAGGGCTAAGACAACATCCATCTGTCCGTTTGTATCGCTTTGCCCCTTCCCGACGATTGCCCATAGCCTTTTCTTACTGTCGGCAAGTGATGAATCCTTCCTCAGTTCCTCGACGGCTTGAAGAGCGCACTGTTTATTCGGAGCATACAGCCTATTTCTGCGTTCCCAACCCACATAATCGCCTTCTTCAATGCCTTTTAAGCAGCCTTCTTCGCAGAGGGCAAGGAAAACAAACCTCGGGCATTCCTTTTCTTGAGACGATTGGCTGTCAGTGAACTCTGTAATTGCCTGCTCCCAGGCTTTTCGGGGTGTTTCAGCCGATCCCTCGGTGAACAATTTCCACGCTCGGATGGCCGCTTTACCATACTGTCCCATTGTTTCCTCACTGCGCAAACGAGTAGTGTTTAGAGGATGCCACAGTTTCAATCCCAGTGCGAACGCTGTCCGGTAGCCGTCAATTAAAAAGTGCCGGAGGCAGTCCCTCGGCTTGTTCGTTGGCTCGTGTTGCTCTTCTTAGCGCTACTGATCGCTGACTCCGCCCGTAGAATCGCTGATCTTCAATGGCTCTTGTTTGACAGGGAGTTGCCTTTCTCCTCGTAGTAGATCAACCAAAACTGCTGTGTTCTTGGCTGTATTTGCTGTGTTCTTGGCTGTATCAATCATAGCATCTACGAGTTGACCAAACGCTACGATCATCACTCCTACTGGGACTGACCCTGCCGAGATGAGAAAAAACATCTGCCAGCCGACCTTGCCTCCCGAGAATGCTACGATCGCACCGGCGAGTCCACCTATCATCGTTAATAGACCCAAAATCTTACATAAGTCCGAGACAACCTGCGCAAACGAGTAGTGTTTGGAAGATGCCATAGTTTTAATCCCAGTGAGGTAGATTGGCTTCGACATCTTTACAACAGCTACGGCAGCGTTTGCCGTATGCCTTTTTGTCTTCAGTCTTGTTATGCTTGTCGCAGGTGTCCCGTAGGATTGCTAATACCTCCGCCAGTGCGAAACCCGTTTGCTTGTTATCTAACCAATACCGCTCACCAGGATTAGCGACCGGCTTGCTTTTCATCCTCCTCTTATCACATCCGCTATTTAGTTTATGAAAGGTTAGATCAAAGTGGCTTCCACATTCCGTATGAAGATCGGAATGGCAATCTTTGTCCTTGACCCCACGCTCATTATCTTGATCCAGGTCGACATTGATAATAAACATCTCAGTAATCTTCGGCATCCTCAGTTCTCCTTATCAAGTAGATAGTTCGCATTGTCATAGCCGCCACTTCCACAACGGTAGGATCAAAGGGAATTGGGAATCGCACTTTCTCAATCTTGCGTTTCGGCTCGGCGGGTTCTTCCGGGGGCTATCTGCTAACCAATGTTACGATTCAGTAGCAGGATCGATTTTCGTAAGCGACTCAAGCGCAAACACGCCATTCTCGCTCTTCTTTCCCTCAAACCACGAACACCAGGCAGACACATTTCGCTTTCCCATAGGAGTGCCAACATTCGTCACGGTCATCTTGGGTCCGCCCGATTTGAGCCAAACCAAATCACCGGTCTTGATCTCGTTTTCCGCCATCGCTTTACCTCCATTTGAACAAAAAGCCAACCCATATTATCGAGCGATGGCGACCGCTGTTCAAGGGAAATCTGAGCCCTTTAGGGTTTGGGGGTAGTGGAGGTGCCTTGACGCCGCCGGTAAGGCGAACAGCCCCGCTCCGCCCCGTTCGTGTTGCCCTGCCCCGTCTCTTCGGGAAACGCAGACAGACACAAGCCGACGACCCAGGCAGACGAGCCGGGGGCTTATGGAACCAGCCACACGGCTTCCCGGCACAGTGGCGGCAGTCGGTTTCTTCTTCTTTTCAAGATCCGACAGAAGCGCTTCCACGACTTGCTTGATGTTCGGCAGTTCGCCTTTCGGCTTCACCCTCGGTCCGTCCGCCATAAGTCGGTAGAAGCATTCAGGGCGGCTTTCTCGCCGTCCTTCCCCTTCACGCCAAGAGAAACCTGCCGTCCGTCTTGCCACGCATACCAGCCGTCTTTCACCTTGCGATACCACGGATGCTTGCTGTCTTTTCGCATTGCCGGTTGCCTTCCGGCATCGCAGTCCTGGTGACCCTGCTGGTGACTTTCACCGAACAGAGGTTGCGGAAATTCCTGAAAACAAGCGTGAACAGCGTGGTGATCCGGCTGGTCTCGGACCAGTCGGTGCCGCGAACCACGAGTGCGAGCGCTTTTTCGGGTGGCATCACCACATCATACGGTGGGTGATCGAACGAGGGAGTGTTGACGAATCGTAGGGTCCATCCCGTTGTCGAAACGAAATCAGCGTTACCGATTAGCCGCGACGCGCAGTCTGCGGAGCGGAGCGCGACATCGCCGGAGCTGTCGCGCTCCGCTCCGAGGACTACGCGTCGCGGCTAAACGGTAACGTCGGGGTATCTGGGCATATTCTGGTCGAGAATCTCCTCACAGCGCATTCTTCAAGATTCGCTCGATGTACTGCCGCACCTCCCCCACCGACACGTCCGTGGCCACGCGAGAATTCGTGGGCCCCGCGGGCTGAGGCCGCGTGTCTACCACCATCATGCCGCGAGTCAGTTCCCCACGCGATTCCACATCCACATGGTAATCGTCGCCGGTCACGATTCCGGAGAGCGACGCGGCCGCGACGCCGAGTACGTCCTTCAAGTGGAAGCCTTCGATGCCGTGCAGGTTGGAACTGGCGCGGATGCCGTAAGGCACGATCTGGCGCAGGAACCGGCAGGTGCGCGATTCGGGGTTCGGCAATTCCAGCAGATCCGTGGGCGAGAAGATGAGTTGCCGCGTCACGTCGAGCGGCAGGATGATCGGATGCAGGTCGGCGTGGAGCACGCGTTTGGCGGCGTCCGGGTCCAGCGAGAAGTGGAACTCGGCGGCGGGTCCGGCGTTGCCGGGCACGCGCCACGAACCGCCCACGATGAAGGTCTGATCGACGATGGCGGGCAAGCCGGGATCGCGATCGAGCGCGGTGGCGAGCGTGGTGAGCGGCCCGAGGCAGATGAGCGAGACTTCCCGCGGGTACTCGCGGACGAGTTCGCAAAGCACCTTATCCGCCGGGTGCAGCGAGTGTCGGGCGACCGTGGGGAAGCTCGCGCCGCCGAGCCCGCCGGGGCCGTGCAGCGCCTGGCCGTCCGCGTCGTATTTCGCCGGGAGTGCCGCCGCGAGCTTCGGCCACTTCGGCGGATCGAGCACGTCGATGATCGTGTGAACGTTCACGGTCGCCTGCTCGGCCGTCACGTTCCCCGGCGTCGGCAGCAACCCGATCACGTCGAGGTTCGGATCGTTGAGCGCCAGTGCAATCGCGAACGCCGTGTCGATACCCGGGTCCGCGACGATGATGACTTTCCGCGCCATGATGTGTTCCCTCCGAAAAAGAACTAACCACAGAGACACAGAGGCACAGAGCAGAATCGTTCAATGAGAATTCCACTCTTCGGCCATCAAAAAACTCTGGATGGCGCTTTCATGCCTCTTCTCTGTGTCTCTGTGCCTCTGTGGTTAGCAACTCAGTCCTTCCAGCACCGCGCGGGCGGCTCCGCTGGCGATGGCGGCCTCGGCACGTTCCACGCCTTCTCGCAAGGTGCCCACGGCTTCCGCGGCCCAGAGTGCGGCTGCTGCGTTCGCCAACGTCATTCGCCGAGATGGGCCGTCCTGGCCGTTCAAGACGCCTCGTATGATCGCGGCACTTTCGGCCGGGCCATCGGCGCGAATCTCATGAGCCTCCACGATTCCGAGGCCAAAGTCCGCGGGGGTCCACTCGAGCGATTCGTACTTGTCTCCGCGAACGAGCCGCACCATCGTCGGAGCCGCGAGGCTCACTTCATCCAAACCATCGCGGCTACAGACCAGTACGGCCTGCCGCGTGCCGAGTTCGGCAATTGCCCCGGCGAGAGGGTCGAGGAGCTCCGCCTTGCCGACGCCGAGGAGTTGGTACGGGGCGTTGGCGGGGTTCGCGAGCGGGCCGAGCAGGTTGAAGATCGTGCGGATGCCGAGCTTCTTGCGGAGGGCCGCGACGTGGGCCATGCCGCGATGGAAGTGCGGGGCGAAGCAGAACGCGAAGCCGATGCGGTCGAGACACTTCTGCGCCCACTCGGGTCCGGCTTCGATGTTCGCACCGAGTTCGCGGAGTACGTCGGCACTTCCGGATCGGCTGGAGACGGCGCGGTTGCCGTGCTTCACGACCGGGATGCCGGCCCCCGCGGCCACGAGTGCGGCGGCGGTGCTGATGTTGAACGTGCCGCTCTCGTCGCCGCCGGTGCCGCACGTATCGAGGACCGGTCCGTTGATCGGCACGAGGTTGAGCATCTGCTCGCGGAGCACGTGTGCCGCAGCGGCGATTTCACTCGCGGCTTCGCCCTTCATGCGAAGTGCCGTGAGGAACGCGCCAGCGCGCACCTCGTCCACGCGACCGGCCACGAGGTCGCGAATCGCCTCGGTCATGCGGCCGCCGGGAACGTCCTGCCCGGCGAGCAGGAGCGGGAACAGCTCGGCGAACCACGTTGGGGAAGGAAGCTCCAAGAAGCGAACTCCGTGTGGATGAACCGTCCGAATTCTTCACCTCTCCCCGCTGGGGAGCCCAACGGGGTGAGGGATAGAAAATCCAGTCTGGTTGAAGGTGGGTGAGCGCCTACTCCGCTCGCTTCTTACACGTCTCAGCATACCCGGCTTCGAGCAGTTTATTCAACTCCGGCAGGCGATCCATGATCCGCTTCAGCGGTCGCTTCTCGTGCCGCGTCAGCGAGTACGCCGTGAGCAGCGGCAGCGCGACCGTCGAATCGATGTAGCACGTCACCGAGTCCGGCAACTTATCCGGATCGACCTTGCCCCAGGTCATCGCTTCGGACGGCGTCGCGCCGCTGAGTCCGCCCGTGTCCGGTCGCGCGTCCGTGAACTGGAGGAAGTAGTCGTGCCCGGCTTCCGCGAGCCCGAGCACCTCCTGAATCTGCGGCTCCGTTTGCAGCATGAAGTTCTTCGGCGAACCGCCGCCGAGGATAAACACGGAACTGAGCCCGCCGCTCGCCTTCGCATCCCATACGATGGCCGCACTCTGGTTCACATCGCGAAGCGGATCGATGCGCAGTTGCGAACCTTCCAACATGAGTGCGGCGAGGTTCATGCCGATGGAACTGTCGCCGGGCGAACTCGTGAAGATGGGCACCGCACACCGATAAGCCGCGGCCAACAGACTCTTGCCGACGAGCCCGGTTTGCTGCTCGCGTTCGGCGAGGTACTTGCCCACGAGGTTGTGGAACTCGGCCGTTCCCATCGTGTGCTGGAACGCCGGGCCGCGGCAGAGCGTGCGAAAGAAGTGATCGGTGCCGAGCAGGTTCTCGTAATCGAAGATGATGTCGTAGATGCGGATGACCTGGTTCTCGCGGAGTTCCAGGTCGGGCAGGTTGGGGCCGGCCTGGTAAAGGTCCATGCCGAGAGCGTAGTGCGTGTCGTGGTAGAGGTTCGCGCCAGTACTCACGATCCAGTCGATGAACCCGGCCTCGACCAGCGGCACGAGGCACGACATGCCGAGCCCGGCAGGCGTGAGTGCGCCGCTAAGCGCGAGCCCGACCGTGCCGTTCTCGGCGAGCATTTTTCGCACGTAGAGTTGGCATCCTTCGCGCAACCGGCCCGCGTTGTACGAGAGGAAAGCCGAGTCCAATAAGTCCGCGGCAGACATGCCTCCGATCACGGCGGGCGGGTCGATCTTCTGCCGGCTGATCTTGTGCAGGAAGGCCTTATTCGCCTCGGTTCCACCGTGGCGATCCAGGTGCGGCTTGTGCGGATGCATGGCTCTTCACTCGCATTTCGGGACCGAACGGCATTGTAGGATGCACGGCCCTTACTTCAGTAACTCGCTGCCCAACTCGGTCGCTTTCTTGAGCGCGTCGGGCAACTTGGTCGCGTCTTTGCCTCCAGCCTGAGCGTAGTCGGGCTTGCCGCCGCCGGAGCCGCCGACGATCGCGGCGAGTTGCTTCACGATGTCGCCGGCCTTGATGCCCCTCTTCACGAGATCGGTCGTGAGCGCGACCACGAGAGGAACTTTGCCACCTTCCTCGGTCCAGCCGAAGGCGACGAACGCGGAGCCGCACTTCTGGCGAACGCGGTCGATCTGCGAACGAACCGCGTCGACCGCCGTATCCGCGGGAAGTTGACCCACGAGCAGCATGGTGCCGCCGATGGTCGGGGCCGCTTCGAGCAACTTGTCCACGTGGGCGGCCACGTCCGCAGCCGCGCCCTTCTTCAACTGATCCTGCAGTTTCTTGACCTGATCCTGCAGCGCCTCGACCCGCGCCGGCAACTCCTCGGGCCGACACTGGAAGCGAATGCTCAGGTCGTCCACGAGCGCACTGCGGGTTTGAACCTCGGCATACGCAGGCTTGCCCGTGATGGCCGTGATGCGGCGAACGCCCTTGGCCACGGCTTCCTGCGAGGTGATCTTGAAGTAGCCGATGAGCCCGGTTCGCGGCATATGCGTGCCGCCGCAGAACTCGGTCGAAAGGTCGGCCGTGACCTTGCTCGGGTCGTCGGCCCCGATCATGACCACCCGCACCGGGTCCGGATATTTTTCGCCGAAGACGGCCCGCACGCCCGGCAACTTCTTTGCGTCTTCGAGCGGCATTTCCTTCGCGGTTACGACCTGATCGAGGATGACGCCGCGGTTCACGCGGCGTTCAATTTCTTGAAGCTGCTCGAGCGTGATCGGCCGATCGTGGCTGAAGTCGAAGCGCGTCTTGCCGTCGTCGACGAGCGAACCTTTCTGTTCGACCTGCCCGCCGAGGACTTGCTTGAGCGCGAGGTTGAGCAGGTGCGTGGCGGTGTGGTTCCGCATGATGTCGACGCGGCGCATGGTGACTTTGGCGATCACTTTGTCGCCGGTTCGGAATTGGCCCAGCGTCATCTTGCCTATGTGTAATACGGCCTCGCCGAACCTTTGCGTGTCCGAAACTTCAAATTCATCGCCCTCCGAGGTAAAGAGAGTGCCTGTGTCGCCCAGCTGCCCGCCTTGTTCGCCATAGAACGATGTCCGGTCAAGCAACACGGCAACCGACTCACCCTCCGTGATCGTGCCATTCATCGTAACGGCGTTGTCCGCCACCCAGCCGAGGAATGTTGCGCCTACCTGAGCCGTCCGATATTTGGGCGAATCGTCAGTCGGCGGAAGCTCGCCCTTCACCGCGGTGACGGCGAACTTCTTGCCGCCCTGCTTCGCCTTCTCCTGAGCCTCGCTCATCACGCGTTCATAACCGTCCTTGTCCACCGTCAGGCCTTGTTCCGAGGCCATCTGCTCGGTGATGTCGATGAGTACGCCGAAGGTGTCGTGCAGCTTGAAAGCTTCCTCGCCATTCACGGCCGTGCGGCCTTCTTGCTTCATCTGTTGAACGAGTTTCGTGAACAGCACGATGCCCCGTTTCAGCGTTCGCAGGAAGCTCTCCTCTTCTTCGAAGATTTGCTCGCGGACTTTCTCGGGATTCCGCCGCAGTTCCGGGAACGCGTCGCCCATCAGATCCACGATGGCGGGCACGAGTTTGTGCAGGAACGGCACGGTGGTGCCGAGCACCTGCGCGCCGTACCGTTCGGCCCGGCGAAGGATGCGCCGAAGCACATAATCGCGGCCGACGTTGCCGATCACGGCCCCGTCGGTGAGCGCGAACGTCAACGTGCGGATGTGGTCGGCGATCACGCGGTACGCCGTGTCCTTCAAGTTGTTGAGTATGTTCGTGTACGGCTCCGCCTTCGTGACCGTCTCGATGGCCGCGAAGATCGGCTGGAAGATGTCCGTTTCGTAGTTGCTGTTCTTCCCCTGGATCACCTTCGTGATGCGTTCGAAGCCCATGCCGGTGTCGACGTGCTGGGCAGGTAGCGGCGTGAGGCTCTGGTCTTCGTTCCGGTTGAATTGGATGAAGACGAGGTTCCAGATTTCGATGACCTGATCGGAGCTTCGGTTCACGAGCGGGCCGCCGCTGCGGTCGGGCGTGGCGTCGTAGTGGATTTCGGTGCAGGGGCCGCAGGGGCCGGTGTTGCCCATCTCCCAGAAGTTGTCTTTCTTGTTGCCGAGGTGGATGCGTTCGGGGGGCACGCCGACATCTTTCCAGAACCCGGCGGCCTCATCGTCGCGCGGGATGTTCGCGCCGGGGTCGCCTTCGAAGACCGTCACGTGCAGCCGCGTGGGATCGATCTTCCACTCGTCGGTCAGCAGTTCCCACGCCCAGGCGATGGCTTCTTTCTTGAAGTAGTCGCCGAAGCTCCAGTTGCCGAGCATTTCGAAGAAGGTGTGGTGATAAGTGTCCTTGCCGACGTCGTCGAGGTCGTTGTGTTTGCCGCCGGCGCGGATGCACTTTTGCGTGTTGGCGACGCGCGGCACCGGCGGCTTCTCGGTGCCGAGGAAGTACGGCTTGAACTGATTCATGCCCGCGTTGGCGAAGAGCAGCGTCGGGTCGCCGAGCGGCACCACGGGGCTCGACGGCACGTTTTTATGCCCGTGCTTCTTGCAGAAGAAGTCGACGAACTGCTGGCGAATTTCGGAGGACGACGGCATGGCGGAGATTCCCGTAATCGGCGGAACGCTACGGGAAAAGGACACGAATTCGGGCGGAAAGTTCAAGGGGGAGTGCCGAAAGATGATCGGCCGATGGCCACGATCTGGGGAAGCCGAGGCAATGGGAGCTCCGAAGCGGTTTACCGGTCGGCGATTTGAGAAAAACTCCAGATTCGCGGAAGTATCCGTTTGATCCGGGCGGACCGCTCCGCTAACGTATCTCGGCGTACTCCCTCCCGCGACGACACAACTATTCCGGAGACCGAAGATGGCCCGCGATCGCGACGACGATGACTTCGACGACCGCCCCGCACGCTCGAGCGGCGCCAAAGGCCCACTCGACGGCATGTATGCCAACACGAATATCGTCGTGCTGGTGCTCTTCGGCCTCTGTTGCGGAATCATCGCATTCGTACTGTCCTTGGTCTGCTACCTCACGGCGAAGGATCCGAAGGCGAAATCGAACGCCATGATCGTGATGGCCATCGGTTTCGCAATGTTCGTTGTGGGAATCATCCTGAACGTGGCCGGTGTGTTCGCCGGTGCCGCGGCCGGTGGCAGGTAGCGCTGACCGACAATGTCACCTACTGCTCGTTATCGTTCCGCCGTTCGCGGGGGGCTTTTGCTCCTCGTGGCGGTGGGGCTCGGTTTCGGCGTCTACCTTCTCATCGTCGTCCCTCCCACCGACGACAGCTTCTACCCCCGCTGCCAACTCCACACGCTTACGGGCCTCCACTGCCCCGGCTGCGGCACGACCCGATCACTTCACGCCCTCGTCAACGGGCACATCGCGCAGGCACTCGCCTACAACGCGATCGCGTTCATTGTGATTCCCGTCGTTGGCTTCTCGCTGGTTCGATCGCTTTGGACGTGGTACCGCGCGCTTCCCACACCGAATGGCATCCGGGGAAACCCGGTCTGGCCGTGGTTACTCGCGGCTATTCTGCTGACCTACGGCGTGCTGCGCAACTTGCCGTGGTATCCGTTCTCGCTGCTCGCACCGCACGAATTGAGTTGAGGAAGCCGAGTCGTCTCAGGTCGTGTAGTCCGCGTTCTGGCGGATGTATTCGTAGGTCAGGTCGCAGGTGTGGAAGGTGCAGCGACCGGTGCCCAGTGTGAACTTCAACTTGAAGTGAACCTCGCGGTTGTGCTTCAAGTATGCCGACGCGGAGGCGGCATCGAAGGGCAGTGGTGTGCCGCTGCGATAGAGCAGCATGTCGCCCATCCACAGCGAAAGGTCCTTCTCCTCGAACAGGACGCCGGAGTAGCCCGCCGCCGAGACGACGCGGCCCCAGTTCGGATCGGCCCCGAAGACCGCCGTCTTCACCAGGGCACTCTCGGCAATCGTCTTCGCGATCAGCTTCGCCTCGGCGTCGGTGCGGCAGCCTTCCACTTCAATCGTGATGAGGTGCTCGGCACCCTCGGCATCGATCGCGATCTTGCGCGCCAGTTCGACGCAGACCCCGTGAACCGCATCTTGAAACGTCGCCAGATCGCGGCCGGTCAGGTTCGGACCCGTGCCATTGGCGAGAAGGAAGACCGTGTCGTTGGTGCTGGTGTGACCTTCGACGCTGACGCAGTTGAAGCTCGTTTCGCACGAGGCCTTCAAGATGCGGTGCAGGTCGCGCTCGCCGACGGAAGCATCGGTGAGGATGAAGCCGAGCATGGTGGCCATGTTGGGGCCGATCATCGCGGCCCCCTTGGCGAAGCCCGTGATCGCGATGTTGCCGAGAACGCGGGTGGCGACTTTGGTTCCGGTATCGGTCGTGAGGATGGCGTGCGCGAAGCCACTTGCGGCTTCGCGGTTCGCTTCGGCCGCTCGAACGGCCTTGGGAATGCCGGCTTCCAGAATCGGCATCGGCAGCGACCGACCAATTACGCCCGTCGAGGCGACCAGAACTTGCTCCGGCTTCACACCCAATTCGAGCGCCACGAGTTCGGCCATACGCCGGGCGTCGGCCAAACCCTGCTCGCCGGTGCAGGCGTTCGCGTTCCCCGAACAGCAAACGATTGCCCGGGCGTCTGCTCGCGGCAATCGTTCGCGGCTGATCTGCACGGGTGCCGCGCACACGCGGTTCTGCGTGAAGACGCCCGCCGCCGTGGCCGGGGTTTCGCTGACGATCACCGCCAGGTCGCGGCGATCGGGTTCGCTTCGCAATCCGCTTACGATGCCCGCATACCGGTAGCCGCGGGCGAGGTGCCATTCGTTCATGACACAATGGTACGGGTGAAGCCGACGAGTGAGAAGACCGGGACGGCACGGCGACCGCCCCGGTCGAAGGTTACTGCTTGAGCGTGAGAGTCGGGTGGTTGTCCCCTTCACTCACTTCGATCGTGAGGTCGGTCGTCGCTTCGCGAGTGTACTTGGCCGGGATGGTGGCCTTCACACGGTACGGTTTCCCGTCCCGGTATCCGGTCGGCGAGACGACGACTTTCCAGCGTCCGGGCATGAGCCCCGTGCTGCCGCCAATCGCGGTCGGTTCGAACGAACCATCCGGCTGCACATCGGCCGTGGCCTCGGCGGGTCCATAAAGTGTGGGATCGACCGGGGTCAGCGTGAGCCGGCCACCTGCCAACGGCGCACCGCCCAGTTGGACGGTGCCGCGAACCGGGTAGGTATGCGCGACCGGCATCGCTTTGGAACTACAGCCGGTCGCTGCAACGAGAAGCACGAGTGCCGTGCGTTGGAAAAATCGGATCACGAGCAACCTCCTACAAATCGTGGGTGGTGTCAGTTCGGGGCAATGACTTCGCCTTCGCCGGCGGTCACCAGGAAGCGAATTTGGGTCGCTGGGGTCGAGTCGCGGAGCAACTGCACGTGCCCGTCCGCGAACACGACCATCGCACCGCCCGAATGGAAGCTGAAGATTTCGTCGTTCGGGCCGCAGTTGTTGGAGGTCCAGCGGCACGAGGCCGGGCCGCCGAGCGGCGTGTTGTTGTTGTTGATCGCCTGGCCGGTGCCGAGCGGATCGCCGGAGACGCCGAAGCCGTTGTCCTGCTCGGCCCAGCGCCAGAACTTGCGGTTCGAGTTGCCGTAGGAGCCGTCGCCGGTCGGGTCGGCGTAAGCGCTGAGGAACATTTCGGTTCGCCCCGCGTCTTCCGCGATCATGATGGTGTTGCTGGTGCCGTCGAGGATGTCGGCGAGCTTCGAACCACCGGCGTGGAGAGCCCCGTTCTTGCGCGTCGACTTGTTCCGAATTCCGGTCACCGGGTCGATGTCCGTGTAAACCGTGGCGGCGTAGTGGCAGTATCCGTAACCGGCCGTGTCCATCTGCGGGCCGGGGTTCGACGGGCAGATGAACGTCTTCACCACCGTCTTGAACACCGGCTGCGCGTTGTAGTACGCGGTGAGATTGACCTGCGAGTAGATGGCGTTTTGCTCGATGTACGGCAGCAGGTACGTGTGAAGCGAGTGGTAGTTCTGAACCGACCCGAAGAACGAGTTCGGGTTGTTGTTGTCGAAGTCGGTACTCGGCGGGCTGGTGTTGAAGTTCGTGCCTTCGCCGCCGGTCGGCAGCTTGCCGTGGGCGCTTTCGTGGTTCATGACGGCGAGCCCGAGTTGCTTCAAGTTGTTCGAACAACTCGAGCGGGCGGCGGCTTCGCGCACCTTCTGCACCGCCGGCAGCAAGAGTCCGATCAGCACCGCGATGATCGCGATCACCACCAACAACTCGATCAGCGTAAACGCGGCGCGGGATCGTTCGGTCTGGCACTTCATCAGGAGTTTCCTCAGAGGATGGTCGTTCCGAGATCGGGCTTCCCGCCGCGACCTCGCTCAGAGTTTTACCCGGCGCGTGTGTGGACTCCGTGAAGGGACGGGGAATACGGTGTGAAATCCGGCGGGTGGCTATACTACCCGCTCCGTTTCAAACCGCAACTGACCTGCCCCAGGCGAGTAGGCTCTGTTTGATAAGTGTAAGTTCCGTGAACGCTAGTTCACCACGAAGGCACAAAGTTCACACAAAGGGCCACAAAGAGAAGCAAGGTTCATCTCGATCCTTTGTGTTTCTTTGTGTGATCTTCGTGCCTTCGTGGTGAAGGTGTTTGCGGTTCTCGAACAGAGCCTAGTGGAAATGAAATTGAGCACGGAGGAACGGATGGCACCAACCGACAGCGGCGACGCGGCCCACATCGACTTTGCCCGACTCGGCATCGCCCACCCCGGCCGCATCTACGCGAACCTCTCGTCTGCGGAACTCACCGAGCACGCGGTTCGTCGCGGCGAGGCGTTGCTCTCGGACATGGGAGCCCTCACAGCCACGACGGGCAGCCGCACCGGCCGTTCGCCCAAAGACAAATTCACGGTGAAGGAAGGCCACGCCATCGAGCGCGTGGACTGGACCTCGAACCAAGCGCTCGAGCCCGCCGCGTTCGCCCGAATCCGCGATCTCGTTCGCGCCTATTTGCAGAGCCGCGAATTGTTCGTCTTCGACGGCTACGCCGGGGCCGACCCACGCTATCGCCTCTCGCTGCGCGTCGTCACCGAAAAAGCCTGGCACAGCCTCTTCGCCCGCTGCCTCTTCCTGCGGCCGAAGCCCGAGGAACTCACCGGCTTCGTCCCGGAATGGACCGTGCTGCATGCCGCGGATTTCCACGCCTCACCCGCCCTCGACGGCACCAAATCCGAGGTCGTCGTCGCGATCAGCTTCGAACAAAGATTGATCGTGGTGGGCGGCACGCACTACGCCGGGGAAATCAAGAAGGCCATCTTCAGCGTGCTGAATTACCTGCTGCCGCAGAAGGGCGTCTTCCCGATGCACTGCTCGGCGAACGTGGGCACCGCCGGCGATACCGCCCTCTTCTTCGGCCTCTCCGGCACCGGCAAAACCACCCTCTCCGCCGACCCCGATCGCCGACTCATCGGCGACGACGAACACGGCTGGTCCGACGACGGCGTCTTCAACATCGAAGGCGGCTGCTACGCGAAAACGATCAAGCTCACACTCGCCGGCGAGCCGCAAATCTGGAACGCGATTCGCTTCGGCTGCGTGCTCGAAAACGTGCCGCTCGACCCGCACACTCGCAAGCCGGACTTCAACAGTCAGGCGATCACAGAGAACACCCGGGCCGCCTACCCCGTGGACTTCATCCCGAATTGCGAACTCACCGGCGTCGGCAGCCACCCGAAGAACGTCTTCTTCCTCACCTGCGACGCCTTCGGCGTACTCCCCCCGCTCGCGAAACTCACCTCCGAGCAGGCTCTCGAATACTTCCTGTGCGGTTACACGGCGAAGGTCGCGGGCACGGAGGCCGGCGTGAAAGAGCCGACGCCCGAGTTCAGCACTTGCTTCGCGAAGCCGTTCCTGCCGCTTCCGCCAAAGCGTTACGCCGCCATGTTGAAGGAGAAGTTGGAGGCGCACGCCGCCCCGGTGTGGCTGGTGAACACAGGCTGGACGGGCGGCCCGTTCGGAGTGGGTCGCCGCATGGAACTCGCGCACACGCGGGCCTTGTTGAAGGCGGCCCTCACCGGCGCGTTGAACGACGTGCCGCTCGTGCCGGACCCGGTCTTCGGCCTGGCGGTCCCGGTACGTTGCCCCGGCGTGCCGGGCCGCGTTTTGCAGCCGCGCGACGCCTGGGCCGACAAGGCCGCCTACGACCACAGCGCAGCCAAGCTCGCGGCAATGTTCGCGGCTGAGGTTAAGAAGTACGGGTGAGTTTGTCGAGCATCAGGGAGTTTCGAGCCACGATTAGAACCTCCGGCCCGTGAAGCTCGCCCCATCCTCCGAGTTGATTTGTTCGCCCCAGTCCTCAGCACTTTCGGTTGCCCGCTCCGCGAGGCTCGTCCGCGGTCGCCGGGGTTTGGCAATGAGCGAATCGACCGTCACGACCAATGCGGCCCGACCCTCCGGCACCTCGGCTGGCAGCGTGAGAACGAGCCGTCGATCGCTCGGCACATCCGCCGTGATTCGTAGCGTGACCATCGCGACCTCCGAAAATGTTACGCTGCTCGGTGTATCGCCCCGAAGAGGATTGCGGAACCGAAGATGTGGCACCGTTCAAGTCTCGGTGGCCTTTACGGGCAGTCGCCGCTTGCCGACATTCCCTGCGCCGTTCGCACCCTGCTCGATTATCTGGCCGCCGGCGACACACCGGTCGAATTCCTGGACCACTTTCCGACTGTTTCAAGCGAACGGGCGGTCGTGGTCTTGGAACAGGCGAACGATCTCCTGGTGACTCTTGCGCATTCTGCTTGAGGAGTACGTGCCACGACCCATTCGCCCGAACTTGTGCCATCCCGTTTGACACGTCGCTAACCGGATCGTACAGGCTCTCGGACCTTCCCCCTCCGGAGCCGCACCATGAACGCTTTCGAACTCCGCACGCTGCCGATCGAGCAACTTCAACCGGCTGCGTACAACCCTCGTAAGGTGCTCGCGCCCAAGTCGCCCGCGTACCGGAAGTTGAAGGCGAGCCTCGCCGAATTCGGCCTCGTCGAACCGCTGATCTGGAACGAACTCACGGGCCGAATCGTCGGCGGCCATGCCCGGCTCCGCATCTTGAAGGAACTGGGATACACGGAGGTGCCGGTGTCCGTGGTTCGCCTCGACGAACGCCGCGAGAAGGCGCTGAACATCGTGCTGAACAATCAGGAGGCGCAGGGCCGGTACGATCCGTCCAAACTGGCGGCACTGCTCGAAGAGTTACAGGAGTTGCCGGAACTGGAGATGACGGGCTTCGACGAGAAGACGCTCGCGGCGCTTCGGCTCGAACCCGCGGCCGAGGAGCCGCTGGAGGAACTCGATGCGGATCGCGTCGAGATCACGCTGGTGACGGATGCCGCGGTTTATTCCCAACTCGCTCCGCGGCTCGAAGCGATGATCGGCGAATACGACCTCACGACCCACGTGAAGCGAGGCTAGAGCACGTTCAACTATGCCGCCTCGGCGGCGATCTCGCGCATGGCCTCGCGCACGTTGCCGATCTGAGGCACGCTGTTCGTCTCGTAGACTTGGTTCATGCCGATGCCCGGAATGTGACGGCCCATCAGCGTTCGCGGCCGCACCGACAGTTCGTAGAAGTGCTCGTCCACGGCACGGCGAAGCAAGTGCTCGCCGAAGTTCGTCACCTCGGTATCCTCGTTCACGATCAGCAGCCGGCCCGTCTTGGTGAGGCTCTTCGAAATGAGGTTCCAGTCGTAGGGGAAGATGCTGCGCAGGTCGATGACGTCGAAGGTCCAGCCCTTCTCGCGGTGCAGGTCGTCGGCCGCTTGGGCACATAGCGCCAGGGTGCGGCCATAGCTCACGATGGTGGCGTTGGCCCCTTCGCGCACGAGGCTGCCGGTGCCGAGGGGAACGATGTATTCCTCCAGGTCGGGCCAGTGCGGTTGCCATTCCGAGCGGTTGTTGATGGGCGCGTCGATCAGGCGGCAGAGTTCTTCGTAGTCCGCCGGTTCGCCGGGTATGAGCGACTCGCACTTCACCCGAAGCAAGGCTTTCGGAAGCAACACGAGTACGGGATTCGGATCCCGGATGGCGGCCAGCATGAGGCCGTACGCGTCCACGGCGTTCGAAGGCATGACGACCTTCCATCCGGGCAGGCGGCTAGCCCAGCTTTCAAAACTGTTCGAGTGATACATGCTGCCGCGAATGCCGGCACCGTTGGGCGTCATGACGACGATGGGCATGTCGTAGCCGCCGGCGGAAGCCCAGCGTTGATTGCCGGCGAGTTTCAGCATGTCGAGGGAATTGAAGGCGTAGTCGCAGAATTGAATCTCGCAGACGGGCTTGCCGCCAGCGTAGGCGATGCCCATGGCGGTACCGAGGATGCCGCGTTCGTCGAGCGGGGAATTCCAGGCGGTCTTGAGGCCTTGCGTGGCGGTGAAAACGCCGCCGAGAGGCGGGCCGACGTCTTCGCCGAATACGTCGGTGACGCCCAGGTGCGTCTCGCCGTAGTGCAGCGCCATGCGAACGGCTTGAACGAGTGTGGCCATGGGTAGCAACCTCAACCGTTTAGCCGCGACGCGGAGTCTGCGGAGCGGAGCGCGCCGGCAATGTCGCGCTCCGCTTCGAGGACTCCGCGTCGCGGCTAAACTTCAACGTCCCGGTAGATCCGTGAAATCTCTCGGGTAGACCGCATCCACCGGGCTCGGAGCGTACGTGAACCGATTCACATCCATTGGCGTCGGTTGCGGTTCGCTCATCGCCTCGACCACGGCCACGTCGATCTCGGCCTTGGCCTCATCCTTCAGCGACCGCACCGTGGCCACGTCGATCGCGCCGTCGTCGATCAACTTCTGCTCGAACAAAGCGAGCGGGTCGGTCTCGCTCCAGATCCGCTGAGCCCCGCTCGACGACGAATGGCCGTTCAGCCGGCTCACCATCGCCTCGAGCAAGTACGGCTTCCGTTCTCGACGGCAGTAGCGCATCGCCCGATCCATCGCGTGCCACGTTGCGATGGGGTCGTTCCCATCCACGGTGGCGTGTTCGATCCCGTAGGGAATCGCGCGATCGGCGACGGGCCGATTCACGTGAACGTCGCGCAGATCGGTCGAGATGCCGAAACGATTGTTAGTGACGAGCATCAGCACGGGCAGTTCGTTTCCGGGCCGCGTGCTCCAATTCAAACAGGAATCGAAGTCGCCCTCGGCGGTGCCGGCCTCGCCGCCGATCACGATCGAGATGCCCTCGCCTCCGTGCCGCTTCTGCATGAGCGCCGTGCCCGGTGCCATCGTGAACTGGACTTCGATCACACTGGTGACCGGTATCACGTTCCACTTGGGAATGCAGTAGTGCCCGACGAAGTTGCGACCGCGCGAGTGCGGGTCGGTCGCTCGCATGCCGAGCTGTCGAATGTGGTCGATCGGGGGCATGCCCATGGCGAGCATGACGCCGGCGTTGCGGTAGTGCAGGTGGAGGTAATCGAAGGCAGGACCCTGCCCGCGTAAGACTTGCAGCCCGAGGCACACGTTCGTCGCTTCTTCGCCCGGCCCACCGATCCAGAAATAGGCCTCGCCCGACTTCGACATCTTGATCCCGCGCTCTTCGAGAGCCCGGGTGCGAACCATCTGGCGGAAGATCGTGAGCGCGAGTTCGACCGAAAGGGTGTCGCGACCGCTTCGCACGACCGCGACTCCGGGGGAAGCCATTCGGCTTCGCCTCCGGATCGCGCCGCTCGCGAGCTCGCTGGGCTCCTCGTCGCTCGTGTCGGCCATGATGTGAGTTCTCCAAGCCGAAGTTCAGACCGGCGAGAGGCGTGACAGTATTATACGCCCTTGGCGGCGGGCGTCGCGAGCAGAGTGCGGTTCCCGAAGGCGGAAGACAGAAGGTAAAATCCGACTGCCACGCACAACAGGTACTGGAAGCCGAGCAGGACGGAGGCATTCTCGGCAATTCCGCCCAAAAGCGCCCCGGCCACGTTCGCCCCAAAGACGCGATCCGGCCGCACCGACCGCGCGAACGTCGTGGCGAAGATCACCCCGGCAAACGCGATCGGTGCGAAGACCAGGGCACACGATGCCGCAATCTGCATGGTGCTGTCTAACCCGAGGAAGGTGTCCAGCGGAATGGCAATCCCCAGGGCCGCCGCGAGGAACAGGCCGATGTAGTAGGGCTCGAGCCGTTTCGGGGCGAACCCGGCCACGAACAGCGTTCCGATCAGGCTCATCACGAGGATCGCGGCGAAAACGATCGTGTTCACCATCCAGGTGCTGCCGAAGAGCAGCGCCATTTGCACGACGGCCTTCGTTTCCACCAGCATGAACCCGGCCCCCAGGAAGAAGCTGCGCAGCGCGAGACCGTATTGGGACGGAAGGTTCGTGGCGGTTTGCGTGCTCCGCGGCCGGAAGAAGAACCAGAGGGCGAGCGAAAGTCCGACCATCATCCCCATGCCGCGCCACGAAACGAGCGGGATGCCGGGCTCGCGGACGTAGAGGAACGGCCAATCGTCCGTCGCGACGGGAAGCGAGCCGAGATCCTCGACGTCCGCGATACGCAGCGCCGCCCACTGCTTCGGCTTCCACCACACCTGCGGCAATTCGACGGCGGGCGGCGGGAGCGGGCCGGGCTCCTGCGAGCCGAAGCGTTCGACCCGCTTTGCCGGGTCCGGAGCACGGTCACCCGGCACCCAGTACCAGTTCCCGTTCGCCGCGAACTTCGCTCGCAGCGGCCCCACGACCTGCTCGGACCCGGCCAGGAACGCGGTGAACGCGCCGGGATCGAACTCCTCGAGTTTGACCCGGTCGGTCGGCTTGTCGGTGAGGACGAATACGGCGGGGTCCACCGCGAAGGCGTTCCGCAGCTCGGCCCGGATGCGGGCCGCGAGCCACCCGTGCCGGAAGTAGTTGTAGACCGCGCACAGCCCCGTCGGCTTCAGCACCCGCCGGGTATCGCGGAACGATTCCTCGGTGAACAGGTAGCTCTCGAGCCGGAGGTTCGAATATCCGGAGTGGAGGACGAGCGAATCGACCAGGGCGAAGATCACGAGGTCGTAGGTACCCGGCTCGGCCCCGCGGAGGAAGTTGCGGCCGTCGTTCAGGTACACGTGAACGCGCGAATCCTGGTACGGGCGGTCGGGGTGGAGGTCGGCCCCGAGTTTCTGGATCACCGGGTCGATCTCGACGGCGTCGATCCGGGCGTCGGCGGGGAGCCACTGAAGCGCCCGGGCCACGTCGTTGCCGCTCCCAGCTCCGATGATGAGCACCCGCCTGATTTCCGGCCACGCCGGCTTCCCGTCTGGCCCGGTCACGTCGCGCTGGAGCAGGTAGGGCAGGGCGTAGTTCGCATACTGCGCGGCCGGCAGACGCTCCCGCGGCTCCATGATCTGGTGGCTCACCAGGTTCGTCTCGATCTCCTGAAACTTCGTGATGAGGTCGATGCGGTAGTACGGCGACCACGTGGTTTCCCGCCCGCGGACGGTGCCGAATCCGGATGTGAATACGGTCAACCCGACGGCGAAGGCGAGGAGCGCGACCGGCAGAATCAGCGATGACCGCTTCGCACCCTCTGCCGTCTCGCTTTTCGGTCGCCACACGAAGTAGAAGAGCCCGATGGCGACCGCCGCGAACCAGACGACCGGCGGCAACCGGAGGTACGAGCAGGCGGCAAACGAGACGATCCCGACCAGGCTGCCGAGTAGGTTCACCGAGTAGGCCCGAGTCCGGCTCGGTACCCGGTTGAACGCTCGGCCCATCTCCTGACCGGGGCCGATCAAGAGCATGGCGATGAGCAAAAAGAACGCCCCGGCGACGAACTCCAGCGGCACGCGGAAGGGCAGCGTGAGGGTGGTGTCGCCGGCCTCGGCCCCGAAGTACACGACGTCCGGGTTCGACCGATCGCCGATGGCGATGTACTCGATCAGCCGAGTGCGGTAGTGTTCGACGAAGAGCCCGGCCGCGACGGCCAATGCGAGCCAGACCGGCGTGCGGTTCAAATATCGCGTGGTATTGCGAGCCGCGAGGCACCCGACCGACATGCCCACGAAGCACGCGAGCAGCACGATGTTCGTAAAGAACGTGAGGAACATCACGTGCGATGGGAACCAGCGAATGCAGGTGAGTTCGAGAAAAAGGACGAGCCACGAGATGAGGAACAGATCGAGAGTGGCTCGTTCGCGCATGGGGGCCGTTCCTGGTGGTTGCAAGAGATTCCGTTGGGAATGGTTTACGGGAAGGGTTGGAGGATGGGGAGGCTATGCGGCACCGCATCGGCGGATGCCGCGCGAACGGAGGTGTGCCTACTTCGGCGGCCGGGCCTGCAAGAACAGCCGGTCGCCGTCGAGGATTTGGTAGTTGGTCGCGGTCATCCCGTACTGGGAGAGCGCAGCCCAGTCGATTCGCAGAACCTGAACCTTGCCGCCCTTGCCCTGCCGGGCGATCCACAGGTCCATGACGTTGGCGTCGGCGGGCCGAGGCAGTGCGGCGACCGCGTCCAGCACCGTCTCCGACCCGGTGAATTTCTGCCGAATGGTCTGCTCCGGGGCCGTCAGCCCCCGAAGGTGGACCGTATATCCCGGTGCTGCGTCGGCGGCCGCGCACAACGCGACGATCTGGAACATCGCGAACATCGAATTCCTCCTGTGATGTCGAGAGCCCGTACCCTCGGAAGTCCTCGGCTTATTCTCGCCATCGACATCGTCCGTTACAAGCCCGTCTCGATTGCACGGAGAGGGTACTGAGGAACTGGGGAAGACGGCGTAGTTCGCCTGGATGAGATGACGTCACTCGGCGGTGAGAAGCTTCGACGCCTCATGTCTCAATTGAAGCAAAAACGCCCGGTCGGAGCACGGGGTTCGCCGTCCGCCAATCCCGGCAATGGTCGGCGTGCGGCGAATCCCGGCCCCGATCGGGCGCTTTGTGAACTTGCGACGCGAGTCGCAAGTTCCCCCGTCCTATCGACAGGGGAACGAACGGCGATAACCCCACCTCTCCAAGCAATTTGGAAGCACAATCGCCTCAGAAGTCAGAATCGGTAATCTCCCCGCAACTCCCCAGGCTTCACACGAACTGCATGCGAACTGGTTCGAGCGAACCGTTCAACTACAATCGAAGTGCGAACATCACCGGGCCGCGCCATGACCCTGAACCAACTGCAAGAACGAATTCGCGCTCTTTACGGCGCGAAGGACGGCGCTCGCGGAGCCGAAGGCACCTTCATGTGGTTCATGGAGGAAGTCGGCGAACTGGCGGCGGCCCTGCGCGGCGGCACGCACGAAGAACGCACCCTCGAATTCGCCGACGTTCTCGCCTGGCTCGCGACCCTTGCGAACATCGCCAACGTAGACCTGGAAGAGGCCGTGGCGAAGAAGTACGGCGCGGGTTGCCCCGGGTGCGGCTTCACGCCCTGCCAATGCGGAACGACCGAGAAACCCTAGATGAAGCAGCGACTGCTGGCGATCCTGGCTTGTCTGTTCACGACGATGGGTTCCGCGCGGGCCGAGTCGCCGCGCGTCAAGATCGTCTCCGCCCGAGTCGGGTTCCCGGATGCTCGTAGCAACGACGGCCCGCCGATTTGCAAGTTCGCCGCGTGGTCGCCCTTGGATCTCGAACTCGAGCTTCTTTCGGAGGTCGCGGACTCGGCGCAACTCGTGGTCGAGACGCCGGACGCCGACGGCTCGAACACGACCCTGGCGACGCCGCTCGACCTGAGTACGACTCGGCCCGGCATCACCCTTCGCAGGCAGGCCTACGTTCGACCGGCGGCGGGCAGCGGCGAAACCACCGTCATCGTTCGCACCGCGAATGGCGTCGCACTCTCCGAACCGTTCCGCATTCGCTCGTTGCGGCCGCGCGACTCACTCACCTACGTCGTACTCGGGCTCGGCAGTCGCTTCCCGAACTTCGACCTTCCGAAGCAGACGATGCCCGGCGCGGTTGAAGCCGAGACCGCGACCGGGCCACTTCGCGGGGGCCGCGTCGAACTCGCCGCCATCACCGAGGTGGCTCAACTTCCCGATCGCTGGTTCGGCTACGATGCCGCCGATCTCGTCGTGCTGTCCACATCCTCGGCCGACTTCTTGAAGCAACTCGGGGCGAACGAGAAGAAACTGGCGGCCCTTCGAGAATGGGTCAGCCGGGGTGGCCGTCTCGTCGTCAGCGTGGGAAGTAACGCCGCTCTCGTTCAAGCGCTCCAAGAGCTTCTCCCGTACTCCATCGACGCCACTTCACCCTCGCGGCAAGTCAACCTGCTGCCCCTGTATTGGTCCGCCCGCGAGACGAGCCAGACCACCACGCTCAACGGCAACATGGCGATGAAGGGCGGTGCGTTCCCCGTGGCGAACTTCACGCCGAAGCCGAATCGCAGGGGCCGCGTGGTCGTTCCGCCAGCGAGTCGCGCGGGGGTCGAGAAAGACGCCGTCGCGGTTCAAGCTGCGTACGGACTCGGCCGCACTACCGCCATCGGCTTCGACCTCGACCGCTCGCCGTTCACGGAATTCGCCAAGCAAGTGGAGTTCTGGGACTGGGTACTGCGCGAAGGTGGCGCGAACCGCACCTCGGTCGGTTCGGAGGGTAAGGCCCGCCCGCTGAACGCCGCCCCCACCGACGACGAGGACGAAGTGGCCGTCGCGCTCCGCACCCACGTCGATACCTTCGACGGCATCCCCGTCGTCTCGTTCGGCTCGGTCGCACTGCTCATCGTGCTTTACATCCTTCTCATCGCGCCGATCGAATACTACTTCTTGAAGCGCGTCTTCGGCCGGCTCGAACTCACGTGGATCACCTTCCCCATCATCGTACTCACCGTCTGCATCGCGGCCGCGATCTCGGCCTCGGCCATGAAGGGGGACGAACTCCGCGTGAACAAGGTGGACGTGATCGATGTCGTGGCCGAGCCGCAGGGTGGCCGCGTGTACGGCACGACGATGTTCACCATCTTCAGCCCGAAGATCGACACGTTCACGCTGCGAGTGTCGCCCGCGGCAGGTTGGACGGTGGGTCCGACGAACAAAGCGAGCCTCGTGGGCTGGGTCGGTGGACCGCGTGCGGGCCGAGCCAGCTTGCTGCGCCGAAACTACGGCTACCATAGCGACGCGAACGGTGCCATCGCCGACGGCCTGGACAACGTGCCCGTGCAGGTTTGGTCCACGAAGTCGTTCTCGGCGAACTGGGCCGGCACCCTCAACCCGCGTTCGCCCGTGGTCGAATCGAAGCTCGTCCATCCGCCCGGCGATTCGTCCAAGGCCATCGGTACGTTCGTGAACCGGATGCCTTTCGAGGCCGTCACGGATTGCATGGCGTTCTATGCCGGGCAGGCCTACCCGATCGGCACCATTCTCAAGGGCCAGGAAGTCCGACTCGTTTTGGATCGCGGGCAACTCGGCTCGCAGTGGCTTCAAGATCGCGGGCAACTTGCGGACCTGCTGAGCCGGGGGCAGGCGTTCGGCGGCGCGGCCACCGCGTCCAACAAGCCCGGCACTGCCACCCCCGCGCCGGTTTCCACCTCGAGCACCTTGCCGCTTTGGGGCCTATTGTTCCACGAGGCTTCTCTCAAAAACGATGAAGGCGTGGTGCCGCGGAATGCCTCGCTGCGCCGGCTCGATCAATCTTGGCGGCTCTCCTCGGACAACCGGAGCGAGGTGATCGTCGTGGGCCGGGTGCTGCCGCCAGCGGGCACGATCGATGCGCTCTTCGGCGGACCCGAATCGCCTACGCGATTGCAGTTGAAGGAAGGCCAGACGTCGGTGCCGGGGTTGGCTCGGCAGGAAACCTACGTGCGGCTTTACCTTCCGGTGAGGAGCCACTAAACCCACGGACCGCTATCCGTGGGCTTCTTGAGATTCAACATGATCGAGACCAACGACCTCACCAAGAAGTACGGCGATCTCTTCGCCCTCGAGCGGCTCACCATCAAGCTCGAAAAGGGCGACGTGTACGGCTTCATCGGGCCCAACGGCTCCGGCAAAACCACGACCATGCGCATCCTCGCCACGCTCCTGAACCCCTCGTGGGGCGAGGCCAGCGTGTGCGGCTACTCCATCTACACGGGCTCGAAGGACATTCGCCGCGCCATCGGCTACATGCCCGACTTCTTCGGCGTCTACGACGACATGAAGGTCACCGAGTACCTCGAATTCTTCGCGGCGGCTTACCGCATTCAAGGACCGGGCCGCCGTAAGAAGGTCGATGAAGTCCTTGAACTCGTCGATCTCACGTACAAGCGCGATGCCCTGGTCACCAGCCTGAGTCGCGGCATGACTCAGCGCCTCGGCTTGGCCCGCGTGCTGCTCCACGAACCGCAGGTGCTGCTGCTCGACGAACCCGCCAGCGGCCTCGACCCCCGCGCCCGCATCGAGATGCGCAAGCTCATCAAGCGGCTCCGCGACCTGAACAAAACCATCATGCTGTCGAGCCACATCCTTCCGGAACTGGCCGAGATCTGCAACAAGATTGGCATCATCGAACGCGGCAAACTCATCTTCAACGGCACCGTCGAAGAGGCGAAGAAAGCCGTGCGGCAAGGGATCGTGTTCCTCGTCTCGGTCGGCGACCGCAACGAGGAAGCGGCGAAGCGGCTCGAATCGTACCGCGAGATCGGCAAGGTCGAAGTGCTGGCGAACGCCTCGTCGATCCGCGCGACGCTTCGTGAGGGCGAGATCGACGGCAGCTTCATTCCCGAGCGACTGATCGCCGAGCAGTTCAAGTTGAAGAGCTTCCAAGAGGAAGAGATCGACATCGAAGACGTCTTCATGGGCATCACGAAGGGGATTACGAATTGAATTCGACCGGCGTTGCATCGAAACGATTCGGCGGAGTACGATGGCCCTTTACTCGGAGGGGTTGTCATGACGGTGCGCGGCACAGTCAAGAAGGGCAAGGTTTTGTTGAACGATCCCACGGTGCTCGCCGAGGGGACCGAAGTGGAAGTACGCCCCGTGAAGAAGCGAAAACCGAAGGCGGAGGTTCGGAAGCCAAAAGGGAATCGGCGGAGTCTCGCCGAGCGGCTGGCAAAAGTGATCGGCAAAGCCGCGGGATTGCCTCCGGATGCCGCCGTCAATCACGACCACTACCTCTATGGACTACCGAAACAGCAATGAAACCGGCCTTCGCGGATACTTCCTACTTCGTCGCCCTGGTCGGTCCGAACGACAGCTTGCACGAACGAGCCGTCGAATGGAGCGAGCGGTGGTTGGGTCGAATCATCACGACTCAATACGTACTCGTGGAAACGGGCAGCATGCTGTGTCGGCCCGAGGATCGATCTGCGTTTGTCGAACTCGTTCGAGTTCTCCAAACGGACCGCTCGGTACAAATCGTACACGCCTCCAATGAGCTTTTTCAAAACGGATTCGACCTGTTCGCTTCTCGCTCCGACAAGGAATGGTCGCTGGTCGATTGCATTTCGATGGCTCTCATGACGAAGCGCAACGTGAAAGACGCCCTGACCGCGGATCATCACTTCACCCAGGCGGGGTTTCGTGCCTTGTTGAGCAAGCCATCGAAATGAACATCCTCGTCACCGGCGGAGCCGGGTATATCGGCAGCCACACGGTTCGGGCGCTTCTGGCCCGCGGGCACCAAGTCGTCGTGCTCGACAACCTCTCGTTCGGCCATCGCCAGGCCGTGCCCGCGGAGCGCCTCGTCGTCGGCGACCTGAACGACGCCGCGCTCGTGAATCGGCTCCTCGCGGAGCGGAAGATCGAAGCGGTGGTGCATTTCGCGGCGTTCGCCTTCGTCGGCGAATCGGTCACCAACCCCGCCAAGTATTACGCCAACAACTTCCTCAACTCGCTGACGCTGCTCGACGCTTGCCGCGAGCAAGGCGTTCAAAAGTTCGTCTTCTCCAGCACCTGCGCCACCTACGGCACGCCGACGCGCGTGCCCATCGACGAGAACGAGAAGCAACTGCCCATCAACCCTTACGGCAACACGAAGCTCGCCTTCGAGCGGGCGCTCGCCGACTACGCCGGTGCCTATCCGTTCGGTTACTGCGCCCTGCGCTACTTCAATGCCGCCGGCGCGAGCCCAGACGGCACCATTGGCGAGGATCACGACCCCGAGACGCATTTGATTCCGCTCGTGTTCCAGGCCGCGATGGGCCAGCGCTCGCATCTCGAAATCTTCGGCACGGACTACCCGACGCCGGACGGCACGTGCATCCGCGATTACATTCACGTGGACGATCTCGCCGAAGCTCACATCCTCGCGCTGGATCGGCTCGCGCCGGGCGTGCAGTTGAAGTTTAACGTCGGCCTCGGTCGCGGCTTCAGCGTGAGGGAAGTGATCCGGACGGCGGAGGAAGTGAGCGGCCTGAAGGTGCCGGTGAAGGAGAGCCCGCGACGTGCCGGCGACCCCTCGGAACTCGTGGCCAACGCGGACAAGATTCGCCGCGAACTCGGCTGGGCTCCGAAATACTCGGACCTGCGAAGCATCGTGACCACGGCCTGGAACTGGCACCGCACGCACCCGGACGGCTACGGGAAGGGCGCGTGATGCTCCTCGGCGTTCACATCTCCAGCGGCGTGCTGGCAACCGAATGGTGGGTCGGCGGATTCATCGGCATGGCCCTGCTCCTGCTTCCCGCTTTGTGGCGAGTTTCGGAACGCGAGATCCCTCGAATCGGCGTGCTCACCGCTGCGTTCTTCATTGCGTCCTCGATTCACGTGCCGCTCGCGCTCACGTCCGTGCACCTCATTCTCAACGGCTTGATCGGCGGCGTCCTCGGCCGCCGAGCGATGCTCGCCATCGCGGTCGGGCTCGTGCTGCAAGCTCTTCTGCTCCATCACGGCGGGCTCGAAGCACTGGGCGTCAACGCTTGCATTGTCGGCATTCCCGCCATCCTCGTTGGCATGCTCTACCCGCTCCTCCGGCGAATGGGCGTACCCTCCTTCGCACGCGGCGCGATCCTCGGCAGCGGGGCTGCTGGAGCTTCCGTTGCGCTCAACTTCCTCGTGTTGCTCGCCGGTGGAAAGGACGACTGGGACACACTCGCGCGTCTGGTGTTGCTCGCGCACCTACCCGTGGTGCTGATCGAAGGCCTGTTGCTCGGAGTCGTGGTGCGTTACCTGGAAAAGGTGAAGCCGGAGATGCTGTGCTGATGCACCTCCCAATGCGTTTCTGGTAGGGTGGGCCGGACCGAGGCTCGTTGCGGAGCAACGTGCCTCGGGAGGCCCACGCGGGGAGGCTCAGGCGTTGCTCGTGGGCCTCGGCTCGTTGCGGAGCAACGTGCCTCGGGAGGCCCACGCGGGGAGGCTCAGGCGTTGCTCGTGGGCCTCCCGCAACAACCGCTCCGCGGTTTGTCGCGGTCCGGCCCACCCTACGAAAACTTCCAGTCCGATGGAGTGAGTCGAGAACCGGTTCGTCAATCCGATCGCCTCGCTCCGCGAACGGCCCTGGTGAGAGTCGCATTCATGATTCTCGACGAGTTTTGGAACCACATTCGCGCAACCTCGGAAAAGAATTCCGACGCACACGCGGAGCGTCTCGCGGCCCGGCTCTCGACCTTGCCTGCGGAGGACATTGTCGATTTCCAAGCTTGGTGGGATCGGATGTTATCCGAAGCATACCAGCGCGACCTGTGGGCGGTCGCGTACTACGCCAATGGCGGTTGCTCGGACGACGGATTCGACTATTTCCGTTCGTGGCTCGTTCTCCAGGGTCGCGAGGTGTTCCATGCGGTCGTCACCGATCCGAATAATCTCGCGGACTCCATCGCGGATGGTCGGGCGGACGGCGAATTTATGTGTGAGTGTTACCCCGCATGGGCGGCGTGGGATCTCGCATTCAGAACGCAGGGAGTTGACGAGCGAGATGCCGCATTCAACGCTCTCTACCAGGAACGCCACCCCGAACCAATAGCCGTGTGTAGCTTGGGCGAGAGCTGGGATTTCGACGACGAGGAACAGATCGGAAAGCGGTTGCCCCGCTTCGCGAAACGGGATCTGTAAATCCGACCACGATGTGCCTCTTTCGACTCGAGAGAGACTCTTGCCTTACTGGCCCCAGATGCCGGGTTTGTCGAAGGGCCACCAATGGTCGGGCAAGAGGCCCGTCACGCGGCGATAGGCCGTGCCTAGCCAGTGCGGCAAGATGCGGGAGAACGACGAACCGCGCGTCTCCCCGATGTAAACCTGATCCGATGCTCGCAGCGGGATGTTTGTGGCCGGATCGTTGTCGAGCAAGATTGCCTCGACGTTCACGCGGAACACTTCCGGCGGCTGGCCGAAGGCGATGTGCGGCCGCACCACGTAAACCTGATTCAACTTCGAACCCGGCGGCAGCCCGCCGACGCGCTTGAGGAAGTCGATCACCGGCTCGGGCCCTCCATACGGCACGATGCGAGTCCGGCCGCGAACCGGCCCGCTGACGAAGAGTTGCCCGCTGCGCGGGGCCGCCAGTGAAACCTTCACGCTCTCGGGCGGCACGCCGGCGGCGCGGGCCACTTCCTCGCGCGCTTCGTCGATCGTCAAACCTTCGACCCGAGGCTGCCCCACTTCTTCCATGCGAAGCCGGCCGTCCAGATCGACGGACGCGAACGCATCCCATTCGGGCCGGTCGGCAAACGCGATTTCCAGCACGTCCGGGCACGAGACGCGATAGCGGATGTCGGAACTCGGCTGGTCGGCGGCAGGCTCTCGGGGCGGCGGCCAGTTGCGCTGAAGGAACTTCGCGTTCGTGCAACCGGCGCAGCACAGAACCGCCGTAAGGCTCGCGGCAATCGCGAACCACCGGAGGTGGAGGTCGGAAATCGGATTCGGCGCGCGGTGTCTCACCACGCCTTCGCTATCGACCGTGCAACCGTTCCATCTTCACCAAATTAGCGGCGGCGAGCCGTTGCCGGAGTTTAGGAGGGCTAGCGAAGCCTGAAGTCGTCGGGAAGCAACTCGGCAGTCGCGTTCGCGATCTTGACACAAAATCGGCGCGACCGTATGGCCCGCAACTCGCGCCGAGATGATGCCTGCGAAGACGTGCCTGGTGACCAGGGGGATGCCCGATGATCGTTAGCCGCTACCGAACCTGGTCGATTGCTTTCGTGCTTTCGATTGCCGCGTTCGGGGTGATCCATCGGGCGCGGGCCGGCGATTCCCCCGTTGGGAAAACGATTGCCGCCATCGTGCCGGTTCACAACCGCGTACACGCGTCCGAAAAGATCGTCGGCCTCATGCACTCCCACGTCGGCAAGCCGTACGACGAAGGCGTCGTTCAGGAAGACATTCGCCGCCTCCACGCCACCAAGTGGTTCACGCCCGGCTCGATTCAGGTTCACACGCAACTGGAACCGGATGGCAAGGTCACGGTGTTCGTCGCCGTCACGGAACTGACGAGTACGGTGCAGGAGGTTCACTACCTCGGGGCCGAGCACATCAGTGCGAGCGAGTTGCTGAACATCACCGGCGTGCGCAAGGGCGAGCCGATGAACCCGCTCTCGAACGAGATCGGCCGGCAGGCGATCCTCCGCAAGTACCAAGACGATGGCCGCTACTTCGCCACGGTCGAGATGCTCGAAGGCGGCAAGCCCGCCGACACCCGCGTTGTGTATCAGGTCGTGGAAGGCCCCGTCGTGAAGGTCGAGGACGTCGAGTTCCGCGGGAACGCGAACGGACTCACCGGCCGCTTGAAGACGCAACTCGCCACCAAGAAAGCCTTCATCGGCTTCTTCGGCGGCAAGTTCAATCAGATGTCGCTCGACGCCGACTTGAAGCAACTCACCGAGTACTATTCTCGCCTCGGATACCTGGCCGCCCGCATCACGCCGGAAGTCGTTCGCACATCCGACCTCTCCCGCGTTCGGGTCGTCTACCACATCGAGGAAGGCATCCAGTATCAGGTCGGCGGCGTGCAGATCGACGGCAGCCAGTCTTACCCGAAAGAGAAGTTGCAAGACTTGCTCGAACTCAAGTCCGGCCAGCGCTACGACGAGGGCGTCGTGAAGCGCGACATGCGACAAATGGAAGATTACCTCGGGTTCCGCGGCATCCGCGCCCAGACCGAGAAGCAACTTTACCAGGATCCCAACAACCCCGGACTCGTCCGCGTCCACTACGTGATGCAAGGCGACCGCGGCGAACCGGACCGCGTCGGCCAGATCAAAATTGAAGGGAACTCCGTTACGCAGGATCGCGTGATCCTGAATCAACTCGGGCTGCGACCGGGTCAGGTGCTCCAGTATCCGCTGCTGGAAGACGGCCGGATGCGGCTCGCCCGCCTCGGCATCTTCGACGCCCAAATCCCGCCCACGGTCACGGATCTGCCCAATGAAATGGACAATAACGGCTTCAAGGACATCTTGGTGACTGTGAACGAAACGCGAACCGGGCAGTTCATGGTCGGCGGCGGCGTGAACTCGAACGCCGGGCTCAACGGCAGCGTCGTGCTGAACGAACGCAACTTCGACATCACGCGATTCCCGACGAGTTGGGACGACTTCCGCCAGGGTCGCGCCTTTCGCGGTGCCGGGCAAGAGTTCCGCCTCGAAGCCCAGCCCGGAACTCAGTTCCAACGCTACTCCGCGACCTTCCGCGAGCCGTACCTCTTCGACACCCAGTTCGGCATGACGGACTCGGCGTACTACTTCAACCGTTCGTACATCGAGTACTTTGAGAACCGGATCGGCGGCCGCTTCACGCTCGATCGCCGCCTCGATCAGAATTGGCGTGCCTCGGCAACGGCCCGGGTGGAAGGCGTAGAAGTGAAGAACGTCCCGGTCTACGCGCCGCCGTCGATCAGCGACTTCGCCGGCTGGCACTTCCTGGTCGGCCTCCGCGCCGGGCTCACCCGAGACACTCGCGATTCGTTCATCTTCCCGACCAAGGGCAACGTCTTCGACATCGGCGTGGAGCAAGTCCTCGGCGACTACACCTACCCGATCGGCACCGCCGAGTTCACCCAATTCTTCTCGTCGAAGTACCTCCAGCGCGAAGACGGCAGCGGCAAGCACGTGGTGGCCTTGCGATCCCAGTTGTCCGCCGCCGGATCGAACACGCCAGTTTACGACCGCTTTTATGCCGGCGGTTTCCGCAGCCTTCGCGGCTTCACCTTCCGCGGCGTCGGACCCGAAACGAACGGACTCCACACCGGCGGCAAGTTCTCGTTCCTCAACACCGTCGAGTACCAGATTCCGATCTTGCAGAACGACAAGCTGTTCTTCGTGACGTTCCTCGATCACGGCACGGTGGAGAACTCGGTGGAGTTCAAGAACTATCGCGTGAGTGCGGGCTTCGGCTTCCGCATCGCGGTGCCGGCCCTCGGGCCGCTGCCCATCGCCCTCGACTTCGCCTTCCCGCTCAACAAGATGCAGGGCGACAACACGCAACTGTTCAGTTTCTACGTCGGGCTCTTCGGTGGGAATTGACGAAGGAGATGCCGCAATGCGATTGGCGACTGTCCTCACGCCCATGTCGGACGAGAACCTGCAACTGGCCGCACAGTGCGGTGTCGCGGATGTCGTTCATCGTTACCCGGGCGAAGACGTTGCCGTGCTCCGGGCGGCGAAGCAACGGATCGCGAATTTCGGAATGAGCCTCTCCGTCGTCGAAGGGTATCTGCCCATCGAGAACATTAAGCTGGGTTGCGACGACGGACGGGAACTCGAACTGCTGAAGGCGCTCATCCGTCAGATGGCCGACCTCGACATTCGTTTGCTGTGTTACAACTTCATGACCGGCACCGACTGGGTAAGAACGCGTCTGGATGCGCCGGAACGCGGTGGTGCCAAGGTCACGGCATTCGACCTCGGGGAGGTGAATGCGGCACTGCGAATGGGGTTCAACTCGTCCGATAGCCGCTCCGACGAACTGGCTCGGAAGCTCACTCCGACCGCGTTGTGGGACCAACTCGAACGGCTACTTAATGAGTTGTTGCCCGTCGCGGAGGAATGCGGTGTCACGCTGGCCATGCATCCGGACGACCCGCCGTTGCCCGAGTTACTCGGCAAGCCTCGCATCATGCACACCGTCGAGGGCTTCGAGCGGCTCATGAAGCTGGCTCCGAGTTCGGCCAATGCCATCTGCTTTTGTCAGGGAACATTTGCGGCAATGAACGTCGACATTCCAGCGACGATTCGCCGGCTGGGGTCGCACATCAAGTACGTTCATTTTCGCGATGTCCGCGGCACGCGGGAATCGTTCGTCGAAACCTTTCACGACAACGGCCCCACCGACATGGCCGCCGCCATGCGGGCCTTTCGCGAGATCGGCTTCGACGGACCGATGCGTCCCGATCACGTCCCGCAGATGGTCGGGGAAGACGACGGCGAGCCGGGGTACACCATGCTGGGCCGGCTCTTCGCGTACGGCTACATGCGCGGGCTGATGCACGCCACCGCATGATCGAGCGGCTTCGAGGCGTCGAGAAATAGGCCGAAGAATGCCGCGACGAAGTAGCACGAGGCACACACGGCGAACGCACCCTCCCATCCCCAAGCCCGGCTGACCGCCCCGAGCAGCAGCGGGGACATCGTCGCTCCGAAATTACCGAGCATGTTCCCGAACCCGAACGCCGCGCCGGCATTCTTCCCAGCAACATCCTGCGCATACGCCCACAACGAGGGGAGTGAGAGATCGAGGCACAAGGAGGAAATGGCAAGTGCCGCGACCACGATCCAAAGCCCCGGCGACGTACTCATCAACACCGTCATCAGGCCGCAGATCATCAACATCGTTGTGACGGGCAGGCTCCGCCCCCACCGCGGCCCCAGCCGTTGACTGACGGCGTCCGTCAGCAGACCGCCCAAGAGCATTCCCGCACAACCGGTCAGGAGAATCCCCGTCTGGATTTTGCCCCGCAGGCCGATTTCCACATTCGCGTCCTTGAGGTACGACGGTAGAAGCGTGACCAGAAACGCCCACGAAATGTTGATGCAGAACTGGAGCGTCCCGAAGTACCACATCTTCCGGTTCCCCCCGACCAACTTCAGCACTCGTCCAAACGAGGACGGTGGGCCGGCAACCGAGGTGGTAGACCTGTCGGGCTCGGCTTGCGGTCGGTCGCGAACGACCAACCAGAACAGCAGCGCGACTCCTAGACCGCACGCACCGTACAGCACGAACACGCCCCGCCAGTTCAGGGCGGACTCACCAATCGCAACCCCCGCGACTCCCACGCCGACCAGCGATCGCCCGACCATCGTCGTCAACGCCGGGGCAAACGCCCCACCGATTCGACCGCCAAACAGAACGATCGAGTTGAACCTTCCCCGCTCCTCGGGCCTCGCCCACTGATTCACCAACACGGCCGCCGCCGGGTAAGCCCCGGACTCAAACAGACCGAGCAGCAGGCGAAGGACGAGGAGCGAGCCGAACGACCAGGCCAACCCCGTCATGGCGGTAACGATCGACCACGCCACGATGGACACGGCCAACACGAGGCGCGGGCCGAACTTGTCGGCGAGCGACCCGATGGGGATCTGGAAGAGCGCGTAGGTGAAGAAGAACGCCGAGAGGGCCAGTTCCTTTTCCTGGGGGGCTAGGTCGAGGTCCATCTGGATCGGGTCGGCCAAGATCGAGATGCACACTCGGTCGATGTAGAGCAACAGACCTGCCACTGCGGTCACGCCGACGATGAGGTAGCGGTTCGGCATGGGTGGCGATTAACTCCGACGCGAAGGCGGTTGACCAGGATTATCGATAGTGATCTGTTTACGGGACGGGTCCGGTTCCGTTACAATGTGATTCCTGCCAGATCAACCGAACAAGGTAACTTGGATGCGCGGTTCGATCACATTCGCGGTTCTGCTGCTCTTGAGTACGGGTCGAGGTCAGGCTGCGGAGCCGGACCCTGCGGCCCTCGCGTTCTTCGAGAAGCAGGTGCGTCCCCTGCTGGTCGAACACTGTCACAGTTGCCACTCCGTGAAGGCCAACAAGACTCGCGGCGGCCTCTTGCTCGATAGCCGCGAGGCCATTTTGATGGGCGGCGATTCCGGACCGGCGGTCGTGCCCGGAAAGCCCGAGGACAGCTTGCTCGTGTCGGCCATTCACGCGATGAAGGCCGAGTTGCAGATGCCGCCGAAGGGGAAGTTGAAGCCGCCGCAGATCGCCATCCTGGAGAAGTGGGTTCGCGATGGGGCCGTCTATCCGAACGGTGCGAAGGCCACGGCGCTCGATCCGACTTCGCCCGAGGCTCGGCAGTTCTGGTCGTTCCAACCGCTTCGACAAGTTCCGCCGCCGATGGTGAAGAACGCGAAGTGGCCGCAGCGGCCGATCGACTCGTTCTTGCTCGCTGCGATGGAACGGCACAAGCTCGCTCCGTCCGCCGGTGCCGATCGCCGCGTCCTCATCCGCCGTGCGTCGTTCGATCTGACCGGTCTGCCGCCGACGCCCGAGGAGGTAGCCGCGTTCGTCCGCGACGATCGACCGGACGCGTACGCCCGTCTCGTCGATCGGTTGCTGGACTCCCCGCATTACGGCGAACGCTGGGCTCGCTACTGGCTCGATCTCGCCCGCTACTGCGACGTGCCCGAATCCTGGCTGAAGCCGCGCGGCCAGGGGTGGCCCTACCGCGACTGGGTGGTGAAGGCGCTGAACGGCGACCTGCCGTACGACCAGTTCGTGATGCGACAACTGGCCGCCGACCTCATGCCCGGCGTCGATCCGAAGGAACGCGCGGCACTCGGGTTCCTCGGTGGCAGCCCGGATTACTGGAAGGAATTGCAACTCGACGTGGACGTGATCACGTCCATTGTCGCGGATGAGTGGGAAGAGAAAATCGACGCGGTGAGCAGCACGTTCCTGGGCCTCACGACTGCGTGTGCCCGCTGCCACGATCACAAGTTCGACCCGATCAGCACTCAGGATTACTACGCCTTGGCGGGCGTGATCGCGGGAGTGAAACTGGTCGATCTTCCGCTCCTTCCCGATGCGGAGGCCGCCGCCGTTCAGAAGGCATTCGACGAGGTAAAGACACTCCAGGAACGCATCAAGTCGATCAAGACGGCCGGCGGGGCCGGCTTCATCATGAAGGCGAAGCGCGCGGAACTCGCCGCTCGCGTGAAGAAACTCGAGGCGACGCCCGGCTACGAGGATGTGCCCGTTCGCGGGGTTGTCGATGGGCATGTGTCGGTGGTGTCGCGCGGCCCGAACAAGACGCGGCTCGAGTATGAAGACGGAGTCGGTCACGACATCGCCATGCACACCCGCGGCAACGCAAACAAGCCTGGGCCGGTCGTGCCGAGGCGGTTCCTCACCGTGCTTTCCCAAGAAGGTGCGAAGCCCTTCACGAAGGGAAGCGGCCGGCTCGAACTCGCTCGCGCCATCGTCACGGACGGCGCCCCGCTCGCGGCCCGCGTGATCGTGAACCGCGTCTGGAAGCACCACTTCGGCCGCGCCTTGGTCGATACGCTCAGCGACTTCGGCCGGCAAGGCGAACGGCCCACGCACCCGGATTTGCTCGACGACCTGGCCGCGCGGTTCGTTGCCGAGGGTTGGTCTCTGAAGTGGCTGCACCGCGAAATTATGCTGTCGAGTGCCTACCAGCAGGCCAGCGCGCCCGACGCCGCGAAGCAGGCCATCGACCCGGACAACCGCTGGCTCTGGCGCATGAACCGTCGCCGGCTCGAAGTCGAATCCTGGCGCGACTCGATGCTCGCCGTGAACGGCACACTCGTGCGGGAACTCGGCGGCCCGCCCCAGGAACTCACCGACGCGAACAATCGCCGACGCACGATCTACGGGCTCGTTCGCCGGAGGGACCTGACCGACTTGCTCCGCCTGCACGATTTCCCGGATCCACTGTTCCACAGCGCGACCCGGATCCCGACCACGACGCCGTTGCAGCAACTCTTTGCGCTGAACTGCCCACTGCTGCGTCAGGAGGCGGTAGCACTCGCGAAGCAACTCGAAGCCGACGTACCCGCAGGCGGAGCGGCCCGCGTTCGCCGAGCCTACGAACTTCTGTTCAACCGCACGCCGACGGACCGGGAAGTGAAACTTGCGCTGGAGTTCGTCGGCGAGAAGCCGGATGCGAAAGACTGGAGCCGGTACGCCCACGTGCTGCTCGGCAGCAACGAGTTCCTGTTCATCGACTGACGCAAGAGAGCAAGGTGAACGAATGAAGACTTTGGCGAGCATTGGGGTTCGAATACGAGTAACCCCGTGGGATGATATTTGCGTTCGGACGACAGAAGAGCCCTGCAATTACATAAACGATCGAACTCCGTTCGAGTTTCTGGTTGATGGAAGGCTTGAGGATGGACAGATCTTCTACGGCCTGTATGGACCAGTCGTTGCGGGGCCCGAGCGTTATCACAACCTCATTTGCAACATCTTTGTGCGCGTAGACGAGTCCGACTGGAGAATCTCCTCGAAGTGCCAGGCTTCCTTCAAAGTCGGCCTTTCGAAAGCTACGAGATGTCATTCGCACGATTTTCGGCATCCAGAAGGAACAAAACTGTCAGGTTGGCCATTGATAGCCAGATTTGGAGAGATTTGTGTCGTGTCAACCGACGACAACGAGTAGCGTTCGGCCAAGCCCCAATGCTGACCCTTGCAACCAGGCAAGAAAACGATGACGAACCTTACTATCCCCTTGGCCTGCACGCGCCGCGAGATGCTCCAGCAACTGGGTTGCGGGATGGGCACGCTCGGCCTCGCGGCCCTCCTCGCTCCGGTCGCCACCGCGGCCCCGGGCGGCGCGCACTTCAAGCCGAAGGCGAAGCGGATCATTCACCTGTTCATGAACGGCGGCCCGTTCGGCCCAGACTTCCTGGACCCGAAGCCAGCCATCAACAAGTTCGCGGGCCAGAGGCCGAAGGAGGTCGACCTCCGCACCGAGCGCCCGACCGCGGGCCTGCTCGCCGCGCCGTTCAAGTTCAAGAAGTACGGGCAAAGCGGCTTGGAGATGAGCGAACTCCTCCCTCGCCTGTCGGCCCATGCGGACGACCTGTGCGTGCTGCGTGCGGTCCACGGCGACAACCCGAACCACGGCCCGGCCCTGTTTCAGATGAACAGCGGCGTACTCACACCGAACCGGCCCAGCCTCGGCGCGTGGCTCACTTACGGGCTCGGGACGGAGAACGCCAACCTGCCGGGCTTCGTGGTGCTGTGTCCCGGGCGGCCGGTGCGGTTCGCCGAACTCTGGGCCAGCGCGTTCCTGCCGTCCGAGTTCCAAGGCACGTACATCAACCACTCGAACCTCGACCCGCGCGCGATGGTGCCGCACCTCCACAATCCCGACACCACCGCCACGGCGCAACGCAAGCAACTCGATCTGCTGGGCGAGTTGAACCGCGACCATTCGGCCCAGCGCGGCGGCGACCCGGCATTGGAAGCCCGCATCCAAACGATGGAGACCGCCTTCAGAATGCAGACCGCGGCCTCGGATGCGTTCGACCTGAACCGCGAGTCGAAGAAGGTCCGGGAAATGTACGGCGAAGGACACTTCGGGAACGCGTGCCTGATCGCCCGTCGGCTGGCCGAACGCGGCGTTCGCGTCACGCAAATCTACTACGGCAACGGCCAACCGTGGGACACGCACGGCAAGCACAACGAGACCATGCGAACGCTGGCAGTGGACATGGACCGCGCCGCGGGAGCCCTGCTCACGGACCTGAAGGCTCGCGGGTTGCTCGACGACACGCTGGTGCTCTGGGGTGGAGAATTCGGCCGCACCCCGACGACCGAGGGCGGTGACGGCCGCGACCACAATCACCACGGCTTCACGATGTGGATGGCCGGCGGCGGCGCGAAGGGCGGCATGGCGCATGGAGCCACCGACGACTTCGGCTTCAAGGCCGTGCAGGACAAGATTCACGTCCACGACCTGCACGCGACGATCCTGCACCTGATGGGCTTCGATCACGAGAAGCTCACCTACCGCCACGCCGGCCGCGACTTCCGCCTGACCGACGTGTACGGCCGAGTCGTGAAGGAAATCGTGCGGGTTAGCTGATGAAGTCCGTTCCCGCGAAACCAAATCGAACGTCTGACGAGTGACAAGCTGAGCCGGAGGGAAACGATGAGTTGGCGAAGCGGAAGCAAACTGTTCTGCGAGATGTGGCCACTCATTCAGGCGAACATCTCCGATCGGGAACTTCGTATCGACTTCACGGCACGCCTGCTCAAGTTGTTCGAGGCCGACGACATGGATACATACGACGTCGAAGACGTGCATCCGGACATTCGTGCGGCAATGAGGCACGCCGGAATCGAAATCGCCGAGCCCGAGCGTTATCAGGACTGAACGCACCTCTCTGATTTGTTTCGTCAAATGCTCATGAAACTCGTCATCCACCCGCCCGTCGAACCGGAACGCGGCGACCGCGCGATCCGGGTGCAGCATCACCATGCCACCGGCCCAGTGTCCGCCTCCGCGATCGGCTCGCAAGGGTTACCTCCGAATTCGTGGAAGCCACTCGAATAACATTGACCCGCCCTGGATCGCACCTGAGGATAAGACACAACGGAGGCCGCGAATGCGTACGGTTTTGCTGCTTGTGCTCTCTGCGGGCGTACCGTTGTTACCCGCTGCGGATCCGGGTGGCTTCGCTCCCTCGGAAGCCGCGAAGAGGATGAAACCCGCCAATGGGCTCTCCGTGAAGCTCTTCGCGGCCGAACCGGATGTGAGGCAACCCATCTTCGTGAAGTGCGATGATCGCGGTCGGGTCTGGACGATTCAATATCTGCAATACCCCAACCCGGCCGGGCTGAAGCGCGTGAAGGTCGATCGGTGGTCGCGCACGGTTTACGATCGGGTGCCCGAACCACCGCCGAAGGGTCCCAGGGGCGCGGACCGCATTACCATCTGCGAAGACGCGGACGGCGACGGCAAGGCCGATACGTTCAAGGACTTCGTGAAGGGGTTGAATCTCTGTACCGGGGTCGAATTCGGCCAAGGCGGAGTTTACGTCCTCCAGGCACCGTACCTGCTCTTCTATCCGGACCGAAACCGCGACGACGTGCCGGATGGCGACCCCGAAGTCTTGCTTAGTGGCTTCGGCATGGAGGACGCGCAGTCGCTCGCTAACCACCTCACCTGGGGACCGGACGGCTGGCTCTACGGTCTGAACGGCAGTACGACGACCTGTCGGATCCGCGGGATTGAGTTCCAGCAAGGGGTGTGGCGCTATCACCCGACCACGAAGGAATTCGAACTGTTCTGCGAGGGCGGCGGGAACGTCTTCGGCCTCACATTCGACGACGACGGCAACCTGTTCTACTCCTCGAACCTCGGCCTCTTCTGGCACGCTCACCAGGGCGCATACTACTTCAAGAGCTTCGGCAAGCACGGACCGCTGCACAACCCGTATGCCTACGGGCATCTGATGCACGTCGTTCACGATGCCCCGACCGGCGGCCCCACCACCGGCGGTACGATCTACCGCGGCGACACGTTCCCCGAACGCTTTCGCGGGCGATTCCTCGCCGGCGACTTCCTCCGGCATACGGCCTCGACTTGGGATCTGAAGCGAAGCGGAGCAACGGTGACCGCAACGTCTCGGGAACTGCTCCTCGATAGCCGCGATCCCTGGTTCGGCGCAACCGACCTTGGCCTCGGCCCGGACGGTTCCATTTACCTCAGCGATTTCTGCGGTAAGGAAATGCAGAAGACCGCTGCGCCGAAGCCGGGGGAAAATAAGGATAAGGAAGGTTCGTGTTGTTCGGGGTGAATCGCCACCATGTCACTGTGGATGTGAAGACATCGCTAACTGCTAACTCGCCGACAACCCCGCGTTGCGAGGGTGCGGCGGTACATGCGTCAACGACGGCGCAGTGAGCGGCTGGTACGTTGCGGAATTGACCCTCGCAGTAGGCGCGTTGCTTACAGGGCTTGGGCTTCCGGTCAAGGCAGACGCCACCCGGCCAAGATGTTCCTGTACGGTGTGGACCTGTCATCCTTTCAACTGGAGACTGTTATGAATCGTCGAGAAGTGCTGGCCGGAATCGGGGCGGGGGCCGCGGTCCTCGCCGGGGGTGGGAAGGCGTTCGCGGACGACAAGAAGGGCGACGAGCACCACGCCCACTTCGCCGCGTGCGCGAAAGTGTGCGCGGCGTGCGCAATCGAGTGCAACATGTGCTTCCACCACTGCGCCGAGGCGCTGGCGGCCGGGAAAAAGGAACACGCGGCGACCCTGCACACCTGCATCGACTGCGCCGAGTGCTGCCAGACGGCGGCCGCTCTTGTGGCCCGCCACAGCCCATTCGCGGCCCACGCCTGCGAGTGCTGCATCAAGTGTACCGAGGCGTGCGCGACCGCCTGCGAGAAGTTCCCGGACGACAAGCACATGGCCGCCTGTGCCAAGGCCTGCCGGGACTGTGCCAAATCGTGCAAGGAAATGCTCCAGCACCTCAAGCACTAACCGTTCGGATTTGATTCCCCGCGCGGCGATCCGGCACTCCGGATCGCCGCCTTCCATTCCGAGGTTTCATCATGACGTGGTTCCAATCGACTCGCAGTAGGTACTGGGCCGTTGGCCTGGGTTCGGCGGTCCTCGGGTTCCTGCTCGCATGGCCCGTCCTCGGCTCCGCGCAGGACAAGAAAGATACGACCGCCCAACCCCCAGCCACCGACGCGAATAAGGATCTGGCCGAGCAGATCCGCCAGCTCAACGCGAAGGTTGCACGGCTAGAAGCGGCCGTGGCCAAGACCGCGCCGGCCGCTGGCGGAGCGATGCCGGGGATGGCAGCGGGCGGCAAGAAGCCGGCGATGGGCATGATGGACGACGGAATGATGGGCGGCAAGAAGGACATGGCTGGCATGGGTATGGGGATGAAGGATGGGGACGAGATGATGGAGATGATGAAGATGATGGAAATGATGCAGATGAAGATGAAGAAGATGATGGGCGGCATGAGCGACAAAACCATGAGCAGTGGGTCCGGTGGCATGGCCGGTATGTGCAGTGGCGGCGGTGGGATGGGGATGATGGACGACGACATGGACATGATGGGCATGGGCAGCATGGGTGGTGCGAAGGGCAAGAAGATGAAGATGGCCGCCGCCCTGCCGGGCTTCCCGGGCGCGTCCCACATCTATCACATCGGGGCATCCGACTTCTATCTCGACCACCCCGAGCACATCACCCTGTCCACCGAGCAGAAAACGAAGCTCGGTCAGATGAAACAGAAAGCGACGACGGAGAAGGCGAGTGCCCAGCGGAAAATCGAGGAAGCCGAGCAACAGTTGTGGGAGTTGACTGCGGCAGACCAACCGGACGCGGCCAAAATGGACGCCAAGATTCGCGAAGTTGAGAAGTTCCGTGGAGACCAGCGGATGGCGTTCATCCGGTCGGTCGGGGAGTCCGCCCAGGTGCTGACTGACGAGCAGCGGAAGCTCCTCATCGGCCAGGCACAACCGACAACCACGGCCCCGCACCCAGCCGCCCATTCGGCCACTGCCCCAAAGACTCCATGAACGAAGCGGCCCGTTACACCTGCGGGGTTATCGCATTACACAATTCACCAGAGGTTGCCATGCGCAAGACGGCGACGAAGCCTCGTGAGTCGAAGCGGGCCACACAATTCTCATGCCACGCCCGAGAGGCCGGAGTTGTCTGTGTTGCCGGCTCGTTTAACGGGTGGGATCCACTGGCGACGCCCCTGACGCGCCGTGCGGATGGAACGTGGGCGGTCGATCTGAACCTGCGGCCGGGTCGTTACGAGTACAAGTTCGTGGTGGACGGCCAATGGTGCTGCGAGCCCGGTTGTGAGGAGCCGAGGCACGGCGGCCTCCAATGTGTCCCGAACCCGTTCGGGAGCATGAACCGGTTCGTCGAGGTGAATTGAACATGAGCCGCCTTCCTCACCCGATGGTTCCAAGTTGGCTGGTCGGGCTCGGCGCATTCGCCGTCTCGATCGGACTGGCGCTGGCCCTTCCGGGTTACGGCCAGTCGCCGGACGAGCACGCGAAGCACCACCCCAAGGGGGGCGATCCCGCCATGCCTGCGGCCGGGAAGGACGCCGGGATGGCCGGCATGGGTGGCGGAGCCGGGAAAGACGGTGGGGGCATGATGGGCGGCGGCATGGAAAGCATGATGGACGGCATGATGAAAAAGATGGGAGCCCCACCGCCAAAAGACTTATATCCCACGCTGATGAGTTCGCCTGAACTGACGCCGGAACAATCCGAGCAAGTCCGGAGTCAGGCGGACGAGCGCATGCGGTCGGGGGTGGCCCTGCTGTCCGAGGGGCTGGAAAAGCTGGCTTCGGCGACGGAGAACGAGGATTACGAGGCCATGCAGGCCGCCACCCGTCAGGTGCGCGAAGCCGTCGCGCTGTTCGAGAGCGGCCTGGCCGCCAAGCGTGCCCTGGCGGAGGGGAAGCCGCCTCGTCAGGTCGCCCTGCAATGGTTTAAGGATGAAATGAGCCTCCAACCGCCGCAGGGCGTGGAAGCCCGCAGCGGTCGTTCCGGCGTCTCGCTTTTCCACCTCTTCACGATGATCTTGCTCGTCGCGTTCGCGCTGGCGATGGTCGCCATGTACTTCGCCAAGATGCGCCGCGCGGCGGCCCTGTTCGGGCGGATCGAGGCCGACAAGGCAGCGCCTCCCCCCGGCTCGGCACCACCGCTCGGCGGATCGGCCGGCCCGTCCGCACCAACCGCTCCGGCTGGGGAGAAGACCCCGCCGCCCGCTGCGGATGCCAAAGCCGTCCCGCCGGCCGCCGAGGGGACGTGAACGTGAGCCAACAAACCCCAGCGCCCGACGCCAAAGCCGCCCGGCCTGCCGGTGCGGACGCCGCCTCAGGACCGCCCTTGGCCGCGAACTGGCGCGGATACCTTCGCGTGGGAAGCATCCTGACGGAAACCCCGAGCGTCAAAACGTTCCGCCTTCTGCCCGCGTCCGGAGACCGCCTGCCGTTTACGTTCCTGCCCGGTCAATTCCTCAACGTGGCGTTCTCGATCGGCGGAGCGCGGATGAACCGCTCCTACTCCATCTCGTCCTCCCCGACACACCGGGAGTTTGTCGATCTGACCGTGAAGCGCGAGCCGCGGGGCGCGGTGTCCCGACACATCGTCGATCTGCTCAAGGTGGGTAACCAGATCGAAGCCGCCGGCCCGGTCGGGAAGTTTACCTTCACCGGTGCCGAAGCGGACAGCATCGTCCTCATCTCGGCCGGCGTCGGCATCACGCCCATGGTGAGCGTCACCCGGTACCTCACCGAGCGGTCCTGGCCCGGAGACATTTTCTTCCTCTTCACCTGTCGCACCCCGGCCGACTACATCTTGGGGAAGGAAGTTGCCGCGCTCGAGCGCGCGAATCCTAAGTTGCACGTCGCGATCACGATGACCAAGGCGGAAGGCACGGACTGGAAAGGCCCCCGCGGACGCATCACCAAGGAATTGCTGACGCAGACGGTTCCCGATCTGGCGGCGCGGCGAATCCACGTGTGCGGGCCGCTGCCGATGATGGAGGCGACCAAAGCCATCCTCGCCGAACTCGGCGTTCCCCCGGACAACTTGAAGACCGAACAATTCGGCGCGGTCAAGCCCGCCCCGGTGGCCGCCGGGACCGCGTTGAAACCGACGGCCCCGGCCACGGGTCCGCAGGTCACGTTCACCACAAATAACAAGTCGGCCAAGATTCACACCGACCAGACCGTTCTCGAACTCTCCGAGGAACTCGGCATCGGAATCGAGTTCTCGTGCCGGATCGGCACCTGCGGCGTGTGCAAGGTGAAGATGACATCCGGTGAAGTCGAGATGGCGGTCGAGGATTCGCTGCCCCCCGAGGACAAGACCAACGGCATTATTCTGGCCTGTCAGGCGAAGCCGAAGGGCGACATTGCGGTGGAGGCGTAGCCATGAAAGAACGCAATCGCATTGTCGCCGCCGGCGTCTTCGCCGTCCTGATATTCGCCTGGCTCGGCTTCCTCGTCCACACCGACCCGCGGTTCGCGGGCAGCGGGGCCGGGGCGGTGTTCGGGATCGCGGGGGCCGTGCTCATGCTCGTTCCGCTCGCGTATCCGACCGTCAAGCGCATTCCCTTCCTTGGCGAGCGAATCACTCCGTACGTTTCGTTGCAGACGTGGATGACGCTCCACGTCTACGCGGGCATCCTCGGCCCGCTGCTGGGCATCATTCACACGGGCCACAAGTACGACAGTCCGCTGGGAGTCGCGCTGACGGCCGTGATGCTGCTCGTCGTCGTGAGCGGGTTTATCGGTCGCTACCTGCTCAGCTATGTCAACCAGGAGATCAAGGACAAGTTGCTCCTGTTGCAGACCGCCCGAGGCGATCTGGACAGCGCGTGGGGAGTAATGGAAAACTCCCCGGCCGAAATGAAAGCCCTGCCGAAAATGCCCCTCCTGGTGGCCGGCCTGGCATCACTGGGACTCGATCTCTCGTCCGGCGGCCCGGCCGGTGAGGTCACCAAGTGTGCCGAATCCGTGGCGGACCTAGAGTACGGGGTCCGCACGCACGAGCTGATCAAGCGGTGGTGCGGCCGCTGGCTGATGCTCCACCTCGTACTCTCCGTGCTCCTCTACGTGCTGCTCGCGCTTCACATCTGGGCGGGCATTCACTTCGGATTGAGGTGGTTCTCATGAAACTCTGGCACCTCGTTGCTGCGGCGGCGATCTTCGCGGCATTGTTCGGCGGGTACTACTTCCTGGGGAGTCATTCCGGCGGCGAACGCTCCGGCGTGATGAGCAAGACTTCCTGGGAGCGGATGGCCCGACCCGGCGATTTGTCCAAGTCTCATGCGTTTCTCGAACACAACTGCGCGGCCTGCCACACGGCTGGCAAAGGTGTCGAAGCCAGTAGTTGCATCGCCTGCCACGCCAACGACGAGTCCTTGCTGAAGCGCCAGACGACGGCGTTTCACGCCAACGTGAGCAGTTGCGTCGAGTGCCACCGCGAGCACCGGGGAATCGATCGCCGCCCGACCGACATGGACCACGGCGCGCTCGCCGAGATCGGCTTCCGCCAATTGAAAGGCGACCACGCACCGGGCGGTGAAAACGAACGGGTGCGGAAAGACCTCCTCGACTGGATCCGCAAACACCAGCCCGCGGAGCGCGGATCGGAAGCCCATTCGAGCCTCACTCCGCAGGAAGCGGTCCTGAATTGCGCGACCTGCCATTCCAACAAGGATCGGCACGCCAAGCTCTTCGGCCAGGATTGTGCCCAATGCCACTCGACGACCAAGTGGACGATCCCCGAGTTCCGCCATCCATCGCCGAAGTCCATGGACTGCGTCCAATGCCATCAGGCACCGCCGAGCCATTACATGATGCATTTCAAGATGATCTCGGCCAAGGTCGCCCGTCAGCCGAGCGCCAAAGTCAACCAGTGTTACCTGTGCCACCAGACGACTTCGTGGAACGATATCAAAGGTATTGGCTACTACAAGCACCACTAGTTCAGACAGAAACCGGAAGACGTGTCACAAAGGAAGCCATGTGTGCTCCCTTCGCAAATTCCAATCGAGATGAGGAAAAAACTG
>JAYTGN010000273.1:0-4086 GCA_043733485.1 Gemmataceae bacterium
GCCGCCGCGTGCGACGTCCTCGGCGTTCTGCCGCTCCGCCTACTACGCCTGGCTCCACGGCGAACCGACCCCACGCGAACGCGAAACCGAGTCGCTGACCGAGACCATCCGCGCCATCTTCTGGCGGCACAAACGCCGCTACGGTGCCCGACGCATCGCCGCCGAGTTGGCCGACTCCGAAATCGTCTGCAGCCCGCGGAGAGTCGCCAACGTGCTTCAAACAGAGGGTCTGCGAGCCATCCAGCCACGGTCGTTCGTGCCCAAGACCACGGCGAGCCGGCACACGCTCGGCTACAATCCGAACCTGCTGCTCGACGCCGAAGACCCCACGAAGGTGATGAACTTTGGGTCGGCGACATCACCTACCTGCCGCTCCGTCGCGGCGGCTTTTGCTACCTCGCCGCTCTGATGGACCGCTTCTCACGCGACATCGTCGGCTGGTCGGTAGACGCGTCGATGGCCGAAGCGTTGCCCCTGGCGGCGTTGCGGCAGGCGATCCGCTCGCAGCAGCCGAGTCCGGGCCTGGTCCATCACACCGACCGCGGCGGACAGTACGCCGGCACCCGCTATCGCGCCGTACTCGCCCGCGCCGGCATCAAGCAGAGCATGAGCCGACCCGACAACTGCTACGACAACGCCTTCAAGGAATCCTGCTTCGGAACCTTCAAGCTGGAGATGGAAATGACCGACTATGATTCCGTGGAGTCCGCCCGAGCCGCCGTCGCGGAGTACATCCGCTACTACCGGTTCGACCGCAAACACTCCGCGATCGGCTACCTGATACCCGTCCAATTCGCCACCCACACGATGGCCCGAAGCTAAGCACTCGCCCTGTCCGTGAAACCGTCAGCACCTCACTCTTATGGTCGGAGGAAAACGTAAGAACAAAAAAGCGAACGGCCGACTGCTTGGCAGGCATGAGTACACCGAGAAGCCGGATATCGTTGCCCGTCCCGTGCCGGCGAAGAAAGTTCGGAGCGCAATTGCAGCCCGCCTCGTGCCTGAACCGGATCTCTCTCTTATCCAACTCGGATCTGTTAGGAGGTAGGACTGTGTGAATTCGTGACCCCGCCACCGTTTCGGTTCGACTGGAAACGGTGGAGGTTATCGCAGGGCAAGCAAGGTTCCGAACGTGCTGCGGTGCTATTCGACTCGGCCCTGGGTTTGGTAGGGTCGTTCGTGGACGACACGGACGCAATTCGCAAAGGCGGCTCAAACTCTTGTGAACAGTAGAGGAGTTTGGCAGGTGCCCTCATTTCGACTCCTTCGTAACACTGCCAGGACCCTATCATCGCGACCGCATTCCTCGAAGGTGCCATGGCGGCGTGGTACGACGTGAAAAATGCGGTTTCCGCGTAGCGATCGGTGACCGTTCCCAGTCGCAACGGTGCTGGTGAGTCGAATCGCCCGGCGCGAACTTTGAACCGTCTCGGTCGGCATCGGGGCGATTCCACGCTGCCGACGGGCAACGCGTCCTTGAAGTGCAGCCACGCGGGATTCGCCGTTGAACTCCTGGTGATCGGCATCGAATCCAGGTCCACCTTCGGCATCGAATCCAGGTCCACCGGTAGCACAACCCTTGCGTGCGGCGATGATGCCGCCGCAGGGGGACAAGGATGCGTACCGTGGACGATTTCGCCAGGATTCGGCAGGCCCACCGGGACGGGTTGAGTGCCCGTGAGATCGCGACGCAATTCGGCGTCGGACGGGGCACAGTTCGCAAAGCCCTTCAACACGCCGACCCGCCGCCCTCCACGCTCGATCAACCGCGGCCGGCCCCCGTGTTCGGGCCGTTCCGCCCGTTCGTGGACACCATCCTCGCCGAGGATGAGACCGCTCCCCGCAAGCAGCGTCACACCGCCAGCCAGATCCACCGACGCCTGGTCGCCGAGCAGGGTTACACCGGCAAGTACGATCAGGTCCGCCGCTACCTCCAACAGAAGCGCCTCAGTCGCCGCGAAACGTTCATCCCTCTGGAGCATCGGCCGGCGTCCGCGCCGAAGCCGACTTTGGGCACATCTACGTCGACTTCCCCGATGGCCGGCGTCAGGTCCCGGTCCTGATCGTCACCTGGAGTTACTCCAACGCCCCGTTCGCCATCGCGCTGCCCACCGAACGGACCGAGGCGATCCCGCACGGACTGGTCGAAGCCTTCGCGTTCTTCGGGTGCGTGCCGATCGAACTCTGGTGGGACAATCCCAAGACGGTGGCGATCCACCTTTACCAGGGCCGGGAGAGGACGATGCATCCGCGGTATGCGGCGCTGGCATCGCACTATCCCTTCACGCCGAAGTTCTGCTTGCCGGCAACGCCCACGGAGAAGCCCCGAGTCGAGAACCGCGTGTTCGACTTGCAGCGGCAGTGGGCCACGCCCGTTCCCCGCATGACCGACCTCGCCGAGTTGAACACGCACCTGCGTCGCTGTTGCCTGACCGCACGCGAACGAACCTGCGGCGACAACACGGTGTCCGTCGGCACGCGATTCGAACAGGACCAAGCGAAAGCTCTGCCGGTTCCCAACCGTTCCTTCGATGCCTGCGTCGTTCAACCCGGTGCGGTGGACAAGTACCAGACGGTGCGATTCGACAGCAACCGTTACAGCGTTCCGCGGCGCTGGGCGTTCCGCGCCGTGACCGTGAAGGGATACGTCGATCGCGTGAATGTCGTGGCCGACGGGCAAGTCATCGCCACCCACGCGCGAAGCTACGGCCGCCACGAAAAGGTGCTCGATCCCCTGCATTTTCTGGTGGTTTTGGAACGCAAACCCGCCGCGCTCGATCACGCGCCGGTCTACCGCGACTGGCAACTCCCGGCCGCGTTCGCCAATCTCCGCCGCGACTTTGAAGCCCGGTTCGGGCTCGCAGTTGGTGCCCGCCATTACATCCGCGTGTTGCAACTCTTCGGCCGCTTCTCCATGGACCTGGTCGAACGCGGCATTCCGTCGTGCCATGCTCGCGGGCCCATGGATGCCTCCGCTATCACCGCCGCCATCGAACAATTGGCCCGCGAAAGTGACACTTCGGTGTCACTCGATCCGATGTCCACTGTACCGAACATCTCGGTTCCGCTCCCCGACCTGTCCCAGTTCGATCGACTACCCCATTCCCCCGAAGGAGACGATGACCATGAGCGATGCGAACGCGATGCTGTTGAAAGCCAACCTCAAACAATTGCGGTTGCCGACCATGCTGGCCGAGTGGGAGAAGCTGGCCCGTGAGGCCGCGGCCCGCAACGAGTCTTACGACGCCTACCTGCTCCAACTCACCGAGTTGGAAGTGGCGACCCGGTCGGCCAACGCCGTGGCCGCTCGGATCCACGCCGCCGGCTTCCCCGCGATCAAGGACTTCGACACCTTCGACTTCACCGCCACGCCGAACTTGCCCAAGCAGAAGATCCTGGAACTGACCCGCGGCGAGTGGATCGACCAGCACTTCAACTGCTGCCGGATCGGCGGTTCCGGTACCGGGAAGACGCACGTCTCGATCGCGTTGGGACTCGCCTTGTGCCGGCTCGGGAAGCGGGTGAAGTTCTTCACCGCCGCGAAACTGGTCACGCTCCTCGAAGTCGCCCAGCAACAGCACCGCCTCGACCGCGTGCTGGCGGCTCTCGAACGCTTCGACCTACTGGCCGTCGATGAACTCGGGTATTCCCGGAGCATGCCGCCGTGAGTACGCTGCAACGACTGACGGAACGCGGACTCGTCAAGCCGCCGCGCTGGCTGCCGACCAACGTGCAGTACGAGACTATCATGGGCTCGGCCGCGTACGGCGTCGCGTCCGACACCAGCGACCTCGATCTTTACGGCTGGGCCATTCCACCGAAGGACGACATCTTCCCGCATCTCCGCGGCGAGGTGCCGGGATTCGGCCGGCAGTGGAAGCGATTCGCACAGTTCGAGGAGCATCACGTCCGCGATCCGGATGCGTTGGCCGGTCGCGGCCGGACCTACGACTTCACGATCTTCGGCATCGTGAAGTTCTTCCAACTGGCGATGGAGAACAACCCGAACATCATCGACAGCTTGTTCACGCCGACCACGTGCGTCCTGCACTGCACGCGGGTCGGCACGCTCGTTCGCGAGAGCCG
>JAYTGN010000274.1:0-10806 GCA_043733485.1 Gemmataceae bacterium
GCCGAGCCCCGTCAGGGGCCGGGTTGTCTTTGAAGCAACCCGGCGGCTGACGCCGCTCGGCTCGCCACGCCTACGAGTTTTCAAACGGGGCCATCACGATCCGACGCTCGCCGAAGCCGGCTGCCCCACGATACAAAGACTCCGACCCACACGACAAACCGGACTCTCCCATGCCCACTTTTTCCGCGGCCGTCCTCAGGCAACTCGCGCACGATCTGTTCACCGCCGCCGGAGTGCCGGCCGACGATGCCGCGATCGTGGCGAACAGCCTCGTCGATGCGAACCTCTGCGGCCACGATTCGCACGGCATGCTCCGCGTTCCGCAATACCTTGACTTCCTCAAACAAGGTATCTTCAAGCCCGGCGTCGCGATGGAAGTGCTGAGCGAAACGCCGGCCGTGATCGCGGCGGACGGTCACTGGGGCCTCGGTCAGGTTCAAGCCCATCGTCTGCTCGCCAAAATTCTCGAGAAGGCCAGCACCCTCGGCATCGCGGCCGGCACGCTCCGCAACTGCGGCCACATCGGACGCCTCGGCGAGTATGCCGAGACCGCCGCCGCCCGTCGAATGGCCTTCATCGGAGCCGTGAACTCGCACGGCGGCGGCCGTCGCGTCGTGCCCCCCGGCGGCACCGAAGGACGCATCAGCACTAACCCCATTTGCATGGGTGCCCCGACCTCGAACGAGCCGGTCGTACTCGATTTCGGCACCAGTTCCGTGGCCGAGGGGAAGGTGCGGCTCGCGCTTCAAAAGAAGGAACGCGTACCCGAAGGTTGGCTCGTCGATCACGCGGGCAAGCCGACCACCGATCCCGGCGTGCTTTATGTGGAGCCGCGCGGGAACATCTTGCCGTTCGGCGGGCCGCAAATGTACAAGGGCTTCGGCCTCGGGTTGCTCGTCGATCTGTTTTGCGGCGGGCTCTCGGGTGGGCCGTGCAGCAGCCCCGCGTTTCAACTCGGCGGGCAGGGCAACGCCGTCGTCTTCATCGCGATCGACCCGGCGCATCTGGGCGGCACCGAGCACTTCATCCACGAAACCGACGGCCTCACCGAGTACGTCCGCTCGTGCCCCACGACCCAGGGCGCGAGCATCACTTTACCCGGCGACCCCGAGCGCCTCACGAAGCGGAGTCGCCTCGCGGAGGGCATCTCCTTGCCGGAAGGGACGTGGGAACTTCTCGAGAAGGCGGCGCGGGAATTGGAAGTGACGCGGCCAGGGTGACGACCCGGCCCCGGACGGGGCTCGGCTCGCCAAGAGCCGCTTTCCTTTTAGCCGCGACGCCCTTCTGTCGGGTGCAGTCCCGTAGACGTCCTTACTTTTGGCTCACTTCGCCGTTGCCGCCCGTTCTCGTTCGGCTAGCGTGATCTCATGCCCGACACGGTTGAAGATCACTTGGCACTCGCGTTGATCCCCGGCCTCGGCCCGAAGTTGACCGCCGCGTTGCTGGAACGGTTCGGTTCCGCCTCCGCCGCTCGAACCGCCACGGCTTCGCAACTTCGCAGCATTCCCCACGTCGGCGAGAAACTCGCCGAGTCGTTTGCCACTGCTCTTCGCACGGTCGATGTGAAAGCCGAACTCGAACGGCTCGCAAAACACGGCGTGCGGCCCGTGCCGCTGGGCGACCCGGACTATCCGCCGCCGCTCGCGGCCGTCGTGAGCCCGCCACCGCTTCTGTACTTTCGCGGAAACTGGACAGAGGCCGATCTCGGCTGCATCGGGATCGTCGGCTCGCGGAGTTGCACCTCGTACGGCAAAAAGATGACGGACCAGATCGCCCGAGGCCTCGTGCGGGCCGGACTCACAATCGTGTCGGGGTTGGCCCGCGGCATCGATGCCGTGGCGCATCGGAGTACGCTCGATGCCGGCGGCCGCACGCTCGCAATCCTCGCCGGCGGCCTGGCCGAAATCTATCCGCCCGAACATGCGGAACTCGCGGATGAGATCGCTGGCAAAGGCGCGCTCATCTCCGAGACGCCGATGACGGTCGCCCCGCAGCCCGGCATGTTTCCCGCCCGCAACCGCATCATCAGCGGCTTGAGCTGGGCCGTCGTCGTTGTCGAAGCGAACGCGCGGAGCGGCGCTCTCATCACGGCGCGGCATGCTTTGGAACAGGGCCGCGAGGTGTTCGCGATTCCCGGCAACGCCGATAGCCCGGCTAGCGCCGGATGCCTGGAACTGATCCGCGCCGGTGCCCGACTCGTGCGCTCGGCAGACGACGTACTCGAAGATTTGAAAGGCCTCACCGCACCCAAAAGCGAGAAGCCGCAATCGCGCCCGTTGCCGACCTTGTTTGAAGGAACGGCTTCACCGCCTCCGGTGCCCGAACCGCCCGCGAACCTCGAACCCACTCATCAGAAGGTCTGGGATTTGCTCGGTTCGAAGCGGCACGGGGACGAACTCGTGCGCGAGTCTGGGCTCGCGATCGGCGACCTGTCGCGGGCACTCATGCAGATGGATTTGAAGCGGCTCATCCGCCGCTTGCCGGGGAACTTCTACGAACGGCGGTGATTGCGCCGCCCGTCTTGGTAAAATTCCAGCGATGCCCGAATTGCCCGAAGTGGAAACCGTCGTTCGCGATCTGCGGCTACTGGTCGTGGGGCGGACGATTCGCGCCGTGCGAAACGGTTCGAAGAAGCTGCGCGTGCCCTGGAAACCGTCGTGGAACGCGAAACTCACGGGAACGCGGATCGAGGCCATTCGCCGCCGCGGCAAGTGGATCGTGGTGGACCTCGGAGTATCGCGACTGATGGTTCACCTGGGAATGACCGGCCAGTTCACCGCGGTCGAGGCCGCCTTGGCGGAGCCCGATCACACGCACGTTGCCTTCGAACTCGACGGCCAAAAAGAGCTTCGCTTCCGCGATCCCCGACGCTTCGGCTGCGTCGTCCTGCACGCGAACGAGGCGGCAATTGAAGCCGAGTTCGAAGCCATCGGCTTGGGGCCGGAGCCGTTCGCCATCGACGCCGGGTACTTCCAGAAATCGGTTCGCAAGTCGGCCCGCAGCTTGAAGGCGATCTTGCTGGATCAGAGCGTGCTGGCCGGCGTGGGCAACATCTACGCGGATGAAGCGTGCTCGCTCGCGGGCTTGCATCCGCGCCGCCGGGGCACCTCTCTCCGGATCGCGGAAGCGGATCGCCTTCGCGAAGCGATCGAGGCCGTACTCGCGAAGGCCGTCGCGCACCGCGGTTCGACCATCCGCGACTACGTCGGCGGGTCCGGACTCCGCGGCGGATTCCAAAACGAGTTCCGCGTCTACGGCCGCACCGGCGAGCCGTGCCTCACGTGTACCGCCCCGATCGAATGCGTGCGGCTCAGTGGCCGTGCCAGCCACTACTGCCCCCAGTGTCAGGGGACAGCAGTCCGGAGACAGGAGACAGGATAGTCGCTAACGTGACGATCCCACTTGGCCCCCGACACCTGTCCCCCGATTCCCGACATGTCCTATCGCGCCTTCAAAAGACTGCTCGGCGAGACCAGCCTCGAGCGTAAATGCCGCTGGCTGCTCGGGGCCGGCGTGCTCATCCTCATGACCGGCAGCTTCTACATCTATGCGAATCAGACCAAGGGGCTCGCGTACGAACAGCTCGAAACCACCGGCCGGGCGCTGCTCTCGCCCATCGTCGCCCGCCTGCACGTGAAGGGCGAACTCGGCGACGCCATCAAGGATTTCCAAAGCCTCCAAGAACGCACGTGGCCCGAGCAACTCAAAGGGTACAACTACAAACTGATCAAGCCCGGATCGAAGGACAGCGAGTTCCAGGCCGACCCGGAAGATCAGAACCCACTCTGGAGTTTCATCTCCGATGCGCAGAAGAACGAAGAAACGCGAACGACTTCGAAAGAGAACGCCTACTACTACTACGGGGCGCTGCGGGCCGGCGCGACCTGCATCGGCTGCCATACCGATCCGGTGAAAATGGGCGGCGTCGACAAGGCCCGTACCGACCTCAAGCCCGATCAACTCATGGCCGTCGTTCGCATCCGGCTCTCCACGCAGGTGATCGAAGAAGGCTTCCACGCCAATCGGGCGCTGCTCATCTCCTTCGCCATTGGCACCTCGCTGCTCATCATCGCCGGCAGCTACCTCATCATCCGCTACGTAATCGTGAAGCCGCTCAAGCACTTGAAGGAAGTCTCCGAGGCCATCGCCCAGGGCGAACTCAACATCCGCAGCGAGATTCAAACCGGCGACGAGTTCGAAGACCTCTCGCACGCCTTCAACCGCATGCTCCGCAACCTCACGAACATCCAGGACCGCAACAAGAAGCTGATCGCGGACCTCGATCGGAAGGTGGACGAACTGGCCCGCGTGAACATGGCGCTGTACGAATCGAACCGCCTGAAGAGCGACTTCCTCGCGACCATGAGCCACGAACTGCGGACGCCGTTGAACAGCATCATCGGGTTCAGCGAGGTGCTGCTCGCCGCGGATAATCTGAGCGACAAGCAGCAGCGCTATGCCGGGAACATCATGACGGGCGGGAAGCAACTGCTGGCGCTCATCAACGATGTGTTGGAACTGGCGAAGCTCGAGGCGGGGAAGATGCGGATGCACCCCGAGGCCGTCTCGGTTTCGAGCGCGTGCGAGCAGGCGGCCGCGATGTTCCGCGAGCAAGCCGAGAAGAAGAACATCGAAATCAAGGTGCTGGTCGACGACCCGTCGCAACCGGTGCGGCAGGACGCCGGGAAGTTGCACCAGATCCTCACGAACCTGATCTCGAACGCCGTGAAGTTCACACCGGAAGGGGGTCGCGTCACGATCAAGGCCACCGGCGACGGCAGCGAACTCGTCTTCACCATCGCCGATACCGGCGTCGGAATCGCACCCGAGGAACAGGAACTCGTCTTCGAGAAGTTCCGTCAGGCGGCCAACCCGCTCACGCGCGAACAGGGCGGCACCGGGCTCGGGCTCTCCATCGTCCGCGAACTCGCCAAGTTGCTCGGCGGCGACGTCACCCTCCACAGCGAACTCGGCCGCGGCAGTACCTTCACCGTTCGCATCGCCTCCAAACTCGCGGACGAGCCGCTGCTCGATTTCGAACTTTCCGAAGAACCACAACTCGCGGCGAGCACCTGAACCATCGCGTTCCGTGGCGCGTTCACTACTGGCAGTCCGATTGCCAATGCCACAGGAACGAGAGCGGACAAGTTGCTCGCCGCGGATGCGGCGTCCGATGGTAGCCAGGGGTGGAGCGAAGCGGAACCCCTGGATAGGTGTTGGAAAATACCTTCCAACCGAGCCGCGGAGCGGCGACCGATTGCGGGCCATGTCGACTCTGTCGCCGCTCCGCGGCTCAGAAGTTCTGGTGGTCGACTCTCTTCCAGGGGTTGCGCTCGCAAAGCCTCGCTCCACCCCTGGCTACCATCGGACGCCGCATCCGCGGCGAAAATTGGTAACAGTGCATTCCACTCTGTCAGCAGCCCGACGCGCAAGCGAGGGAAACCAAAACATCGCCGGCGCGTCGGGCTGACCAATCTGGTCGCAAGAATGAAATTGAAAATGCCTACACGGGCGACGGTTCGATCACGCGCATGCTCTTCCACTTCCCATTGCGGAAGCGCAGCCAGAAGCAAATCGACATCACGAGGATGTGCATGGTGGCGAAGCCCCAGGCCCAGTAAATCGGTTCGCCCATGCCGGGGAACCGGGTCTGAAGTTCCTCCCGATTCGTCACCACGTAGATAGTCGGAAGTACCATGATGGGCCAGGCGAGAACGAACGTGAGCCACGTGACGAACCGGGTGTCGCCGGCACCGCGGAGTGCGAACGCGAAGGTGACGTTGATCGCATCCGCGAGGGAATAAATCGCGACGCAGATCAGCAGGCTCGGCACGATGGCCGCAATCGCGTGGTGCTTCTCGGGATCGTGTTCGGGTTCGAACGCGGCCACGAGTAGCTGCGGAATCAGAACGTACGCGGCCGCGACGATGCACATGTACCCGAACATCCACTTCAAACCCGTGTAGGCACTGCGTTCGGCCACGTCGGGCCGGTCCGCCCCGAGCCGTTGACCCACGAGAATGCAGACGGCTTGGCCGAGCCCCATCATGGGAAGGAACGCGATCATGTTGAAGCGCACGGTGAGCGTAGTCGCCCCGATGGCGGCATCGCCGAGTCGGCCGACGTACTGCACGAAGGCGTTGAAGACGAGGACGTCGAGGAAGACCTGGATGCCGGCGGGGCCGCCGTACTTCATGAGCCGCATGAACAAGTCGCGCTCGAACTGGAAGCCCGTGAGCGTCGCGAATTCAACTCGATACTTCCGCCCGAGGAACAGCACGAGCGCCAAAATCGCGGAGGCCCAAGAACCGATCACCGTGGCCCACCCCGCACCTTCGATGCCCATTTCGGGAAAGCCCCAGCGCCCAAAGATCAACAGCAGTGCGAAGCCGATGTTCACGGCGGTGCCGAAGACTTCGATCACGAGTACGATCCACGTCTGCCCGCGGCCCGAGAAGAACCCGTTCACGGCGCTCATCAGCAGCATCGGCAGTGCCGCGAACGCGAGGCAGCGCAGATAGATCACTTCGAGTTCCTGAAGCTTTTCGGTGTGTCCGCCGAGCGAGATGAGGAACGGTGCCGCGGGAAGGCAGAAGAGGAACAGCAGGCCGGCAACGATCGAGAAGTAGATCCCTTGCCACACGGCCGGCCCGACCCGCTGCGGCCGATTCGCCCCGGTGTACTGCGCGACGAACGTCGAGGTGTAACCGGCCGTGACCTGCAAGAATCCGAACCCGAGCCAGTACCACATGACCGCGGGGAACGAGGCCGTCATCTCGTCGGTATCGTGCCGGGCCAGGAGCAGCGTATCTGCGAGAACCTGGACCGTCATGAAACTCTGACTGATGACGAGCGGCAGCGCGAGCTTGAGCAATTCCCGGCTACCGCCGGAGTCTGGAGTGATGAGCGTCGCGTCCGGCGGATTCAACTCATCACTCATCACTCATCGCCCATTACTTGGAAGGAAGCAACCACACGTTGCGGAACTGCACGGGATGGCCGTGATCTTGGAGCAGGATCGGTCCGGGCTTGGACGGGTCGCCGCCGAGGCCAGCTCGGGTGTTGTCCACGGGGATGGGCACGTCGTCGTGGATTTTCACACCGTTGTGATGCACCGTCATGCGGGCAGGTTCGGTCTTCTTACCATTTTCGAACTTCGGCGCGGTGAACTCGATGTCGAAGCTCTGCCACACGCTCGGAGCCTTGCAGGCGTTCTCCTTGGGTGCCGCCACTTCGTAGATCGCGCCGCAATCGTTGTTCTTACTCTTGAGCCCGTAGCTGTCGAGGATCTGAACTTCGTAGCGGCCCTGAACGTAGACGCCGCTGTTGCCTCGGCCCTGGCCCGCGCCGCCCGGCTCGTAGGGCACGCGGAACTCGAGGTGAAGCTTGAACTTCCCGTCGAACTTTTCCTTGGTGATGATGTCGCCGTGCCCTTTGACCCCTTCCATGACGCCGCCCTCGCGGAGGGTCCACTTCACTTCATCCTTGCCGTTGGTCTTGGTCCAGTTGGAAACATCCTTACCGTCGAAGAGCACGATGGCACCTTTGGGCGCGGGCGTGCTCTTGGCGTCTTTCAGGTCGTCGTCCTTGAGTGCCTTGAACGCATCGTCGAGCTTCCACGGATTGGGCTCGGCCGCGAACGCCGGTGCGAGCGCGAACAGGGTGATGGCGAGTAGCAAACGCATGGGGGAACTCCTCAAATGTTATCAACGGTAGGGGAGGTAAACGACGACTTGATCCTCGATCTCTTCCTCCGACATGCACTCGGCGATGAAGAGGATGTCCTCGATTGCCGAGCCGATGGACTGGTCGTTCGTCGTCACGATGAGGCCCGTCACCAGTTCGCCCGCTGCGAGCCGTCGATAGGCGAATCCGACCATGGTGTTGCGATCGTTAGTGATGAGGACGCGATTCTCGGCCGCGGCCCAAGCCAGAACCTCGAGGTCGGAAGTGCCCAACGGCAAAACGTCTGAGGATCGAAGGAGGTCGAGATTGGCTCGGCGTCGGAGGAGGCCGCGAATCACCTCGCCGTGAACGTCGGCATCAGTGGCCAACCGGCGCATTGGTCTTCTCTCCGACATTTCGTCTTGCGGCAAGCTCCTCCCGCCCGACCCGCGGCCGATCGGTTTCGATGCTCGCTCGCAGGGTCGTCGCTTCCTCGGCCCTTCCCTTCAAATAGTCGAGAACTTCATCGCGATGCCCGAGATAGAACGCGATCGCGGCCTGAACGTCGGCCAAATCCAGGGAATCGTAGGCTCGGATCATGGCCTCAGGCGACATGCCATTCTCGTACTGCTCGACCACGAGGTCGAGGCTGATGCGCGTACTTCCCACGCGCGCCACGCCACCCGCATCGATTCGAAGCGGGACCGAGTCGTCGAGGTGCCGCAGTATCAGCCTCACTTGGTGTTCCCTCATTCCCACAGCATACACGGATTGGAACCGTTGTGAATCACTTCAGCAACCACTCGATCACTTTCATGTCGTCGAGTTTGTCGGCGAAGCGGGTGAGTTTGTCCTTGGCCCCGGCGACCTCATATGCGGACTCGGCGACCTTGCCGGTCGCGGTGCCGCGGTGATTGTGTACCAGCGCGGCACCGGGAGCGCACAGCGCCAAGAAGGCACCCATGCCGCCGTACTTCACCGCGCCGGGAAGCATCATCGGGTCCGCAGTGTCCTTGACGTTCTCGAAGCGGAACTGGTTCATGTCCGCGGCGAGTTTGGTCGCGGCGTCGCCGGCGAGCGCCTTCGCGATCACCGCCACCGGGCCCATCTCGCCCCAACCCACGATGGAGTTCGCCTTGTGCACCTGTGCGAAGCCGATGAGCGTGAGCAAATCGTGAACGCGATTGGCAAGCAGCGAGCGGTTGTACCCATAGGTGTACCCCGCATAGGTCTTGTCCACGATTAAGGCTTTCGGGAAACTCAACTCGCCGACGCCGAGGTAGTCGGTGGAAACGACCGCGAATCCCGCATCGGTCAGCGCTTTCACGGCGGGTGCGATTTTGCCGTTCTCGAAGAGGCTGGCCTTCCCCTTGGGGTGCGCCCAGATGACGACCTTGCCGCTGAAAATCTTCGGTTGAAAGACGCCGGCGCAGGGGATCGCATCTTGTTCGTCCTTGCGGCCGAGTACTGCGCGGTGCATGGTGTGGCCGTCGATCGTCGATTCCAGCGGCCCCTCGCGAACGGCGATCTCCTTCGTGAGTGCATCCGTCACCATCGCGGCGAGTGCCGTGCCGACGACGCGCTGGAACTCCTTCAAACTCGCGGCGTCCTTCGGGGCGAGCTTCGCAATTTGCGAATCGGAAGCCTTGGTCATCACTTCGCGAAGTTTCGGTGCGTCGAGTTCATCCTTCGGTCGCGGATGCTCGGCATCGTAGACGCTCAGTTCCTTCGGCGGGATCGGCTTAAAGGCGACCTCCTTCACCTCGCCGTCCTTGCCGAGCAGGTGCTTGCTGAACCACGAGTACATGAACTCGCGCGACGGCTGGGCGTAGTTGTGCGGGAAGTTCAGCCACGCCTTCGCGGACACGTTCTGCTCCGCGCCGAGCAGCGCGTATAGTTCCTTCAACTCGGGATAACCCTTCGTCAGGATCTCTTTCGTCCAGTCGTCGGCCCCGGACATGGCGAGCGGCTTGGGCGCGAACAGGGCGGCGAGTTCGACGTTGCCGGTGTCCACGCGGAGGCCCGAACAATTCTCGCAGACGCAGCCGCCTTGCATGGCGGTGCCGACCATCACAGCGGGAAACGCGGCAGCGAGGCGGTCGTCGATCGCACCGAGAATGAACGTTTGGGTGCCGCCGCCGGACGCGCCGGTGATGCCGATGCGCTTCGGATCGACGTCGGGCAGCGACTCGACGAAGTCGAGTGCCCGGATGCTGTTCCAAGTTTGGAGGCCCATGAAGCTCTGCCCGCGCAGTTCGGCTTCCGCGTCCTTGAAGCCTTCGCGATGCGCGATTGCTTTCGAGTCCGCGTTGCCCACCATGTCGTAGAAGAAGACGACGAAGCCCAGGCGGGCCAGCATGGCGCTGCGGGCTTGAAGCGGGTACTTCGCGCCCTCCTTCGTTTCCTCCGCCTTCATCTTGATCTGCTTCTCGACCTCGGCATCGCCGGCTTCGAACATGCGGCCGTTGTTCCAGTGGCCGTGCGGGCAGAGGACGGCGGGGAACCGCTGCGGCTTGTCGGACTCGGCTACCGGGCGGTAGAGGTTGCCGCTGACGTAGTGGCCGGGCATGCTGGCGAAGAAGACCTTCTCGACGGTGTAGCCATCGCGTTCGATTTTGCCGTGGATCACGGCGTGGAGCGGCGTCTTCTCGGGCAGCGGCCAGAGGCCGTTGGCCACGAGCACGCGTTCGCGCACCAATTTCTTGCGGGCTTCCCAGGCTTCCTTCGTCTTCGGCACGGTGAATGGGAAGTAGCCGTTGAGCGTCTTCGGTGCGCCGAGCCGCGAGTCGGTCGGCTTCTTGTCGCCGGTGAACAATTTCGTGGGGTCGGCGTCTTCGAGTGCCCAGGCGAATTGCGGCAGCAGCGAGACGAGTGGAATTGCGAGGGCTTCGCGGCGGGTGATCATGAGAGGCTCCGGTGAGAAGCGAGCGGTGGAAGCTGAGATTACGGTGGGAATAAGACGGAGTCAACAAGCGACCAGGAAGAGGGTGCAGTCCCGTAGCTGCGAGCTGGAGGCGGGTGTATTTTGAGCTGCAAGCAGGAGGGACAGGTTTCCTGCGTTCCCTCTGAAGGAATCAGCTATGACGACCCCACTCCCGCCGTCGAGCCGCGACACCATCCGCCGCGAGTTGCACGAGCACG
>JAYTGN010000275.1:0-10697 GCA_043733485.1 Gemmataceae bacterium
GACAGGTCTCCCTGAGTGGTTCAGGAAAGCTTGGGCGAATTCGCCAACAGGTTTTGAAACGAGAAGCGCCCTGGCTCGGCGCTATGGGGATCGCGGGCCAAGCCGGTCAGTAGTCTGGGATGTTGCTGGAAACCGCCATACTTCAACGGGCTGCTAGGCGCATCAGCACGTCGACCTCTCCCCCGCAAAGCCGGGGGAGAGGTGTTGGGCTCCGGTTCGTCACCGTGCCTACTTCGAGAGGCACACCCTAAGTCGATGTACCGAAGCGGGGCGAAACCAATGCTCGTACAATGCTCGAACCCCGACCACGCGAACTTAGCACCATGACGTCCAGCCTGCTTTCCGAACCGCCGCTCCAGCCGATCCACGACGTGTTTCACGTCGATCGGATTCTCAAACCCGTGCTGCCGGCAGCGAAACGCGCTCACAAAGTGATCGCGGTGCTGCCGGCTTACAACGCCCATACCACGCTCGCCGCCACCATCGCGGACTTCCCGCCCGGCTGCGTCGATGAGATTCTCCTCGTCGACGATTGCAGTAAGGACGACACGGTGAAGATCGCCCGCGACATGGGCCTCACGGTCATCGTTCACGATCGGAACACCGGCTACGGCGGCAACCAGAAAACCTGCTACCGCTACTGCCTCGACCGCGGGGCGGATATCGTCGTGATGATTCATCCGGACTACCAGTACGACGCCCGGGTGATCCCGCACGCCGTCGGGTTCATCGAGCTCGGCATCTGCGATGTCGTGCTCGGCAACCGCGTTCGCAGCCGTCGCGAGGCGCTGAAGTGCGGCATGCCGTGGTGGAAGTACATTTGCAATCGCGGGCTCACCGCGTTCGAGAACTTCATGCTCGGCCAGAACCTCGGCGAATTCCACAGTGGCTTCCGCGTCTATCGGCGAAGCGTCCTCGAAACGATTCCCTTCGAACGAAACTCGAACGACTTCGTTTTCGACACGCAGTTCCTGGTGCAGGCCGTCCGCTTCGGATTCCGCCTCGGCGACATACCCGTGCCGGTCCGCTACTTCCAGGAAGCGAGCCAGATCAACTTCCACCGCAGTACCAAATACGGCCTTCAAACGCTCTCCACGGTCGGCAAATATTGGCTGCACCGCATGGGCTTCTGGCGAAGCGAACTCTTCCGACCCAGGCCCCCGGAACCCCCTCGCTCCATTTGACCGGGCCGAATTTTCGTGCTAGCCGTTAGGGGTCGGACTGCGTGCCGACTCCCCGGCTCGGACGATAATCATGCCTGCCACGACTGTTGATCCACCCGCTTCGGAGGCCGTTCCCGCGAACCGCCGTCGCGTTTGGTCGCACCCCGAACTCGAATCGCATTCGCTGCTCGTGCTCACGCACGATCGCCTCGTTCTCGCACCGTTCACCGGTACTCCCCGTCCTGAACTCGTTGCGGCGGCCGAATCCGACGCGGACCTGGATGAAGTGCTCGGCTCGCTGGCCACCGTGATTCACCTCGGAACCGTGCGGCGGCTCGCGCTCGATCTCCTCTCGAATGCCGTACACCTCGAGTACGCGCCGGGCATGCGTTTGAAGAGCGGGATTACGCTCACCTTCGCCACTTCGGCGGCGGCAGATTCGTGCTTCTCGCGAATTTGGCGGTGCCTCGGCGATGCCTGCAAGCTCGATTCTCGGCAACGCGACGGCTGGTCGTCGGCCCGCATGCCGTTGATGTTCCTCGGGGCGATCCTGGCCGCGACCGCGGTACTCGGATTCGCGATCCACACGTTGGACGAACTCAGTACGGCGAACGCGACTGCCTCCGTAAATGTGCCCGGCGATGCCCAACTCGGCGGCCCCCTGCTCATTCCTCATGCGATAAACGCACTCATTGGCTGGATGGACTGGCGTGCGGTCTGTGCCTGCGGTGGTGCTGCGGCCGCGGCTTCCCAGGTCTGGCTGTACCGCCGAGTCACGCAACCTCCCACCACGTTGGAAGTAATCCGGAGCTGACATTCCCTCGGTGGGCCGTTAAAGTCAGATCAACGCTGGCTTGCTGGCGGTGGCTTTCGATTGGAGTACCCAATGCGGCGCGAAGACTGTGTGGAACTGTTCAAGATGATTCCCGAGCACTACCACGCTCAGGTGAATTTGATTCTCCGCGGTCAGGGCATGATCACCGTCGATGTGGTGGTTCGCTTCGAACCGACGTACATCGTACTCCGCGGTCGGGAACAAGGTTCCACCGATGAAGGCCGTGCGTTCTTCGTTCCGTATGAGGAACTGGCGTACTTCCGCATCGAGCGCGCCTTGAAGTTGAGCGAACTCAAACGCATGTACGGCGAAACCGGCTACGTGGACACCGAGGATCAACTCGGTCAGGATTTAGAAAACGAGGCGGCGGGCAAAGTCGGAAGCGACAAACTCTCCGGCATCGACACCCAGACACCCGCGCCCGGGTCGCAGATGGGACCGCAAGATCCTGCGGCCATCGCGAAGCAGAATCTCTTGGAACGGATTCGCGCCGCCCGTGCGAGCGCGACCAGCACCACCGGCCGAGGCGGCAAGTAGTATCAAGTGCCCGGCACGAGGACAATCTTGCCCGTAAGCGTGCCCGCTTTCTTCAGCGTGTTCTCTTCTTGAAGGCGGTGCGCCGCGACGATTTCCTTCAAGCCGAATCGCTGCCCGATCAGTGCCTTCAACTTTCCCGCACTCATCCACGCATTCATTTCCTCGGCACACTTTTGCTGTTCGACCGCCGTGAAGTTGAACATGGCGAAGCCGTGCAGCGAGAGGCCCTTCACGTAGAACGGGCCGTTTGTGAACGTCGGCTTCGCGGTGCGGCCAGCCATCACGATGATCCGCCCGCGCGGGGCCATCAACTCGATGGTCTTGTCCAAATCCGCCGGTGGCTGCGTCTCGAACCAGAGGTGGAGGCCGGAGGCACCGACGATCTCCTTTAACTTCGCGGGCACGTCTTCGGTCCGATAGTTGACCACGGCATCGGCCCCGAGGCCTTTGGCGATCGCAGCCTTCTCGGCAGTACCGACCGTGGTGAGTACCTTGGCCCCGGCGGCCTTCGCCATCTGGATCACCATCATGCCGACGCCGCCGGTACCGCCGCTGACGTAGACCCATTCTCCGGTCGCGAGCTTACCGCAGTGGAAGAGCCCGAGGTGAGCGGTGATGCCCACGAGCGCGCACGCCGCCGCTTGTTCGTCCGCGACCTCTGCGGGAATCGGATAGGCGAATGCTTCCCCGGTGAGGCAGTACTCCGCACCGGAACCGGTTCGTCCGCCGCTACCCTGGTTCGCACCCCAGACGCGGTCGCCAACTTGAAACCGCGTGACTCCTGGCCCAACTGCATCCACGACGCCGGCGAAGTCGCGACCCGTGGTGAAGGGTAGCGGGCCACTGAGGGCAGCGAGCCCCGAGCGAATATACGTGTCGATCGGGTTTACGGTGGCGGCGAGTACCCGCACGCGGAGTTCGCCGGCCTGCGGTTCGGGAAGTGGAAGCTCGGCATATTGCAAAACATCCGGTGTGCCGGTGGCGTTGAAGAGTGCGGCTTTCATCGTTTCGCTCCAGATCAGAGTTCACCACAAAGGCACGAAGGTCACACGAAGAACACAAAGAGTATTCTGAAATTACTCGTTGGTGCTTCTTTGTGTTGCTTTGTGTGACCTTCGTGCCTTTGTGGTGAGGAATCGCTTGGCATTCGGGTAGAATATGCTCAGAGGAACCGTTTGGCGTCACTCGGAGGTTCGCCATGCAGGCACCACCGCTCATTCAATACGGCGTGGCGATCGATCCGCGCGAGATGGTGAAGCCGCCGGACCCCGAGGAGTTGGAGGTCGATCCCAAGACGCCGGGCATCGACGATCCCGCGTACATGGCGCGCCGACGTTCGATCTTCAAGCTCACGCGCAAGCATCGCCTGGAGCGGCTTGGCCCACCCGTCTTCGACTATTCACCCGAAGAGACGGCAATCTGGAAGGACGTGAGCGGCCGGTTGAACGAACTGCACCTGAAGCATGCCTGCCAGATGTACCTGAAGGCGAAACGCGACCTCGCCATTACTAAAGACGCGATTCCGCAGATGCGGCATCTCAGCGACAAACTCCAGGCCGAAACGCAAACGCACCTCGTGCCCGCCGAAGGCTCGCTGCCGTACCGCACCTTCTACGAATACATCGCGGCACGCGGCTTCCCCGTCACGCAGTTCCTCCGCCATCCGTCGCATCCCGAGTTCACGCCCGAACCGGATATGATTCACGACTGCCTCGGTCACGTGCCGCCGTTCATGAACCGGGATTACGCGGAGGTCATCACGCTGATCGGCAAAGCGGCAGCAAGTACCGACGACGGCGAACACGTGCTGCTCTTGAAGCGATTCAGTTGGTTCAGCATCGAGTTCGGCCTGATCGAGGAACAGGGAGAAACCAAAGTCTTCGGCGCGGGCATCCTCTCCAGCACCGGCGAGATTCCCAACTCGCTGCATTCCCGCGACGTGACTCGCCAGCCTTTCGTCACTGATGTCGTGATCGGCACCGACTACGACCCGACGTACATGCAGAAGGATTTGTTCGTGATCCCCTCGCTGCCGTTCCTGCGCCGCGAAGCCGAGGCGTTGGTGAAGCGGCTGGGAATAGAAATGTAAGAGACCACCCGTGGAGGTCGGCCGAGAGCCAAACATGCAAGACATCCCGCTTCGCAAGATCGATCACGTTCGCTTCTTCGTCGGCAACGCCCGGCAGAGTGCGTTCTTCTATCGGAACGCCTTCGGCTTCGACGTGGTCGCCTACTCGGGCCTCGAAACCAAAGTGAAGCACGAGGCCGCCTACGTTGTGAAACAAGGCGGCATCTCGTTCGTTCTCGTCTCGCCGTTGCGGCCCAGCCATCCCGAGGTGCAACGGCTCGTACTCCACGGCGACGGCGTCACCGACATCGCCATTCAGGTGGACGACGTGCGAACCGCCTACAATCTCGCGGTCGAACGCGGTGCCCACGGCGTGAAAGGGCCCTCGAAACTCGAAGACGAACAGGGCATCTACGAGTTCGCCACGATCCGCGCCTACGGCGACACCACGCACACCTTCGTGAACCGCGACAAGTACAAAGGCGTGTTCGCACCCGGCTTCAAGGAGATCGATCCGGCCCGCTACAGCCCCGGCACCTACCACCCCGCCGGGCTCCTCGCCATCGACCACATCGTCGGCAACGTCGAACTCGGCAAGATGAACGAGTGGGTCGAGTTCTACCGCAAGGTCCTCGGCTTCGAACAACTCGTGAGCTTCGACGACAAGGACATCAGCACCGAGTATTCGGCACTCATGTCGAAGGTCGTTCAGAGCGGTCGTGGGCGGATCAAGTTCCCGATCAACGAACCAGCTGCGGGCCGTCGGCGCAGCCAGATTGAAGAATACATCGACTTCTACGGCGGCGCTGGCGTTCAACACATCGCCCTGGCCACCAACGATATCGTGACCACCGTGCGGGCATTGCTCGCGAACGACGTGTCGTTTCTTCGCGTGCCGAAGAGCTATTACGACATGCTGCCGGAGCGCGTCGGCAAGATCGACGAAGACTTCGCCGTGCTCGCGGAATTGGGCATCCTCGTCGATCGCGACGACGAGGGGTACATGCTGCAAATCTTCACAAAGCCCGTGCAGGATCGGCCGACGCTCTTCTTCGAGATCATCGAGCGGCAGGGCTCGAAGAGCTTCGGCAAAGGTAATTTCAAGGCGCTGTTCGAGGCGATCGAACGCGAACAAGAGACGCGCGGTACACTGTGATAAGTGAAGGGGAGCTATTATGAGCGAAGCGACAATCCTGAAGCCGATGACGAGCGACGAACTCTTCGCGCTGCGACCGAGCAAGAAGATCGACCGCTGGTTGTTCCGAGGCGAATTGAGGGAGAGCAAAGTGACCAAACGCAATCCGAATCACGCCGGGGCCGTAATGACCATCGGCCGGCTCATCGGGAACTGGCTGATCCTTCAGCCCGAGCCCCGAGGCAAGGTTTACGGCGGGGAAGTGTACTTCCGGATTCGGAAGGATCCCGACACCAACGTCGGCATCGACGTCGCGCTCGCAACCGCCGAACAGCGAGCGACCGTCAAGAAGAAGACCAGCTACATCGATGGCGCTCCGCTCCTCGCGGTGGAAGTGCTGTCGCCCTACGACAAGCAAAAGGAGATCTTCGAGTCGATCGAGGAGTATCTCGAATGCGGGGTGAAGGTCGTCTGGATCGTCGATCCTTATACCGAAACGGTCGCCGTTCACCGCTTGGGACAAGAGCCGAAGTATTACACGCTTTCGGAGGAGTTGCCCGGCGATCCCGAACTGCCCGGCTTCCGCTGTGCCGTCGCGGAAATCTTCGAGTAGCCTTCTCCAACCCTCTCTTTTTTGGTGGCGACCGCAGCAGCCCCAGATAGGATGATGCTTCCGCTGGAGATTCAAACGATGTCGAGTGAGCCGGTTGTCACCAATCCCGCCTTCGACTTGCCCAATCGCTTGCAAGTTGCCGTGGGCGATCCACAGGTCGTCGGGCCGTTCATGCTCCCCGCGGCCGAGGAGGCGTCGCCTTCCAACACCAGCAACAACCGGATGCTCACCTTCAACGACATCCCCATTCCTCAGTACATTGGCGACTACAAGATCGAAAAACTGCTCGGCTCCGGCGGAATGGGGAACGTCTTTCAGGCTCAGAACCAATTCTTCGGACGCGTCGAAGCTTTGAAGATGATTCACGATCAACTCGAATCGCGCGAATCGCGCGAGGCGTTCATCGACGAGATGCACACGCAATCCCGGCTCGACCACTCGAATATCGTGAAGGTTCACTACGCCGGGGTTTGCCGGCAAACCGGGGACTACAGGAACCGGCTTTACCTCGTGATGTCGCTGGAACCGCGCGATCTCAGCGAGGCGATTCGAGACCGCGGCGCGTTCCCGCCACTCGAAGCTTCCAACATCGTTCGCCGGCTCGCCAAGGCACTCGTTCACGCCCATTCCAAGAACGTGATCCACTGCGACCTGAAGCCGAAGAACATCTTGATGGACCCGGAGGGAGTGCCCAAGATCACGGACTTCGGGTTGGTGCGATTCCTCGGCACGCGGGATGGGAAGACAGGCCCGCGCGAGGGGCATCCGTTCGGCACGTTGAATTACATGCCTCCGGAACAGGCTCGCGGGGAACGGGTGAAGGCCAACGAGCGCAACGACATTTACGGCCTCGGTGCCGTCCTCTACGAACTGCTGACGGGTCAGCCGCCGTATTCGGGAAATCGAGAGGAGTTGCTCAAGAAGATCAAGGACCTCAACGACCTGCCGCCTTCGCCGCGTTCGCTGAACCCGCACGTGCCGGCTCGCCTCGATGCGATCTGCATGAGGTGCTTGCAGAAGCGGCCGATGTGGCGCTATCAGTCCGCGGTCGAACTCGAAAAGGCGCTGAACGAGTTTCAGCGCGAGCCGCTGTTGAAGCGACGCTGGAAGGAGTTCGCGATCGGCCTCCTCGTGGTCTGCTTGCTCGGTTTGGGTTGGAATCTACTCCCCTCTCCGCGGGCCGAACGGCGTGCCGCGGAGCAAGATGCGAAGCGACTGGGCGAGGACGCGCGGACCGCGCGAATTCGCGGCGACCATGCCGACGAGAAGGAGCAACTTCGGAAGGCGGCCGAGAAATACGCGGCCCTGTTGCCGGACGGCCAGTACCCCGACAAGCTCGACGAACGCTCGGCCTTCGCGCGTATTCTCGTGCGCCTAGCCGAGATTCACGCCGGCGACCGCATGGTGGAAGAAGCCGCCAAGCGACTCGATCAGGCCCAACAGGTGCTCGCGTCCATGCCTCCCGTCGATTCTCGCCGCAAGCTCGTCGAGGCCGAATTGGAACACATTCGCGGCGACAACTGCATCAACGAGGGCAAGTACGCCGAGGCCAAGGACCACTACCAGGCCGGCCGCGACAAACGAATCGAACTCGACAAGTCGCTTCAACTTCACGAGAAAGACGACACCTTCCTGCGCGATCTCTCGCGCAGCCACGCCTACCTTGCGGGAACGTTACTCCGCACGGGTCACGATCCCAAGTTGGCCGTAGCCGCCTACCGAAAAGCGAGGCAGATTCGCACCGATCTCGCCAAGCGGACCCCGGAGATCGAATACTTTTGCCTACACGCACGCGATTACAACAACGATGGATTCGTGGCGGAGTGGCAAGGGAAGCCGAAGGTCGCGTTCGAATCGTACCGGAAGCAGCTTCACTATTACGACGAGAACATCCGCCGCGAGACGTTCCTGCCGGCGGCGTTTCTCACCGAACGGGCCGACGCGTGTCTGCAATTGGCGGAACTCCTTCTGGCCGAACCGAAGGTCGCCGATAAGGAGGCCGAGGAGTGGCTGCGCCGGGGGGAAAAGGAGCACCACGACCTGCGCGATGCCGCCCCGGAAAAAACGCCCGCGGCGGTTCGCGTGGCCCTCGCGAAGGCCGACCTCCTGTGGGGAAGGTTCTTTCAGCGACGCGGCGACGCCGGTGCCGCTCGCGAGAAACTGGAAGCGGCCGAGGCGCAATATCGGAGCCTGGACGACGAGGGTAAGGCACAGGCCGACGAATTCTTCCAGATGGGCGTGGTTCACGCACTGCTCGCCAACCTTGCCGCAACGGATGACCCCGAACGCCTGCACCATCAGGTGCTCGCGCTCGACCGGCTCGAGAAGGCGATTCGGACGTGCTACTTGAATCGAGCCCGCATCGAATCCGATTCCGCCCTGACGCCGGTGCGAGGATCGCACGCGAAACGATTCGAGCAACTGCTCGGGAAGCTCGCCGAACGGCTGAACGAGCTTCGCGCGAAACGCGAATGAGGCTGTACCGATATGCCTGCACCCTTTCCCGTCGCCAGCCTCCGCGACTTTTACGCCTTCGAGCAACACGTCAAAGCGTGCCGGGCTCATCGCGGGCTCGACATGGTGCCGCAGTGGTATCGGGTGCCCGTCTTCTACTTCTCCAACCCCCTCGCGATCGTCGGCGACGGCGACCCCGTCTGGGCACCGCAGGGAAGCTCCGCACTCGATTTTGAACTGGAACTCGCCTGCGTGATCGGCAGCCCGGCCCGCGATCTGCCTCCGGACGATTCCGCGATGGAGTGCGTCGCCGGGTTCACGATCATGAACGACTGGAGTGCCCGCGATCTGCAGCGGGCCGAGATGGCCGTCGGCCTCGGGCCGAGTAAAAGTAAGGACTTCGCGACGAGCCTCGGGCCGCGCCTGGTGCCGTTCGTCGAGTTGAAAGACGTTTATCGCGAGGGCCGGCTTCACCTCGACATGACTGCCCGCGTGAACGGCAAACAATATTCCCACGGCAACGCCAGCAGCATGTACTGGACCTGGCCGCAACTGCTCGCTCACGCCAGTCGCGATACCGAACTCCGCCCCGGCGACGTACTCGGCTCCGGAACCGTCGGCACCGGCTGTATCCTGGAACTGACGCCCGAAGCCGTCGGCGGCTGGCTCCAACCCGGCGACGTCGTAGAACTGGGAATCGAACGCCTCGGTCAGTTGAGAAATGTCATTGCAAGCCCGCCCGTGGCAACGGGCGGGCACTGAGGACCACCATGCATTACCTCACACTCGGTTCGATTCCCAAGAAGCGGCACACCGCCCACCGCACCGGGCCGGGATACCGCAACGAAGGCCTCTACTACGAAGAAGTGATCAGCACGCAGGGCTTCTCGCGGGCTTACTCGATCGCGTACCACCTGAGGCCACCGACGCGCGTGAAGCGCTTCGAACCCGCTGGTAGACTCACCGTCGAGAGCGTCGAGCAACCGGCCCTTCGGCACCATCATCTGAAGACGGGTGCGATGCAGGCTCACGGCGACCCGATCACCGGTCGCGTGCCGATGTTCACCAACAGCGATGTCACCCTCTGGCGCTGCCGGCCGAACCAACCGCAAGCAGAACTCTACCGCAACGGCGTGGCCGACGAAATCATCTTTGTCCATCACGGAAGCGGCACCCTCCTGACGCAGTTCGGGACGCTGCCCTTCAAGCCCTTCGACTACATCGTGATTCCGCGCTGCACCACGTATCAACTCGAATTTGGTGGCACAGGTCTCCAGACCTGTGATGCGCTCGCTCTGCTCGTTATCGAATCGATCGGCACCATCGGCTTCCCATCGCGCTACGTGAACCCGGATGGCCAGCTTCGACTCGGGGCTCCGTTCAGCGAACGCGACCTCCACGGCCCCGCGGAACTGCACACCTTCGACCGCGACGAAGAGACGCCGATCCTCATCAAGGACGGCTCGCGCCTCACCCGCTACACGCTCGCGCACCATCCGTTCGACGTCGTGGGTTGGGATGGCTGCGTCTATCCGTTCACGTTCAACGCGGACGATTTCGAGCCGATCACGGGCACGGTCCACCAGCCGCCGCCGATTCACCAGACGTTCGAATCGCCCGGCGGCTTCGTGGTCTGCACGTTCGCACCGCGCATGTTGGACACGCATCCGGACGCGATCAAGGTGCCGTACGCCCACTCGAACGTCGAGAGCGATGAAGTTCTTTACTACGTGCGTGGGAAGTTCGGGAGCCGTCGCGGAGTGGAAGAATCGTCGTTCACGCTGCACCCGCACGGCATCCCGCACGGCCCGCACCCCGGCACCATCGCCGCCAGCAAAGACGTGAAGTGGACCGACGAACTCGCCGTGATGGTGGACACCTTCCGCCCGCTC
>JAYTGN010000276.1:0-25160 GCA_043733485.1 Gemmataceae bacterium
CCTTCGATTGCGTGTAGCCGTCGATGTGGTGTTGGGGCAGCGGTTCGGTTTCGTCGGTGCCGTAGTGGTGGCGAGCGGCATAGACGCCGAGCGAACTGATGAGGACGAATCGCCGCAAGGCTGGCCCTTTCACCGCATCGAGCAGCAGTCGCAGGCCTTCGACGTTGACCTTGCGGTATTCCTCGACTTGGCCCCAGTCGCCGACCTTGGCCCCGCAGTGGATCGCAACATCGACGCCTTCCGAAGCTTGCTGCACGGCGGCGGGATCGGTGAGGTCGCCTCGAACGATTGCGACGCCGAGCTTTTCGAGAAGCGCCGTATCGCTACCGGCCCGGGCGATGGTGCGAACCGCGTCGCCGCGCTGCACGAGGACCTCGGCGACGTGCGACCCGACGAACCCCGTGGCACCGGTGACCAGAAACGTTCGCGGCATCGCGGGAACTCTTGGAAGGACTCCGTGCGGGGATTGTCATAGCAGACTAACGGCGAATCGCCATCCGCGGCGGTCGACGGCCTCCGCACCGCCCGCGCCGTCGTGGCGAAATACGCGAAGTTGGGGTAGCGACTTGAACTCGCGATAATACTCCATGACCATCTGCGCCTTCCTCAATCCTCAAGCCGGGTCCGTCGAATCGAATCGGAGTCTGCGCCGATTCCTGGACGAGGATCCCCGCTACACCGTTCGCGAACTGGGTCCGGACGACGACCTCGGCCAACTGATTGCCGCGCCGAACGATTGCACGCTCCTCGCCGTCGCTGGTGGTGACGGCACCGTACACGCGGCAGCGAACGGCCTTTTGAAAGCGAACTCGCACGCGGCGTTCGGCATCATTCCTCTCGGCACCGGCAACGATTTCTGCCGAACCCTGGCCATCCCACTCGATCCGATGGCCGCTGCATCTCTGCTTCAAAATGGGACGCCGCGAGACATCGACGCGATTCGCATCGAGGGCGATAAAAGCGGATATTTGTTGAATGCTGCCACGGGCGGGTTCAGTGGGCAGGTTGCATCGCAAGTGACGAGCGAGCAGAAAGCCGCGTGGGGGCCGCTGGCATACCTTCGCGGAGCGCTCGGGCCGATCGCCGACCTGCCCCGCTACCGGCTGACCATCCGATTCGATCGCGGCGAACCCGAGACGTTCGACGCCTTGAACATCGTGGTCGCTAACGGCCGCATGGCGGCTGGCGGAATTCCCGTGGCCCCGACCGCGAATCCTGAAGACGGCAAGTTCGACGTGGTGATCGTGCCGTCGTGCGATGCACTCGACCTCACGGTCGTGGCCGCCCGCCTCCTGCACGGCGACTACCTCGGCGACGAGAACGTCGTGCATCGCCTCGCCGAGCGGGTCGAGATCGAATCCGACCCGCCCATTTCGTTCAGCATCGACGGCGAGTTGTGCCAGGGAAGCCGATTCACCTTCAGCATTGTTCCGAAGGCGCTCCGGATCGTGGTGGGAGCCGACTACCGGCCAAACTTGGTCTCGGAACCTGGGATCGAGGACGAACCGGCCGAGGATTCGCCGGCCCATCCCCAGCATTTCCGGAAGCGGATCTTCGGGCTGCTCGCCGGTATCCTGCTCGTCGTGAAGCGGATGCCTCGAAGCGCTGGAAAGGCACTCGCCCTCATTGCAGTCGCGGTCCTTCTGTTCGCCTGGATCACGCGTGGAGTAGTCGCTGGCGACTGGCGCGAACGAAACGAGGCCGTGCTCCGGGCTTGGCACGAACGCGGCTCGCCGGACCTCGACCGCCTCGCGATCTTCCTAACTTGGTTCGGCGGAACGATCGGAACCGTACTGGTCGTGGGCTCGGTTCTCGCTCTCTTTCTGTGGCGAAAGCATTACTTGACCGCCGGAACGCTCGTGGCTTCGGTAGTCGGCGTCCTGATTCTGGAAGCCGTTCTGAAACCGCTCTTCGGCCTTGCGCGACCGAACGAATTTCTCTCCATCGCACCGGCGACCGGCTTTAGCTTCCCGAGTGGACATGCCTTGCGGGCCGTAGGCGTTTATGGGCTGCTCGCGGCCCTGGCACTGAGTCGCGGCTACCACTTCCGCCGTCCCCTCTGGTGGATCGTGGCGGCGATGTGTGCGGCGCTTGCCGTCGGGATTTGTTGGAGCCGCGTCTATCTGGGAGTGCACTGGCTTTCGGATGTGATCGCGGGCGCACTGGCGGCGACCGCCTGGGTCGCGACCTGTTTGACGGCCCGATACCAAGCGATGAACGCCTCTCGCGTTCGAGCGCGATAGCTTTCGTTTTAAGAACGGGCACGGGATAGTTTCCAATTTCGCCCAGGTCTTTGGTGCCAGTTCGGCCACGGCGGCTCGTAGGGTGGGCCGGACCGCGATGGCCGCGAATGCGGCTATCGCGGGAGGCCCACGCGGCATCACCAGCCACTTCCCCGCGTGGGCCTCCCGCGACCAAATCGCTACGCGATCTGCCGCGGTCCGGCCCACCCTACTCGGCTTCTCGATTGTTCAGAAAAGAGCAGCATTGGGAATCCTTTTCGTGCCAGGTCTTTACTCGCGGACCAGCCGATAAATCTTCACCTTGGCCGTGTCCTCGGTCGAACCTTCGGGCCAGCAGAAGACCAATTCGCGGCGGCCATCGGCGAGCACGTTCCGCGCGGCTTCCAACCGCGGCAACCGTTCGTGTTCGTCTCCCCGCATCCGATCGTCCGCCACGGCATAGGTGATTTTGGGCTGACCCGTCGGATCGGTGGGAACGAAGTAGAGCGAACGCCCCGCGTACCACTCGGCCCAGCAGAACGGATCGATCAGGCAATCGTCTTGTTGGATGCGCGCAGCGAGCCACAAGCCAGCGTGCTTGTGTCCTTCGCGATTGGCGTGGAGGGGCTTCAGGGTCGCGGGGAGCGCCATGCCAACTAGGATCACGAGCAAGGCGGGCGGTCCGAATTTACCCGCCCAGAAGAAGCCGATTTTGGGGAGGCGTCCCAGGCCGGAGGCGATCGATTCCAAAGCCGCGGCCGCGAACAAGCACCCGAGCATTGCGAGGAGCATCGTGTGCCGTTCCGAAACGTACCCCACGCGTGCCCCGAGGTACACGAGCAGCATTGCGTTCAACCCGGCCACCGCGAGCAAGACGCAAAGCCCCGGTTCGGCCGCGATCCGCCTTCTCAAGGCGAAGACTCCCACGAGTGCGAAGAGCGCCGGCAAATAGTGCAGGCTCTTGAACGTCTCCTCGGCCACGGCTACCGCACCCCACACCACACGACCCGGAAGGCCCTGCGTATCCGACGTGATCCACTTGGCGAACAGCGGCGCACTCGTCGCGGGAGCGTTCTCCCCCTTCATCAAATTCGAGCGGGGCATCTGCGTGGGTTGGAGCATGTCCTGAGTCGTGGGCTTGTTGGAGAACTTGCCGATGAGAATCATGTAGGGCCCGGCGACGAGCATGATGCCGACGCCGAGCGCGGCGAGTCGGCCGAGCGTGAGATCGCGCGGCCAACGTCGCGTGGCACCGAGCCAAACCGCGACGAGGCCCGTGCCGCCGGCCACGATCATCGCTTCGGGCCGCACGAGGTAACTCGCGCCGACTACCAATCCGGTGAGCAGGAAGCCGCCGACGCCCGGCCGGCGCACGGCGCGGACGGCCAGCATCAACGAGGTGGCGACCGCGAGGAGGTAAACGCCTTCGGACAGGCCGTCGCTCGTGATGCGGGCGGGAACCGGCAGAACTTGAAACAGCAGCGCCGCGGAGAACCCGACCGAACGGCTGAACAACATGCGACCGATCAGGTACGTCGGCACCACGAGCAAGAGTGCCGCGATCGCGTTCGCGATCTGCGTGGCCAGCAGCGTACTCTCCGCGAGTTGTGTCGACGACCACAAACCGTCCGGCCTCTCGGGCACCATCGTGCGGCGAACGGCCTTCGCCGCGATCCAGACCGCGAGCGGATAGCCCGGCGGCTGCTCCGCTTCGCGAACCACATCCACCTTCAAGCGCCGCCTATCCGCCGGCTTCTCCGGGTTCGACGATTCCGGCGATTGAATGCGCAGTGCAACGCGGGCGAACCCGATGCTATCGCGGGCCGTGACTTTCGTATGGGAGACGAGCCAGACGTGGATGCCGAGCGAAACCAGCACCAGCCCGGCGAGCAGAAAATAATCGGGCCCGAAGAGCGATCGCTTCGGTGCCACGGCTTCCATTCGCCCGCCTACGAGTGCCATAGCGCCTTCCCTCGAACTCGGTCCGTGTACGCGGCATCGGTGCGAACCGAGCCGGCGACGGACAATAGGGCAAACGACCGGCAAGCGTCAAGGCAGGTGTGCCTCTCGATGTAAGCAATTGGTGCTGGGTGGCACCGGCTTTCCAGGAAGCGGGTGCCACCCTCGTTGCCCGCACTCGCGATTCGGCTTAAGCTGACTTCGGCCTACTCCTCAGGGAGACATCCGATGCTTCGGCTTGCCGCGACGTTCCTCAGCCTAATCCTCTTCACGTCCCCCGCGTTCGCTCAACTCGGCCCCGAGGTCGGGTACGCCTATCCGCCCGGCGGAAAGGCCGGCACCACCGTGGCCGTCGCGCTCGGCGGCACCGAGTGGACGCCCGACATGCAGTTCTTCGTTCACGATCCTCGCGTGAAGTTGGAAGTGGTCGGCCCGCTCGGCGACATGCTCATCCCACCTCCGCCGTACTGGTTCGGCGCGAAGGGGCGGTTATCGGCAACTCCGCTGCTCCGCGAACGCTCCGCCAAGTTCATCCTTCCCGCCGATCTGCCGCCCGGTCCGATCCGCTGGCAAGCCGCCAATGCGAACGGCATCACCTCCGCGGGAGTGTTCATCGTCGGGAGCGGAACGGAACTCCTCGAAGACGAGAAACGCAAGGCGCCACAAGTGTTGCCGACCTTGCCGATCACCGTGAACGGGCGGCTCTGGAAGAATGAAGAGATCGACCTGTATCGGTTCAAGGCGGCCGTGGCGGGACCGATCACGTGCGAACTCACGGCTCGCCGGTTGGGCTCGAACTTCAACGGTGCGATCGAAGTGTTCGACGGGAAGAACGTTCGCGTGGCCGAGGCCGTGGACACGGAAGGGAACGACCCGGTGCTCACGTTCGCGGCGGCGGCGGGTGCCGAGTACACGATCGCGGTTCACGACATCGATCACGCGGGAGACCGCTCGTTCACGTATCGCCTCGCGGTGACGCCGGGGCCGCGGGTCGTGGGAACCATTCCCGCCGCTAGCAAGCGAGGCGAATCGCGCGAGGTCGAGTTCCTGGTCGCGAACGGCACGAGCAAGCTCGAGTCGATCAAGAAGCCGGTAGCGTTCCCGGCGGGTGAAGCCTTTTCGTTCGCATTCAAAGTGGAGACGCCTTGGGGTCCGGCCACGCACGCACTCGCGCTGAGCGACCTTGCGGACGCGCCCGCCCTCGCGATCCCCGGCGCGTTCACGGGCGTACTCGATAAGCCGAACGCTGAGGCCAAGTTCCCACTCGCCGGGAAGAAGGGCGATCGGTGGTCGATTCTCGTCGAAGCGCGGCGCTTCGGTTCACCCGTCGATCCTACTGTGAAGCTGCTCGGCCCGGACGGCAAGCCGGTGGCGACGAACGACGACCTGCCCGGCACGACGGACGCCGGCCTGGAGTTCACCGTGCCCGCCGATGGTGCGTATCAGCTCGTGGTCGCGGATACGGCGGGGGCCGCGGGTTCGCGGGTGGCGATCTTCCGCGTCTCGATTCGGACGCCGGTCGATGGCTTCTCGCTGAGCGTGTTGGCTCAAAAGTTGAACTTGCCGCTCGGCGCGAAGACGCCGATTGCGGTGAAGGCCATCCGGACCGGCAACTTCAAAGGGCCGATCGCGCTGACACTCACCGGGCTTCCGGCAGGCGTGAGCGCGACGCCCACTCCGCTCGTCATTCCCGCGGATAAGCTGGAGCTTGCCATTACGCTGGATGCAATTGCGACCTCAGCCACGGCCGCTTCGCTCGTGAGGATCGTTGGCACTGCGGATGTCGGCGGCAAAGCCACGACGCGTTCCGCGTTCGCGCCGCTGCTTCTCACGGCCGGCAATCTCGCTCCGCGCTCAAACGAAGATTCGGAAACGTCCACGCTCGCATTCGCGATCGCGATGAAGCCGCGGGTGAAGGGTGCCCCGGTCGATAAGGACACGGGCCGCAAGGTGCCGCGCGGGTCCACGCACCCCGCCGACATCACGCTCGAACGGCTCGAAGGCTACGCCGGCGAAATCACGCTCCGCCAGGCCGCCCGACAATCGTACCAAGTGCAAGGCATCACCGGTCGCGACATCCTCGTGCCCGCGGGGATGCTTAAAGCCGCGTATCCGTGCTTCATGCCCGAGTGGCTCGAAACGAGCCGCACTTCGCGCATGGGCATCGTCTCCGAGATCAAACTCGCCGATCCGAAAGGGAACGTGCGGACGCTCGTGGCACCCATCGATGGCTTCGTGACCATGACGATGGAAGGAGCGCTGCTCAAGCTTTCGCACGTCGAGGAGGAAGTGACGGCGAAGCCGGGCGAGCCGATCGTGGTGAAGGTGCGGCTCGCCCGTTCGGCGCGGCTCACCGAGCCCGTGAAGTTGGAACTCATCCTTCCCGAGGAACTGGCGAGTGCCCTGAAGTGCGAGCCCCTCGTGGTGAACAACGGCACGGCGGAGGCCGAGTTGCGAATCGCGGTGGTCGATGCGAGCCGGTTGCTGGGCGAACCGAGTTTCACGATCCGCGGCACCGCCATCCAGCCCGGCAACTTGAAGGTCGTCTCGGAGACTTCGGTGCGCGTGGTGCTGCCCATGCGTTAGTCCGCGAAGACGGCCGTGGACACGTGAAAGTACTTGGCGAGTTTGCCGATGTGGTTGCGGTTGAGCTTCCGCTTCCCCGCCAGCACCGCGGAAACGGTCGACTCGGCGATGCCGGTTCCCGCAGCAACCTGAGCTTGCGTGACTTGCTTGGCCTCGATCAAGAAGCGAATCATTTCCGAATCGCTCACCGATTCGATTGCGACCGCTTCCTCTTCGTAGTCCTTCACCAAATCGCTCAAAACATCGAGGTAGTCCCGTTCGGGAGCCGAGAGTTTATCTCGGTCGATCAGGGAGTCGATGACTTCGATGGCCGAATCGAGTTCGGAATCCGAGCGGAGCGGGCGCAGCGGAAAGCGACGGATTAAGTCGAGATAGCGATCCTCAATCTTGCCGTACAGTTTGTGGATCGAGTTCGTCATCCGGTTGCCTGCCACGATTATTCCTCGCGCCACTTCCCTTCGTCGTACTGCTGATGGGTGAGTACGTGACGAACGAACAACTTACCGCGGTTGAAGTGGATGGCCGCGATCAAGCGATACTTGTTCCCGCCAATGTTAAAGACCGTCAAGCGACCAACTCGATCGGCAGCGTTGAATGTTGCTCGGACATCCGCGAACGTTTCCCAATTCGCGTCGCAGGCCACCTCATACCACGCGTCGAGTGCAGTCTCGGCTTTCGGATGCTCCTCCCAGAACTCGCGCAGTCTTCTCTTGGAGATGACGTGCATGTGTCGACTTCCAAGTTTGTCGCATGGGGGCATCCTGCCTGAAGTCGATTCGCAATCGGGCGAACCGTAACCAGAGGACAGTATCTTCGCAATTTGCGAACGTGTCAATACCCGGCTTCAAAATCAGAGGCGCGCCGTTCGGTTGGTAGCAGGCCCGCCGGTCGTAACGGTCCTGAGGCACTCACCGAACCATTTCACCTCGCCTCCTCCACTCGTTCCGATCTTGCTCGCTTCCCCAGTCCGATACATCCGTGGTCCCTCACTCTGGGAGCCACGGATGGCCACGTTTTACGTTCTCCCGCCGCGTTCGCAACTCGAAGAGAGCCTGACGGGATTGCTCGGTAAACTGCTGCCGGGCTTGCCTTTACCCGTGGATGCGTGGGACGCGGTGACCGATCGACTCGCCGAGATCGCGGCGTGGCCCAACGACGTCTTCCTCGTGCCGCGCGACGATCTCGCACCGGGTGAAACCGCAGCCGAATCGCTGACGATGCACTTCGGCGCGGAGCCCGGCGACCGCGTGATCGAAGTGAACGCCAACGGCTCGCGAACCTGGACTGTCGAGGCGGGCATGTCCGCACCGGCCTTCGCGCGATAAAATGCCCAGTGTCGCCTCCCGCCTCCGCGCGAGGCTCGCAGCTTTCCGAGCGAATCGAACACTCATGACCGACCCTTTTTCGGACGATAGCTGGGACGAACTCTCGCGTGAACTCGGCGTCGAGAAGGCGACGACGCCTCCGCCGCGGGAACCCGAGCCCGACGTTCCCGATGCCGAGTTTGCCTTCGCGGACGACCCTTCCGGAATCGAGGTCGACGCTCAATCCGAGGACGGGGAGTTCGACGGCGAGCTCGGTGATGAAGCCGATGGCGATGCACCGGATGGCGCGGAAGCGACCGGCGACGAGCAACCGGGACCGGGCCGCAAGCGCCGTCGCCGTCGGCGCCGGCGGAAGAAGGGTCCGGGTGGCGAGGGCGAAGCGGGTGAAGGCGCGCCCACCGAAGAACCGATCGAGCCAGTCGCTCCCGCGCGGCCCGTTCGCGCTCCCGCACCGGTTCGCGTGCTGGCACCGGTTCGACAACCCCGCGAAGAGCCCGCCTACGCGGAAGCCGAGTACGACTCGGGCTCGGAAGAACTCGAAACCGTCGGCAACCCCCACGCCATCGCGGATGAAGACACCGCCGGAGAAGTTCTCCGCGAAATGATCGCCAACTGGAACGTCCCATCGTGGGATGCCATCATCACCGGTTTGAATCGCTAGTCGAAGTTCCAGGTTCCAAGTTCCAGGTTCCAACTTGGAACTTGGAACCTGGAACTTGAAACTTGGAACTCCTCAAATGGCCGATGCGGTGATCGATGTGGTGAGTGTGGACGAGTTGCCGATGGTGGTCGATCTTTACAACAAGATCTTCCGCCCGGCGAAGACGCTGGAATCGTTCCAGCGTCGCTACCAGGGGCGGCACAACGTGCTGCAGTTGGTTGCCCGCGTCAATGACCTGCCCGTCGGGTTCTTCCTCGGGTTCGAGCTGAAGCCGAACACGTTTTTCGCGTGGTTCTACGGCGTGCTTCCCGACCATCGCCGCGACGGCCTCGGTTCGCAACTCATGGAAGCGGCCCAGACCTGGGCCACGCAAAACCAGTACGAAACGATTCGCCTCGAGTGCCACAACCAGCATCGGCCGATGCTGCACCTCGCCATCGATCTCGGCTACGACATCGTCGGCATGCGCTGGGACGCGGCCCGCGCCGAGAACCTGCTGGTCTTCGAAAAGAACCTGACTCTGGGGCGGTGAATCACCGCATCCTCCTCGCTCCCCAAAGACCCATCAGCCCGATCGCGGCGAGCGCGAACGTCGTCGGTTCCGGAGTTGCCAGCGGACTGATGGAGACCGCGGCAATCACGTCGCCGTTGCCGCTCCAAACGGCGGGAGTGGACGACACATCCAGTTCGTACCGATTCTTGCCGAGTACCAGCGATTGCGACGTGCTCGAAGTGAAAAGTAACGACATCGGGTTCGGCGGCCAATTCTCCGTGAGCGCCGTGCTTCCGCTGCCGAAGAACGCGGCGGTTCCCCGCTGGCCCGATGCCCCATCCGCGATGATCACATCGAGTTCGAAGTTCTTCTGGGTCGTGGGCGGGCTCTGATACGCCGCGTTAAACTGTGCGATCTCGAAGTGTCCGACCGCGATCGGCGAGCCGACGCCGGGGTTGGAGGGATAGCCCAGTTCGTTCAATCCGTGGAGCGCGGCTCCGAGCACGTACGTGCCGTCGGTGCCGGTTCCACCTCCGCCCACGTAAACGAAAGGAACTCCGGGCTGTCCGACCGCGTGGAAATTGCTCGTGTACGACCAGTCGATCGGGCCGGCAAAACTGGCCGAGGGGAGGCCGAGCGAAATCGACAGAATGAGGAGAAGCTCGAACCGGATTGGGCTTCGCATGGTGCGTTTCTCGCGATTTGTGTCAAGGAGCGAGAATCTACCCCCCGGCGACGCGCCCTGTCAACGCGGATCGATTCACCGCAGCGGGGCGAGTTCCAGAAAATTCCTCAACAGCTTCGGCCCTTCCACCGTGAGGAAACTCTCGGGGTGAAACTGCACGCCGTGCAGCGGCCAGGTCTTGTGCCGCACCCCCATGATCTCGCCTTCCTCCGTCCACGCGGACACTTCGAAATCCGGGTTGTTCCACGTTTCTTTTTTAATCACGAGCGAATGGTACCGCGTGGCATCGAACGGGTTCGAGAGCCCGGCGAAGACGCCCTTGCCATCGTGGTGGATCGGCGACACCTTGCCGTGCATGATGCGATAGTTGCGAATCACGTCGCCGCCGAAGCTGTGGCCGATGCATTGGTGCCCGAGGCAGACGCCGAACACGGGCCGGTTCGGCGCGAACTGTTTGAGCACGTCGTTGGAGATACCCGCTTCCTTCGGCGTACACGGCCCCGGCGAAATGATGATGTGCGTCGGATTCATCGCCTCGATCTCGGCGAGGGTGATCTGATCGTTCCGCGCCACGGTCATCGGCAGCGTGGGGTCGATCTCGCCGAACCGCTGTACGAGGTTGTACGTGAACGAATCGTAGTTATCGATGAGCAGGATCATTAACTCGCCATCACAGAGATCGAAAGCAAAACGAATAACCCATTCATCAGGAGTGCCGCCCACGCCAGGAAACCGGCATGGCGACGAACGAGAAAGAATGCGAGCCCGAACCCAATCGTTGAGGCACTTGCAGCAAGAAATAATCGATTGAGTTGTCGAACGGCACGATCTGCCATGAACTCAACAGATTCGTTTGCGGCCCAGATCCACACTGCCAACCCGATTATCGCCGCCAAGGCAGCAAGTCCGTCCCGTTTGCGACGAGTCATGATGTCGTGGTTCATGGAGTCGGGCTCTCACACCATCTGCACTTCGACGGGAATGTTGACTCCGTCCTTGCGTTGCTTGGCCGTAAGGAAGTTCAACCGCTCGAAGCCGATCACGTGACCCTTGCAGTCCTTGACCAGCACCATGTCGTCATCGGACTCTTCGCAAACGTACTCCTTGGCTGGATCCTCGAACCAGACGGAGTGTGTGTTGCCTTCCCGATCGTAGAAGACCCTTAGCTTCTCCATGGTCGTGTTCCGTAGGATGCCATCCTTCATCTTAGGACTGGCGGCCAGAGCATATGCAATTAACATATCAATCTCCCGGACCCTGGCCCGAGTGGAACTTCGTCGCCGTTGCGCCGTTCTCGCCCGGTTCGAGCCGATAGCCCACCGGGAATCCAGAGGTGAATTCCTTCTGATGGGAAACGAGGATGATGCGCTTGAGGGTTTGCGAGTTCTTGAGGTTCTCGAGTTCCTCGCGCATGGCCACGAGCCCCTCTTGATCGAGGCTTCCGAAGCCTTCGTCGACGATGACGCTTTCGAGCGGTCGGGCCGCGGCCGGGCCGGCGGCGAACTTGCCGATCGCCACCGCGATGGCCACCGCCACGCGGAATTTCTGGCTCCCGGAAAGGAACTTCACCGGGATCGGCGCGTCGCTGCCCTGCCTGCGAACGAGAAGCTTCAGAGCTTCGTCCTTCCCATCCGACTCGCCCTGGAGGGTGATTTCGAGGTCTCCGCCCGAGAGGTTGTTGAGCGTCTCCTGGGCGTAGCGAACGATATCGCGTTCGGCTTCTCGGACGAGTTCGCGCAACAGGCCATCCTTGCCGAGCCAGACGTTCAACTTCTGATGTCGGCCGAAGACCATCTCGGCGGCAGTGATTTCCTGAAGCAGCAATTTGAACTCGACCGCCTCGCGATTCATCCGCTCGACTTCACCGTGGGTTGCATCGCGAACTCTCTCCGCCGCGAGAGATGCCATCGCGGCCTCGATCACGTTTGCCTCGGCGTCGGCGACAGAACCCGTGGGAAGCTCCGCGAGTTGTTCCAACACACTGTTGCGTTGTGAGTTCCACTGGATCTGCGACTTGGAATCGCTTTGCAAGGCCGCGAAGCGCTGGGCGATGTCCTCCCCTTCGAGCGAAGTCCGTTCCGCTTCCAAAGTTTTGAGTTCGCCATCCGAGATCGTCGCGGCCTGAGCCTGCCAGTCGGGACGAAGTGTTGCGAGCAGCGTGTCGCGGGTGGCACGGTGCGCGGCGAGTGTCGCGGCAAGAGTTCCCGAATCGGCATCGAGCACGATGCGATCCGCGCCAAGTTTCTTGAAACTGGTGTCGAGCCGCTTTGCGTTGTCGCTTGCGGTCTTTGCCAGTGCGGCCTCGGCAAGCGACTGCTTTTCGAGTTCCAACTTCGCGGTCCGCTTCGCGTCGAGTTCCTGCTTCAAGGCGGTCGGGTCGGATTGGATGCCGAAGTCGTCCAGCGTTTTCTTGTGAAGCTCGAATTTGTCGCGTGCCGAGTTTCGGGTTCGAATGCCCTTCTGAAGCGAAGTCGCTTCGCTCTTGGCGGCAAGCGCCCCGTGCTGAGCATTCTCCAGTGCCGACTCGGCGCCGGCGAGTTGCTTCCCAAGGTCCGCGATGTCCCGTTCGAGCTTCGAACGTTCCTCAGCGGCGTGTTTCTCGGTTACGGGCTGACGGCAGCGCGAGCACGTCGCTCCAACCGTCTCGAATTCCTTCTGCTGATCGTTCGCCTGCTGCAAGCGGGTCGCAGCCGCGGTCTGGGCTGAAGCCGCAGTCGTGGTCGCCTCGCCTGCCGTGCGATCCCGGATCTCCGCGGCGGCGAGCTTCGCATCCAGGTCCGGAGCGAAGCCGGCCAGTTGCTTCGTGAGTTCCTCGACCTGCGTTGCCGTGGCCAAGAACTTCGATTCGCGCTCGACCGCTTCGCCGAGTTGCTTCGCCTGGCTGTCGAGATCCGCTTTCCCCTGAGCATGGGTTGTGGCATCCGTGCGGGCCTGCAATAGCGCGGCCTCGGTCGTCGCTTGCTCCTTGCTCAGCACCGCCAATGCGGAGGAATTGCTCTGCTGTTTCGCTTCGGCTTCGACGATTCGAATTTGGGCCGTCGCGATCTTACGAAGCGGAGGAACGACATCCTGAAGCACGGTGAACCGCTCGTGCGACTCCTTGATCTGATCGCTCTGTTTCGCCCGCTCGTCGGCATCGCGAAGCTGTCCGTCGAGCGTTGTCCGTTCGCCATCAAGTTCGACGAACTGCTTCGCCTGCTCCACGCGTTGGAGGGCCGCGAGTTTCGCCTCCTGGGCCGCGGTTCGCGCATCCTCGGCAACCTCGAGTGCGACCTTGGCGGCCTCGATTTCGGCTTCCGTCGCCGACACTTTCGTGTCGCGCTGTTGCTTCAACTGTTTAAGGCGGTCCCAGTGTTCCTTCGTAACCTCCGCGATGCGGGCCGAGAGGTCCTCGAAACGCTCCACGTCGATGATGCGCTTCAAGACCTCCAGCCGTTCCTTGCCGGTCGCCTCGACGATGACATCCGATTGACCCTGGCGCAAGAGCACCGAGGAGGCGAAGGTTTCGAACCGCAGCCCGAGCGTGTCGCGCACCCAGTTCTTAACATCCGTGGCACTGTTCACGCCGACGATGGCCTTCCAATCACTCGTGACTGGGTCGATTCGTTCGACTCGCTGGCTCGGTTGAGCGTTGGAGGCGGGCCGACCGCGAAAAATGCGGTAGTTCTCGCCGCTGAACTCGAACTCGAACGAGACGTGGAACGCGTTCGCGCCGTGTTTGATCAGGCTCTTGGCGTCCTGACCGCCGCCGCGGTGTTCCGTGAACAGGCAGTACGTGATGGCATCGAACACGGCGGACTTGCCGACGCCGTTGGGCCCGGTGAGGATCCACAACACCTCATTGGGCTGGGTGAAATCGAAGACCTGTTCCTCGTCGCCGAAGCTGAGGAAATTTCGCAGCGTAACGCGTTTGGGGATCATGCCGCACCGCCGTTCAGAAAGGTGTCCAGAACCTTGCGGAGTTCGACCTTCTCGATCTCGGGCTCGGCCTGGAAGTCGTCGAGGCTATCGAGGTAGCCGCGAACGGACTCTTCGAGCGACGTCTTCACGTTCACGCGGGGGCCGGTTTGGTCGTCGTCCGATTTCTCGACGCGGAGCCAGTTCAACTCGTGGAGTCGCGGGAAAGTGTGCCGCAGCGTGCGGGTCGCTTCGTCGCGGCTCATCGCCATCGCGTGCGGGCTCACGTTCACCCGCACGATGGCTCGCTCGCGCTCGGGGTATTGCTCCGCGAGCAGCGGCAACTCCGCGTCCACATCCGCAAGAGCGATCGTGAGGAAGGGCGTCGCCGGGATCGGCAATCGCTCCGGCTCGCCGATCGAACCCTGCGGGCCGACCTCCACGAAGAGTACGCCGTGATCCTCGTGCGTTTCGCCGAAGTCGAGCCGATCCAGGCTGCCCGAGTAGCGGACGTGCGGCAGGTTCATCACGAGTTGCGGCTTGTGAATGTGCCCGAGGGCGATGTAGGCCCAGCCGGGGTTCAAGTCCGCGTAGTCGAACATCACGTCGTCGGCCGCGTTCATCCTGTACGGCGTGTGAATCTCCGAACCGCGCACGTGCAGGTGAGCCCCAATCACCGTGGGAAGTTTCTTGTCGAAGTCGGGCAGGTCGGGAACCTTCTGTACCCACTCGGCGACCTTCGCATGGAGCACGGTGTGCGTGTGTTCCTTGCTCTGGATATCGTCCTTCGAGAGATCGTAACGGCTCGGGAACGGGTAAGGTAGCAGCACGAACTGCACGAGATTTCCGTCGGCTCCGCGAAGCTTCGTGAAAGCACGCCCATTGACGAAGTACATGCGGCCGCCGGCGAGAATTCCACCTTCACCGGCGAACGGGACCGCGAGCCTCATGCCGGACCGCACGGCGTTGATCTTGTGGTCGCGGTCGTGATTGCCCGTGATGGCGAGGATCGTGCCACCTCGCTGGAAGAAAGATGTGAAGGTCTTGTGGATGTGCTCGAATGCATCCGCGAGGTGTTCGAGTTCGGCATATTCGGAGAAGAGATCGCCCGCGATGAGCAGCACGTCCGCAGCCTTTTCCTCGCACAGTTCCGCGACGCGTTCGATGCGCTGCTTCAAGTCGGCGGTGCGGTCGATTCGACCTAATCGGTTGCAGAGGTGCCAGTCGGCGGTGTGAACGATGCGCACGGGCGGCTCCAGGGTGAGGCTTCAACGTAGACTTGTCGGCGGGAAGTGAAAGGTTACAAGAATTGTCGTTGGGAAGCGGCCGGGACGGCCGCGCTCCCAGGTGGGCTCACGCCTTCGGTTCTTCTTCGTAGCCGCTCATGATCCGCTTCAGGACGGCATCCGGTAGCCAACGGCTCAACTTCGTTAGGAGAGCGAGCCGCCAGGGGAAGTTGCTCACCTTCTTGCCGCGCACGATGGCCCGCACGATGCGACTCGCGGCAACGTCCGCCGTCATGAGGCCCGGCATGTGAAAGGTGTTCATCGCCGTCATGGGAGTTTTCACGAAGCCGGGGCAGATGGTGGTGGCGAAGACGCCGGTGCTGCGGAGGTGAATTCGCAAGCCGTTCATGTAAGCGTTCACGGCCGCCTTGCTGGCACAGTACGCGGATTCGCCGGGCAGGCCGCAGTAGCCCGCGATGCTGGAGATGGCGACGATCCGACCCGTCTTGCGTGCGAGCATTTCAGGCAGCGCTGCCGCGAACGTGTAAACCATGCCGAGGACATTTACGTTGAACATGGCTTCGACGTCGGCGAGGTTCGCGGGATCGAGCCGCGTGGGCATGCCGACGCCGGCGTTGGCCACGACCAAATCGAGTGGCCCGAGCGCGGCGCGAATGGAAGCCAACCCCGCGGCAATGGACGTGCTTTGGGAAACGTCGGCGACTGCAAATGCCGCCTGGCCTCCGCTGGCTGCAATCTCCAATGCGAGGGTCCGGAGCGGTTCTTCGCGCCGAGCGATCAACCCGAGCTTGCACCCTTCCGCTGCCAACGCCTTGGCCAGAGCCCAGCCGATCCCGCTCGAAGCGCCGGTGATGACGGCAACCTGTCCGACCAGGGAAGAGGCCATTGCGAAGACTCCAACAATGAAGCAAGCCCACCCGTTCGCACGAGTGGGCTTGGTTTATGAAAGAATGCGGGCAGGACGGCGGCGCTCTCCGTGAGAATTATGGCCCGATCGAGCCGGAACCGCGTTCGCCGGTCCGGATGCGAACGCAATCTTCGAGCGGGAGCACGAAGATTTTGCCGTCGCCGACGGAGCCGGTTTCCCCGGTGCGGGCGGCGTGAACGATGGCTTCGACGGCCGCTTCCACGAAGGGCTCGTTGACGGCGATTTCGAGTTTGAGTTTCGCGAGCAGCCGCACGGTGACTTCGGTGCCGCGGTAGACCTCGGTGTAGCCGCGCTGCATACCGCAGCCGCGGACGTCGGTCACGGTCATGAGGTAGATATCGCGTTCGGCAAGTGCCCGCTGCACGTCTTCGAGCTTCTCGGGGCGAATGATGGCGACGATCAGTTTCATGGGAAGAATGTGGGTGTGGGTGTTGTGTTGAGTGTGGGTATTGCGCGGTAGTGTGAGTGTGAGAAAAACCGTGGCTTTCCTCACACTCGCACTTCTATTACGATTCGACGTGGGCCTTCACGGGTGCGTGAAGAATGCCCGAGAGCAGTTTCTGGAGTTCGGCTCGAAGCAGGACGGGGTCGCCGCCGCGGAACCGGAACTTGTTCCCACTCATCGTGGTGAAGTACGGATAGACGGCCTTGAAGGCGGGATTGCCCGGCCCTTCAGTCGGCTTGCAGAGGTCGCTCCAGACCTTGACGAGTTGGTCGGGGTTGGCCCCTTCAACGATAATGGTGAACCGCTTAGAGAGTGGCCCATTCGGCGGCGCGGCCGCGGACTTCGGTATGACCGCGAGGCCGGGATTCTCGTCCGGAGCACCGACCCCGTAATCCATGCCGACTTCGCCGTGAGCGGCGAGGTCGAGGCCCTCGGCTTCATCCTCGGGCTTGAGCGTGAACCCGATCGTCTTGTCGATGAGGAGGATGAGCACTCCGGTCACGACGAAGGCGTAGAGGGCGGAAGTGCAGGCCGCGATCAATTGCCACTTTAACTGTTCGGGTATGTCGATGGCATCCTTGGTCCCGGTCAGCTTGCCGGGGAACTGGTCCATCTTCATTTCCGAGCCGTAGACCCAGAGTGGCAGGCTGATCAAGGCTCCGGTCAGGACGGCTCCGATGAATCCGCCAACACCGTGGATACCGAAGGCATCGAGGGAGTCGTCGTAGCCGAGGGCACCCTTGAGGAGCACCGCCCCGTAACAAGCGATGCCGGCCACGATACCGATGATCAGAGCGCCACCGGGAGCGACGAACCCACTGGCGGGAGTGATCGCGACGAGACCGGCCACGAGGCCCGAGGCGAACCCGAGGGCGGTCGGTTTGCCTTTAATGCACCACTCGGTGAGGAGCCAGGCCATACCGGCGGCGGCGGCGGCGATCTGCGTCACGGTGAAGGCGGAGATCGCCTGACCGTTTGAGAACAAGGCCGAACCGCCGTTGAAACCGAACCAACCGAACCACAACATGCCGGCTCCGAGGAGCGTGAACACGATGCTGTTCGGGTGGAAGGTGTGTTTGCCGTATCCGATGCGCTTGCGGAGGATGAGCACGGCGGCGAGGCCGCTGAAGCCGGCCGCGATGTGAACGACGGTGCCGCCCGCGAAGTCGATCGCTCCGTTCGCGCCGAGCAACCCGGCAGCCGGGAACAAGGCATCGTCCGGCTTGGCCTTCACCCAGTCGAACGCCCAGACCCAGTGAGCGATGGGATCGTACACGAGCGTGGTCCAGAGCAACGCGAAGAGGCAGTACGAGCCGAACTTCACGCGCTCGGCGAAAGCACCGCTCACCAGGGCGATCGTGATGATCGCGAACATCCCCTGGAACATCACGTGGAGGTAGAGCGGAAGATTCGTGTTCGGGAATTTCACGAACCGGCTGGCCTTGTCCGACTCAGCGGTCGCATCCTTCTTCTGTTCGTCGGTCGCGGTGGCCGGGTCGAGCTTCTTTTCCTTGAGCACGTCCTCAACGGTCTTGCCGACAGCGGCTTCGGGGCTGATCAGGACGAGTTCCTTGCTGAACCCGATGGCGCTGGCTTCCGTCTCGGTGCCGGGATACTTGAATTTCACGTACGACTCGCCGAAGGCGAGTGGGTAGCCGATGACCACCCACTGGACGCCGACAATGCCGAGGCAGACCATGGTCTGCATCATGGTGCCGAGGAGGTTCTTGCGGCGGGTCATGCCGCCGTAAAAGAGTGCCAGGCCTGGAAGCATGAGCATGACGAATGCCGAAGCCGTAAGAACCCACGCGATGTCGGCGTACTTGTGGGCGTTATTGTCGGCGGATTTGGCGGCTGCGAGAGCCTCCGTTTTGGCCGCCTCCACGTCGGACTTCATTGCCGGAACTTTGGTGAGGTCTTCCTTCGGAGGATCCTTGGGCGGTTCCTGGGCGGAAGCGATCCCGTTGAGCGAGCAGGAGAGTCCGACCGCAAGCAGGCCGGAGAGGAGGAGACGCATCAACACAGGCAGTACCTCAAGGATGCCAGGAAACGGATGGCGGTTGGCAAAGCAATGGGAATGCCGGGGAGATGGAGAATCTGAGATGGATTTAAGTGCCTCTAGAATAGGCACTAACGTCGCGACAATGGAGAATATTGGATCATCGGAGAAATGGCGGATGCTGAAGTTCGTAGCACTAATGCTTTGATGTTAGGCATTCGATGCACCCGTTTAAGGATCATCCCGTCGATCAACTTAGGGCAGATTGATGTCTGCCACGGGAAGCATCACGAATGCAGCTCGCGAGCTCTCTTCCTAAGCAGCGGGATCAGGCGTCGGGATCGACTCACGCGGTCGGTCCCTTGTCCTTGTTCGCTGGCGGGCGTTTGGGCAGCGTGGTCGGGGGAAGTTTCGGCGCGCGAATCTTCTTCTTCGCAATCGGCTCCGGCATCGACATCCCCGCGGCGACTCCGAGCGAATCCGCGCCGCCGCGGCTGGCCGGTCGCAACTTCTTCCGCGCACGCGAAAGCACCGCCCCGATCGTGTTCACCGGCACGTCGGTCGCGATGCTGATCTCCTCGTAGGTTCGACCTTCGAAGTAGTAAAGCCGCACGATCTCGCGTTCTCGACCACTGAGGCGCTTGAGCAGCTTTTCGACTTCTTCGAGCCGCTCGATGCTCTTGGCCGCGGCGGGACCATCGTCGGGGTCGGCCTCGGCGAAGCGCACGTCGCCGCGCGAAATCGACTCCTTCACCTTCTGCCGCCGGGCGAGTTCCCGAATGGCGATTCGCCGCGCGATGACCGTGAGGTACGTCGCCAGGCTCGCTTGCCCGCGAAACTCGCGAAGCACCTGGAAGCCATTCTCGACGATCTTGAGCAGCACCTCGGCCGCGACATCTTCCTTGTCTTCCGGGCTCACCCGCACGCTCCGCAGGTGCGCCGTGTACCCGATGACGTGGTAAATCAAGCTGAGGAAGCGATCCACGAAATCGTTCCACGAGCTCGCATCCTTATTCAAGCAGCGCTTGAGCAAGTCGCGATCGACCGAAGTGAACGATTTGGCGTCCACGGCCAGAACCCTCGAGTGATGCGCCGTGAGCTTCGTGCCCGAAAGCGTACTTCGTGTACTCTACCGTCGAGCCTAACCGACCGCGCGAGCCGCCTCAATGCGGTCCCGCTACGTTCGCACCCGCAGACATCTTACCCCGTTCGGTGCGACCGTTACAACTCACCGAGGTTAAATCGCGCGGCGGCTCACTTGGCACGGGCACGAATCTGTGGGAGAATTGTGACGGAGGTGAACCATGACGGGCAAGTACCAGACGATGGCGGAAATCGAGGCCGCGTACGATGGCGAGTGGGTGCTCATCGCTAACCCGACGTATCGGCGGAAGTGGCACCAGATCACCGGCGGTGTGGTTGCGGTGCATTGCGCCGACCGACTCGAATACTACAGGCTGCTCGGAGAGTGGGACGGCACCGGAGTTGAACTCTCGGCCGTTCGCTTTATCGGTCGATTTCCGGAAGAAGTTGAAGTGGACAGCGTCGAACCGGAGTTGGCCCGACAATGATCGTTGCTTTCGATCCTACTGCTCGATCGGTTCGCATTCCAGTCGTTGTGGTTGGCCCGCGAAAGAGGCACGACTTTGTATTCATTCTCGATCTCGGTGCTACGCTCACCTGCATTCGGCCCGATCTCTTACGGCTCCTCGGATACGATCTGAATCGCCCGATTGGCCGCAAGAGAATCCGCTCGGCGACCGGCTCGGTCGTCGCGCCGATTTATCGCGCGACCTCGCTCGCATCCCTCGGGCAAGTCCAGGCAAATTTCTCGGTCGCGGGTCAAGACCTTCCCCTGACGGTTGAAGCGGACGGCCTCCTCGGGCTCGATTTCTTCCGCGGGCTCGTGCTCCACCTCGATTTCGCTCGCGGCCAAATCGCACTTCGTCCGCCGCACCCGCGATGGCAGTTCTGGCGCTGAGTTCGCGCCGAAGCCCTTGACACGCTTTGCACCGCAAAGTAATCTGTGCGAATGCCACCCGGAGCCGCCATGCGCGTTCGCGAAGCGCTCGAACAACTCGACGCCATCCACGATCACCTCACCAAAGCCGAGGTCTATCGCGGCTTCAAGGTGCCCGGCGTCGCGCTCGTCGGCATCGTCGGGCTCCTCGCGGCATTCCTGCAATCGCGAATCGCGGGAACCGAGGAGCCGAGCGGCTTCGTGCTTTACTGGCTCGTCGTGGCCGGGTTCGGAGGTGTACTCGGGTTCGGTGCCGCGGCTCAGGCGTACTTCACGCGCGAAGATGAATTCGCTCGCCGTCGAACGCGCCGCGTACTCGCGCAGTTCCTGCCGTGCGTCGCGGCCGGCGGGTTGCTCACTGCCGCATTCGCTCGAGGAGGAGCGGAACTCGTTGCCTACCTGCCGGGGCTGTGGGCCATCGTCTTCGGCCTCGGCACGATCTCCGCCAGGCCTTACCTGCCTCGCGGTATCGGGTACGTCGGCCTCGGTTACGTCTTCGCCGGTGGGCTGCTGCTCACACGGATCTTCTCGACTTCCGAACTCGCGGGCTGGTCCGTCGGTGGAGTCTTCGGCGTGGGGCACCTGATCACCGCGCTCGTACTTTGGTGCGATCGCCCGAGGGATTCCGATGGCTGAACCCGATCCGGACGCGGGCCGCTATTCCTACGAAGGCCTCGATCGCGTGCTGCACGAGAAGGCCCGCCTCGGCATCCTCACGGCCCTCGTCGCGCGAACGGTCGCGACCGCCTTCACGGAACTGGCACGACTCTGCGCGCTCACCGACGGCAACCTCAGCCGCCACCTCGACGTTCTCACAGAAGCCGGCCTCGTGGAGGTTCACAAGGGCTATGAGGGCCGTCGGCCGCTCACGACGTGCAAGATCACGGCACTCGGGAAGAAGCGCTTTCGCGAGTACCTGGCTCAGTTGGAGAAGGTGCTCCGCGACGCGGCCGTGGAGGAACCGGTGCGCGGCCGCAAGACGCGACCGGGTTTGGCGTGAAAGCTTAGCCGCGACGCGCAGTCTGCGGAGCGGAGCGCGACCGACAGGAACGAGCCTCGGCTCGTTTTTTAACGCCTCTTAACTTTGCAGTGCAAAGTAGTCTTTAACAACAAGTGAGGTTCCGATCATGGCCGAGCCCGTGCGAAGTTCCGCCGAGTGGGTCGCGTACTTCCAGGCGAATGCCGCCAACTTGAAGGAAGTGCCCTGGGATGCCGGTGCGGGAGTGACCCCCGAAGAACTCGACCGCATCGCCGAGTCGCTTCGAGCTTGGCAACTCGGCGAAACGTCCGATGGTCGCCATCTGCTCCTGGCGGCCGAGAACTATGCTGCGGAAGTCGGCGACCCCGAGTTCCTCGCTGCCGTCCGCCTGTTCATTCTCGAAGAGCAGCGACACGGGGCCGAACTGGGCCGCTTCCTCGACCTCGCCGAAGTGCCGCGAGCAACCTGGGACTGGGGCGACGCCATCTTCCGGGCTTTCCGCTACTGCCTGCCGAGAATGGAAATCTGGGCCACGGTGGTGGTCATGGTCGAGACGCACGCGATGCTCTACTACGCGGCAATTCGCCGAGCGACCGGCTCCGAGGTGCTGCGGCGGATTTGCGAGCAGATCCTGCACGATGAAGTGCCGCACATCCGCTTCCAAAGCGAGCGTCTGGCGATCCTGCATCGCGATCGATCGCGAACTCTGCTCGGCCTCACGCTGGCGGTTCACCGCGCGTTATTCGCCGGGATCACGCTGGCTGTGTGGGTGGCGCATCGTCGAGCTTTGCGGGCGGGCGGATTCTCGTTCCGAAGATTCTGGCGAACGGCCTGGGCGAAGATGAATGGAGTTTGGGCGCGGATCGACCCGTTGCGTTATTCGTGGCCGGAGTTCGATGGCGCAGCGGAACCCTCGCTGTCGCGTCGGGCGAACGTGAACAGTACCACTCCGATGCCCACCGTCAGCAGCACGAACGCCGCGGTGTAGCTGCCGTAGACCATCGAAAGGTCCGAGGCCTGCGCCGGCAACAGGCCCGGTAGGTTCGTCAACGCGGCCACCGCGATCAGCACGCCGATGAGAAACCGCTTCACACGAAGGCTCGTTTCACCCGCGAATGCAGAGAACGCAATCGCCGCAAAGGGAAGCATCAGGGTCACGGCGTGGTGCTTCCAGGTTCGCTCGCTGAAGAGCAACATGCCGAGTACGATCAGCGAGCATTCGGCCGCAACCCGCACGCCTTGCCGTTCACCGCGCGGCGCTCGGCACAGCACGACGATCAACAGCGCGAAGGAAACCAAACAGATCTTCACGACCCAGCGGGCGGCGTCGGTTCCGATGTCCGCGACGTTGTGGAACGCGGCCGGAGTCGGGAGGTTGTCCGGGTACACCACGAACGACGGGCTGTGCGTGAAGAGCCGATACACGATGCCGGGGATCGACTGGTTCGGATGCTCGCTGGTCACGCGGTTGTCCACGATCGCGGGCTTCACCATCAGCGAGTACCAACCGTCGAGCAGTTCCGCGTTGCGATCCCATCCGAAGACGACGCCGGGCACGATGGCGAGCCAGAGCGCGAGGCCCAGCACGCAACCGGCCACGGCCTTCCACGCCCGCTTGTAGACGAAGTAGCAGAGGAACATCAACGGCGTCACTTTACAAGCGATGGCGAGGCCCAGCACGAGGCCTGCCGACACGTCCCATTTTCGGCGATAGGCTTCGAGGCACGCGGCCACGAGAAACAGAATGAAGATGTTCACGTTGTTGTGCGAGAGGTCGCCGAGCAACGGCGGCAGCGACAGGAGAATCGCGATGGCTTTCCAAACATCCGACGGGGCGCCCGCGTCCGATTGAACGAGTCGAAACACCCACACGGCCGCGAGCACGGCCATCAGCACCTTCGCATAGAACCAAGCGATCGCGCCGGCCATCGGAGGCAAGTCCGCGAACGGCTTCAGCACGATCGCCATGATCGGCGGGTTCGGGTACTCGTAGACGCCGACGTAGATGTTCGTGCCAGCGAAGACTTCGTGGATCATCGAGCGCCAGCGCAAGAACGCGGAGCGGCTCTGCTGGCCCGTGTCGCCGGGCTTCTCGATCTTGACGGCGTACTTCAGGCTCATGCCGACGACGACGATCGCGAGCACGGCGAGAAACGCGATGCGGAACCGCGCCGGGTTCGCGACGTGAGCCGCCCGCACGTGAGCGACGAACGAATCCGATGGAAGAACGTTGGACATGCGGCGCCACTCCTGAACTCGAAGGCCGGAGATTAACCCAGATCCTCGCCGCGTGGAAAGAGGGTTCTCCACCGGGGGTGCGCCAACCATTGTTGGAGTTTGCTAGCTCGACTTCCAGGTCGAGAATGACTTCGTAGAAGTGGTTGTCCGGCGGCTTTGGCGTAGTAGCGGATGCGTTCGGGTTCGATGATGGCGACCTCGACGATGCGACCGGCCCGCCCGTTGGGCCGAGGCGGCCGAACCCGAATGCGCTCAGTGAGGCTTGCGTCGGCCGCGAATGCTGTGCGGAAAGAGCTTCTCCTGATCGAGCGTGCCGTTTGCATCGAACGGCAGCGGGATCGGCGAGCCCACCAATTCCAGGTTCGGGTTCAACTTCGCTTCAGCGGCCAGGGGTGCCGAGACCCAGAGTTCCGCCACTTCCAGCGTGTTCGGAATCACCGCGAACTTCACCTTGCTCGCGATCGGCTGCCAGCACGTCTCCAGGGACATGTCGATCACCTCGCGATCCGTGTCGAACGCGAACGGGATCTTGCTGCGCCAAAGAGAACGAGCCGTGAAGTTGTTCATGCGGAACGGGATGGGGTCGATGGTCTTCAAGGCGCGATTGGTGGTGAGGTCCGCGAGGCCGATGCCGGTGCCGTTGCCGTGGCTTTCGGGCGAAATATCGAGCACGGCAATGCGGACGATCCGCGGGTTGTTCGTCTCCGCTTCCGGCGTCGCCTCGATCAACATGCGACCGATCACGTTCGGGTCCATGCCCGCCCCACTGTAGTTCTTGCCCGTCTCGCCGATGATGAGTACGTCCATTCCGGGGAACGGCAATCGACCCATGAGGCCGCTCGCCTGCTGAAGCAACACAGGTTCGCGTTCGAACAAGTCGTCGCGATCCACGACCTCGACGAGGGCCGTTTCTTCGTTCGAGTTTTCGAGAATGGCCAAGCCCGCGACGAAGGGCGTCTTCTCGACGATCACCTTGGCGGAGAGCGGGATCATGTCGCGGAGGCCTTTCGTGCCCATGCTGTGAACCTGGTCGGCACCGTGGCGCTTGCCGAGGCCGATGACGAGCATCTTGACGATGCCGCTTTCAAACGCCCCGCGAAAATCGGTGTGCGGCTTCACCCGCGACACCGTCACCACGGCATCGGCGGCCAGCGCGTTCTTGTCCCACCACACCGGCTCGCCCCATTCGTTCGTGCCGATCGTGACGGCGTCCATGTCCGTGACCACGGGCACGCCCAGGTGGGCTTCATCCAGGTCGTAGCTGGCGAGCAGTTCGCGCTGGCCCGCGGAAGTGGCCCCGCCATGCGAACCCATCGCGGCGACCACGAAGGGCTTCGTCCCGAGTTCCTTCAACGCGTCGACCGTGGCTTTCACAATGGAGAGGATGTTCTGGATACCGCGACTGCCGCACCCGACGGCGACCTTCATGCCGGGTTTGAACCTCTTCGCGGTCTTCGAGGTGAGCCACTGCCGGCG
>JAYTGN010000277.1:0-4027 GCA_043733485.1 Gemmataceae bacterium
GCCACCTTGGCTTTGAACTCCGGACTGCGATTCGTTCGTGTCTTGCGGGCCATGATCCCCTCCCGGGAACGGTCGGCCCACCCATAGTGTTCAGGTCGCGAGAATGCCAGTCAGACTAACTAAGCCCATGGTCCAGGAAATGGGGTCCACTACAGACGGTACTGACCATATTAGTTTTACAAAACTAAATGTCATCAAGGAGGCAACCATGAAGACTCTGTCCGTACACGCCAAGTTCGCCGCGACCCGTGCCGAGATGGCCGCCGCTCTCATCGAGCGCGACGACGAGATCGACCTCGTGCTCACCGCGCTCATCGCGAAGGAGCACGTTCTGCTCGTCGGTCCGCCCGGATGTGCCAAGAGTCTGCTGCTCGACTCGATCATGAAGTGGGCCGGCGGATCGAAGTTCGCGCTGCTGCTCACGAAGTACACGGTGCCCGAAGAGGTCGTCGGGCCGGTCTCGCTCGCCGGACTCAAGGACGACCGCTACCTCCGCATCACCGCGGGCAAGCTTCCCGAAGCCGACTTCGCCTACTGCGACGAGGTCTTCAAGGCCTCGAGCGCCATCCTCAACACGCTGCTCCGGATCCTGAACGAACGGACCTTCGATGCCGGCGACGGCGCGAGGAAGGTGCCGCTCAAACTCTGCGTTGGTGCCTCCAATGAATGGCCGAGTCCCGGAGACCGGCAAGGAACTCGCCGCGCTCTTCGACCGTTTCTGCTTCCGCAAGGCGGTGCGGCCAATCCTGACCCAGGCCGGGCGGAAGCGGCTCCTCTGGGACCGCAACCACGTACCGACTCTCTCGACGACGATCACGCCGATCGAAGTCGAGGCCGCTCACTTCGAAGCGATGAGCCTGCCGTGGTCCGCGGACGCAACGGATGCGATGGAAACGGTGATCCGCGAACTGGCAAAGGAGGGAGTGCAACCGGGCGATCGCCGGCAGGTGAAGGCAGTGGGTGCGGCACGAGCGTACGCCTGGCTCCACGGCGCCGAGCAGGTCGAGCCCGAACATCTCGAAGTGCTGGCGTCCGTTCTTTGGGACGACCCCGTCGAGCAACCGGCGAAGTGTGCCTAAGTCATCGCGAAAGTCGCCAATCCCACCGGCATGCGTGTCAACCAGTTTCTGCTCGAAGTCGAGCAGATCCTAGCCGGTGCCGATGTCCGCGATCTCACGGCTGCCGCCAAGGCCGCGGATTCTGTCGCGGCCGTCGGGATGGATCGCGAGATGGAGACATTGCGGGCCGTGGCCAAGGCGCTGGTCACCCCGCGTGGGCCTTCCGCGATGGCCGCCTTCGCGGCCCGGACCACCCTACGAAATCACTTCTTCCCGTTCTCCTTGAAGAACTTCGCGATCAACTTCGGTGCGTCGCTCGGATAGGTGTGATCGCCGGGGTGGATCAACGAGATGAAAGGCGTCCCCATTTTGGATTCGTATCGCGTGCCGACGAGTGGGCCGCCTTTGTCCCAGAGCTTGCCCTCAGCGTCGCAGCCGTTCAACTTGCGAACGAACTCCATCGTCCGTTTCTGGTTCTCGTACTTGACGAGTGGGTCCGCTTCGCCGGCCACGTGTAGGCAGGGTTTGGGTTTGAGATCGCGGGCACCCTTGAGCGATCCGGGACCCGCCGCGGACGGCGCGAATGCGGCGAAGGCCTCGCCACGGGCGGCCCACAGGAGGTATGTGAAGCCGCCGCCGTTCGAGTGACCCGTACTGAAGATGCGTTTGTCGTCGATCTTATAGTCGTTGTGGAGCGACTTCTGCATTTCGTCGAAGAACTTGAGATCGCGGTCGCCGTGGTCGCCGGCTCCCATCTGCCAGCCGGTCTTCTTCCCTTCGGGGTCGGTGAGTTTGCCCGGCGTCGGCACCCCCTGCGCGTAAACGACGATCGCTTCGGGCCACAGTTTGTGGAATGGCATGGTCGCGGCCGCGTTCTTCATGGTGCCGCCGTGCCCGTGCCAGACGTACAAGAGGGGCACTTCGCTGGCCTTGGCCGATTCGGGAACGGAAACGAGCGCTTCGCGCTTCAGGTCGCCGACGGTCCACTCCATGCGGGTGGGTTCTGCGGCAACGACGAGAACTGGCGCGAAGAACAGGCCGAACAGAACGGCGAGGCGCTTCATGGGACGTTACCCGAGTGGTGCGTGGGCCGCGCGAAGTCGATCGCCGGCCTGCGACATGATGTGGTGTGCCACCTGGTTCGCATTGTACCCACCGGGAAGTCGGACCAGAGGCTTCCCGTATTGATCGCAGTAGGTCCGCACGCTGTCGTAATCGTGGCTCGACCAGCGAATCGCGAGCAGCACCACCGCGACCTCGGGTCGCGCGACATCCGGTTCGAAGACCGTGAACGACGTGTGCTCGGGGGTCACGATCCAGCGGACGTCCGTGAGGTTGAAGGCCTTCATGAGCGCGGCTTTGTGGTTGGGCCGGTTCTGCCCGCCGATGAGCACGATCTCGCGGCCGCGAAGCAATTCGGCCGCCGCGACGACATCCGGCGAAGGCCGATGGGCTCGCGGCACCGGGTCGATCTCGGGCCGCGAATCGAGATACCGCTCGATCTCGCGCAGCACCATCTCCACGTTCGAAGACGGCGGCGGCTCGTCGGGGAAATCGTCGAACACGGGCAGCAGCAACTCGCGCAACTCCGCGTTGCTCGGCGGCAGACCGCTCGCCACCAGTTCCTCGACGAGTTCGATCACGCGCGCCCACTCGCCGGCCGCGTCCTCGGGCTTCTCGCGCAAGCGTCCCACCTTGAACTTCAAACTGCCGAGCGCCTTCGCCCGCGCCTTGTCGCGTTCCCCGGAAGCTTTGAACTGCGACCAGATTTCCGCGATCCGCTTGGTGACATCCGGCCACGATGCCGGATCGGCCCGATCCTCGCGCTTGAGGAACTTGGGAATGAAGACCTGCCGATCGCGGGCCGTGGAGCGGATGTGTGCGAAGATTTGCACCTGATCGAAGTCGACCTTCACATCGCGGACGTCGGCTACGGCATAGAGGAGTACCGATTGCGCCTCGGCCGCAAGCCCGAGCACGCGCGAAGCATGGCGGATCGCCATCGGCGTCGGAGCCTGTTCCCAGTCGCGAAGCATGAGGGCGGCATCGGCCGCTGTCGCGTACGCACCGCCGAGGTCTTCCCAGGCCCGAGGCACCGTCACGACCGGATCGCGCGTTAGCATCCAGAGGTGGCAGTCTGGGAGCGACATGGCCCGGCGCGTGATGTCGTCGGCCGCTGCTTCACCCCAATCGAACGGATCGTTCAGCCGCCGGGCCACCAACTTGCTCGCCTCGCTTTTCACCCGGCAGCGGTCGGCGATGGTCTGGAGCGGAAGCAGATCGAGTTCGCGTTCGCCTTCCCAATACGGTGGCGCGGGCGGCGCGTACTGCGAACCGATCATCAGCGGGGGGAGCTGCGAAATGGGGATCGGCGGGGGGAGCGGCACGACCGCGGGAGTTGGAGCGACTGCGACCGGAGGTGCGATCGGTTCCGCCGGTCGAGGCGTCGCCGGTTGGCCATCGAGGTTCGAGGCGAACGCTCGAGCGAGCACCGCCACGGCCGCATGAAGTTCCGGATCGGCCGGCAACTTCGGAGCGATGAACTCGCGGAATGCCCACTCGAAGACTTTACCCAACGCCTGCGCAACGTCATCTTTCATGCGATCGACCCTAAAAGGAACTATGGGAACTTCAAATCCGCCGAACGAACGACAACGAGCCAGGCACTTCCGCACCTAGCTCGAGCGAGACTGCAAATTGTTATACGAACGGATCGCGCGCTCTTCTTGCCCTTCTCACGCGGGGGTGTGCCAACCATTCTTGGAGTTTCCCAGATCGACTTCCCGAATGAGGGCTCCTTAATGTTGGAAACACGAGGCGAGGTCGGGAATGACCTCGGCGATGTGGTTTTCAGGCTGAAGGCCTGGGATTCCTTAGCCCAGGGCAACGCCCCGACGCATTAAACATCTTCGGGAGCGTGCAAAAGGCCTGGAAATCGTGAGATTCGCGACAACTTGACGAGCTACCTC
>JAYTGN010000278.1:0-51511 GCA_043733485.1 Gemmataceae bacterium
CTCCGGCCCGCCAACCAACGGATCGACGCTGATCTCGGTCGGCACTGAGAACGTGAACGTTGTCGCGGGCTTGGTCGTCGCGGGATCTCCGCCCGTCTCACCTCCCCCGCCGAGCCCGCCTCCGCCGCCGGGCCCGCCTCCGCCGCCGCCGCCGCCGCCGATCGGCAACAGCTTCCTCGTCAACACGACGGGTGACTTGGGCGACGCCCAACTCGGGAACGGGCAAGCACTCGACTCGAACGGGAAGACGTCCCTCCGCGCGGCGCTCCAAGAAGCGAACGTAAACGTCGCGATCCTGACCATGATCGGTTTCGATCCAGTGGTGTTCCCAGGCGCGGGAACGACGACGATTACGCTGATAGATGCACTTCCAACGATCGCCGGGGAGATGAACATCAACGGACCCGGGGAGACGTCTCTCACGATCAGCGGGGCCAACATCCAACAGCGAGGCATCTTCTCCATCGGCGGCTCGTCGGTCACGCAGATCCGCAATCTCACCATTGCGAACGGGACCAATCTCGTCAACGCGCAATTGGGAACCGGTCAAGGGGGAGGCATTGCGAACGCCGGCAATCTGCTGCTCGATCACGTGACCATCACGGATTGCACGGCCAACGAAGGAGGCGGGCTGTTCAACAGTTCCGTCGATGGCGGCACCACCGTCATGAGCTCCAAGATCGTCAACAACACGGCAATCAGGTTCGGGGCTTTGCAAGGGACGGGCGGCGGAGTCATGACCAGCCAGAATACCGTCGCGATCAACAATTCGACAATTCAAGGCAATAAGGCTGACAAGTCGGGCGGTGGAGTCGCCGCCAACGCCATCGGTCGCCTCGTGCTGACGGACACGGACTTGATCGGGAACTGGACGACGGGAGACCAGAGCTTTGGCGGTGCCGTCTACAATTCTGCGGCTTATTTCAGCATGACGCGGGGAATGGTCCACGGGAATTCGGCCATTAAAGACGCAGGTGGAATCTCGTCGGGTGGTACTTCCTTCTGCGACTCCGTGACCTTCTCGAGCAACTCGTCGGGGAAGCGAGGCGGTGCGATTCATGTCGTGTCCAACACCATCCAGTTGAATTCGTGTACCTTCACGAACACGAATACCGCCAGCGTGGGCGGAGCGAAGGTCGCGGTGTTAAAGCCAGATGGCGAGCTCAATCACAACAATCTGTGCATCGGCTTGGAAGTGTTGAACTACCCTTAAACCTTTCAGGCGACTCCATGTATACGTTCATCCTCATCCTCGGGCTACAGCAACCCCTTGCCGAAGGGAAAGGGGTGTTCGTATACGAACTCGTTCCGCCTCCCCACATCGCCAAGCTCATCGACCGGATCAAAACCGGCAAGGATGTCGATGATGCCGTGAAGACCCTTGGCGCCATCGATCATGCCGCGCCCTACCTGCGTTCCGATCCGGGTCCGGTCGGCGAGCAACGCAACTACCGCCGCGACATGAAGGCGGCGCTCGAGTTGATCGAGACGCGTATGGCGATTCGCCACGAACTGCGGAGCAAAGCATGGATCGAACAGGCGCGTTTCGATCTCCTCTGCGACCTGTTAGTGGACTGCCGCGACGATGCGGTGGCCCTGAAGCTCGCCGCGGCCACGACCGCCCGCCGCGAGCGCATCGCCGACGACTGGCAGCAACTGGGTCATTCTGCACGCAGTCAATTCATTCCTGGTTATGTTCCACCGAAGCAAGCGGAACTGGAGCGGTTTTCGAGGGAACTGGCCCAGTTTTCTGGTGACGAACTCGTCGTTGCGACAAGTCCCAGTAGCGAAGGTCCAGCATTTGTCCGGGCGAATCGGTGTACGACGAGGCAAGAGGTCCGCTGGAGCTGGTTCGTTGCCGCCCGTGACTTCCTGGGCGAACGTACCGCGATGGGAAACGGACTTTGGGACGACTCTTTTCTCGTCATCAACAATGAGACGGAGTTTGGGCGCCTCAATAACTGCCTCGTCATTTGCGATGGAGATATCAAGATCAGACCAGGACAAATCAACTGTATCATCGTAGCAAACGGAAATATCACGGCCGAAAAGGGCGGCGGCGGGGACGATTGGCTGCTTGCCGCCACGGGGAACATCAACCTGCCGCTTCGCAAGAACTTGTACAGCAACCATTACCACGCGGGCGGGAAGGTGACATTCGACCCGGCTCTTCAGAGGAACGCCAAGCAGGTTCGCGAACACCAAGCCGCTTTGCCGTTCGGCATCAAGTTCGTCGACCCGAAGGAATTCGGCCTCGACCTCGCGATGCAGAACGGCGGCGTGCAGGTGATGGCGATCACGAAAGAATCGCCGTTCGCGAAGTTCGGCGTCGAGGATGCGGACGTGATCACCAAGATCGACGAGGTGACGCCGAAATCGCTGGCAGATTTCCGTCGAGCTTTGCGACGCGGCGTCATCCGCGAGTCCGTCATCCTTCACATCAAGCGGGCCGGGAAGGACCTGACGCGGATCGTGTTTCTCGATGGCATCCCCGTTCCGCTCGCCCCTCCGCCCCGTCCCAAATGACGCAACGACAGTCACTTCCGTCAAATCCCACTCGGAGGGGGGATGAGGCAGGGAGTTGGCAACCTTGGCAACCTTACTCCCCCTTCCCGATGAACCACCGTCTCATCTGGTTCTCGCCAATCTCACCCTCGCGGCAGAGTCACTTTGAAGGTCGTGCCCTTGCCGAGTTGGCTGGCCACGCGGATGGTGCCCTTCATCGCCTGCACCAGGTGCTTCACGATCGCCAATCCCAACCCGGTGCCGCCGACCTCGCGGCTGCGAGCCTTGTCCACCCGGTAAAATCGCTCGAAGATGCGCGTCAAATCGCGGTCGCCGATGCCGACGCCGGTGTCTTCCACCTCGAAGCTTACGGCGTCGTTGGCGGCACTCCAGCGCACCGTGATCGTGCCGCCGTTGCGAGTATACTTGATCGCGTTGTCCACGAGGTTGTCCAGCACCTGGCGTAGTGCGTCGGGGTCGGCGAACGCCGTGGCCGGGCCGTTCAGCGACGGCACCTCCACCAGCGTGTGGCTCTTGGCTTCCGCACGCACCTGATGGCGTTCCAAACAACTCAGAATCGCCTCGTCCAGCGGCACCGGTTGAAGTTCGAGGCCGATCTCGCCGGACTCGATGCGCGCGAGGCTCAGCAAATCCTGGATCAAGGCTTCGAGCCGATCCGCCTCTTGCGAGGCCTGCCCGAGAAACAGCGCGCGCGTCTCGGGGTCGTCCGCCGCGCCGTCCTGCAACGCCTCGACGTTCGACTTGATCACGGCCAACGGCGTCTTCAGTTCGTGCGACACGTTCGCCACGAAATCTTGCCGCATCCGTTCGAGCTTCCGCAATCCCGTGTTGTCGTGAATCACAACGACGGCACCGGGCGAACTCTGCCCCGGCAACCGCGACACGTACACGGCCAGGCTCCGCTCGTTCGGGCCTTTGAGGTCGAGTTCTTCGCGGAACGGGCCGGCGTTCTCGAGTCCTTTTTCGAGAATCTCCTGGAAGCCGCGCTGCCGGGCCACTTCCCACAGTTTGCGATCGACGGCCGTGAGTGGGTCGAACTCCAGGAGTACGCCCGCACGCTCGTTGGCGAACAGCACTTTCTGGTCGTGATCGACGGCAATCACGCCTTCGACCATGCCGGAGAGTATCGTGCGGAGTTGCTCGTGGTCGTGGGCCGTTTGCGCGAACGTCGCCGCGAGGCGACTACTCATGGCGTTGAAGGTGGCGGCGAGTGCGGTGTGTTCGGTGCTGCCGGAGACGCGGATGGTGTGGCCGAGGTCGCCGTCGGTGAGGCGGCGCGCCCCGGCGGTGAGTACGTTCAGGGGCCGGGCGAACCGGCGAGCGAGGAGGTAAGCCAAGCCGATGGAGATGCCGACGACGAAGAGGACGGCGAGGCCGACTTCCTTGGCGAGGTCGAAGAAGAGCGGCGGATCGCGCTGGAAAATGAGCAAGCCGACCAGCCCCACGGCGATCAGGACGAGCAACAAATGGGTGGAGAACAGCCGCCAGAACATCGCGTTGCGTCTTTGGGAATCAGGGCCGAGCTCATTCTACGAGGCTCGGCGGATCGGAGTTCGGGGCTTTGGCGGGTAGCGAGCCGGCCAGGGCCAGCGCCGCGCCCGCCAGGCAAGTTGTCGCGAAGCTGAGCAGCAAGCTCGCGAAATGCCACGTGCCGAACGCGGCCTTGGCCGCCTCGGCTTTCGCGGCATCCGGATCGAAGCGCTGGAGTCGCAGTTCGCTCACGAGGTTCGACAGCGGCCACGAGATCGCGACGAACGAGAGCGCGAAGCCGATGAGAAGCGCGCGGCGGCGATGCAGCGGACCGGCATGCCACCAGGCGAGTGCCGTGATAAATGAAAGAAGTCCGCACGTCGCTTGGAGAGCAAAGAATCGGGGGAAGATCGGCCCGACGGCCGCGCCGGCGAGTGCGCTGGCCAGCGCGTCTTTCTGTTCTTGGGGGGCGTGAGGGTCGATGATCTGCTGATGGGCCGTGCGGTCGGAGGGGCCTGCGTTCACCACCTGTTTGAAGGAGTCGAAGATCGGCACGGCGGCGACGAAATTGAAGAACGCCGCGCCGCCGAACCAGAGCCCGAGCGCGAGAACGTGCAGCGTGCGGACCAGGGTTTCGCGCAGGGGGAAGTCTCCAATTCGATGCTCGGTTCCGGTCAGAAGTCGCCCGACGTTGTTTCGGTGCTTGAGGACGACCGCCAGCGTGCCGGCGAAGAGGAAGAGGCCGATCGGCAGGAAGTCTGGGGCGAAGGGAGTGGGGACGGCGAGCGACCAGGCTATTACGAGAATGCTCGCCGCCACGAGGGAGGCCAGCGACACCATTCTCGCGGCGAGCAGCACCGCGACCCAAACCAGCACGGCGAGTGCGGCCGGCCCCGGCGCGAGTACGAAAAGCGTCCCGGCTCCGGTGGCCACGCCCTTACCGCCACGGAATCGCAAGTAAATGGGAAACAGGTGCCCGAGGAAGGCGAGCGCTCCGGCCCCGACGCGGAGGATTTCGGGCGAACCGAACGCAGTCGGAGCCTCGGGATCGAGGAACCGAGCCAGTGGCACGATGGCCGCGACGGGCACGGCTCCCTTGAGAAAATCGAGTAGGAAGACGAGTATTCCGAAGCCGCGACCGAGCACCCGGCCGGCGTTCGTCGCGCCGATGTTCCCGCTCCCTTCGCGGAACAAATCGACGCCGCGCATCCGGCCAATCAGGTAACCGAACGGGATGGCACCCAGGAAATAGGCGGCACTCAGCAACGCGCAGGAAACGAGCATGACGGGAAGATACGGATAAGGGACTGGGGAGGCGCGGTTCCGGACGATCCGAAGTTCGCTTCTCTCTCGGGTGTGGAACGGCTATATCAGAGTGTGCGTCGACCTTCGCGTTTGGGACGTCCTCCATGAAGCGCGACAACCACTACGAAGCGGCCTTCGAATGGTACCTCCGCGATCTGGGGATCGCCGTGGTGCCCATCGACGAGGCACGGCGGAGCTACCTCGACTCCGAAGAAATTAAGTCCCCGGATTTCATCGTCGTCGGCCCGCACCGAGCCCGGCTCGTCGTCGATGTGAAAGGCCGGCAGTTCCCGAGCCTCTCCGCCGGCAAGTCGCGCAAGACTTGGCAAAACTGGTCCACCGCTGGCGACATCGATGGCCTCACCCGTTGGTCCGGTCGCTTCGGCGACGGCTTCCAGGGCGTGCTCGCCTTCGTCTACCACGTACTCCCCTCGGTCTCACTGCCCCACGACACGCCGGATCTGTTCGCGTACAAGGGTCGCACCTACCTCGCCCGGGGCGTCGACGTCCACGAGTACCGCGTTCACATGAAGGCGCGCAGTCCTCGCTGGTCCACGGTCGACTTGCCGACCGCCGCGTTCCGGCAACTCGTGAAACCGTTCACGGACTTCTTGACGGGGCCGACATGAAGCTGGGAATCGTCCTCGAATCGACCGGCTTACCGCTGCGGTCGGCCATCGCCGCATCCGCGAAGATGGGTGCCGCCGGGCTTCAGGTCGATGCCGCCGGGGAACTCGCCGCCGATCGCCTCGGCGACACCGGCCGTCGCGAATTCCGCAACCTGCTCCGCTCCTTCAGCCAGGAACTCGCGGCCCTCCACACGCCCTTGCGGCACGGCCTCGACGTGGCCGCCCACCAACAAGAGCGCATCGAGTACGTCCGCGCGGTCATGCAACTCGCGATCGACCTGGGAACCCGAACGGTCGTGGTGCCCTGCCCGAAAATTCCTGGCGAACCGGATTCGCCGCGCGCCGCAACCATGCGCGAAACGCTTCAATCGCTCGCCTCGTTCGGCGACCGCATCGGCATTGCACTCGCCCTCGAAATCGGCTTCGATCCGGCCGAGGCGGTTCGCGCTTACCTCGCCAGCTTCGATACCGGCAGTTTGAAAGTGACGTTCGACCCCGCGAATCTCCTGATGCACGGCCACGATCCGCTCACTAACGTGACGCCCCTCACCGGCCTGATCGCTCACGTTCACGCGCGGGATGCGCGCCTGTCCGGGTTGAGCCGCGGCTTGCAGGAAGTGCCGGTCGGAGCCGGCGACATCGACTGGATGGCCTTCACCGCGACGCTCCAGGTTGCCGGCTTCAACGGGTTCTTGACGGTCGATCGGGAGCAGGGCGAGGACCGCCTCGCGGATGCGATCGCCGGGGTGAAGTTCCTCCGGCGATTCACGACACTTCCAAATTGAAGTGCGAACGGAGTGCTTTCGATTTCATTGCAGCGCGTTTGTTACTGACCTTCAAATCACCGATGCTACCGGAACGAATGCAATCGGCTGCTCGCCGCGGATGCGGCGTCCGATGGTAACCAGGGGTGGAGCGAAGCGGAACCCCTGGCGGGTAGGCGTCACATTAGTTGCTGAACGGACGTCGTCAAAACACCAATTGCCAGAACGCCTCCCACTGTCCGGGCTCACTGCGATACAACGCCCGGACGTGGCAGACCGCGTGCGTCCCGCCTTCACTCCAACGCATCCCCGCACCCTTGAGCCGAGCACCGACCACCGTTTTACACGCGCTTTCCACCGCGCCCGAACCGATGTACCAACCGTTCGCCTCGTACTCCGGATACTCCATCCGATGCCCTTGATTCCGGAAGTAACCCAACACCTCGTCCAACACCTCCCTGAACCCGTCTCCGCGGACCGAACCCCGGTGGCAGGATTTGCCGAGCCGCCAGCAGGAGGAACTCCTGCAATGCCTCGGCCGCATGCTGGCGGATCGACTGGCGAACCCCGACGCTCCGGCGGAGGGATCGCATGAACGGCATTGATCCCGCTTCTCCGTTCGGACACAAGATTCGCCCCCGACACCACGATCGCCTCGCCGTCGTCTCCATTCGCCAATCGACCGCGCAACAGGTTGCGAGCAACCGCGAATCCACGGACTTGCAGTACCAACTGCAACAGCGGGCTGGGTCGCCGAGCGCGTGCTGGTGATCGACGAGGATCGGGGAATCAGCGGCACCTCGGTCGAGAACCGGCCGGGATTCCAGCGTCTGCTGGCCGAGATCGCGCTCGGGCACGTCCTCATCGTGTTCGGACGTGAGATGAGCCGGTTGGCTCGCTCGTGCGCGGACTGGCATCGCTTGCTCGAACGGAGCGCACGGTTTCAGGTTCTTCTTGGCGATGCCGATGGCGTGTACGATCCGGCCGACTTCGACGACCGCCTGTTGCTGGGTCTCAAGGGCACCATGAGCGAGGCCGAGTTGCACATCCTGCGAGGGCCGGGCAAGGGACGGTTGGTGTGGCGACGCCCGCGGCGCAGCACGCTGTACGAGATGCTGCGTCATCCGATCTGCACGGAGCCTACACCTTCGGACGGTGCCCGTTCGATCCGACCCGACGCACGCCGGGCAAACCGAAGTCCGGCCGTCGGAATGTTCCCCGCGAGGATTGGATCTGCCTGCTCAAGGACAAGGTGCCGGCCTACATCTCGTGGGAGCAGTTCGAGCAGAACGGTCGCCGTCTTGCGGCAAACGATCGCGGGCCGGGGTCGAAGAAAGCCACGGGCCGCGCTCCGACGCTCCTGAACGGGGTCGTTCGCTGCGGACGGTGCGGCAAGCCGATGGCGGCACGAAACGCAAGGGCATCGGCGAACCCGCGGTACGCTTGAGATTCGGAACATCAGGAGTACGGCGGCTCGCGCGGCCAGAGCCTCGTGGCCGCGTATCCGGACCGGCTGATCGAATCGCTGGTGCTCCAAGCGGTCGAGCCTGCGTCGCTCGTGTTGAGCCTGCGTGCCGCCGAACGGGCGGAACGAGACCGCGAGCGACTGCATCGGCATTGGAAGCAGCGACTGGAGCGGGCCGGGTATGAAACGGATCGGGCCCGTCGGCAATATGATGCGGTCGATCCGGAGAACCGGTTGGTGGCCCGCGAACTGGAGCGCCAGTGGGAGCAGACCCTGACCGAGCGTCAGCGTCTGGACGAAGACTATGCCCGATTCCAGGCTGAACAGCCGCGGCGTTTCCCCTGTCGGTCGCGATGATCGTCGACCGGGACAAACTGTACGATTGTTACCGTGAGTTGCGCAAGGAAGGCGGACAGAGTCCCGGTACGGCACCTTCACTATGACGATTTGAGCCCGGTCGAAGTGGGGCAGATCTGTGCAATTACTGCTATCAGCCGCAGCCTACCAAGCCGGTCGAGATTCCCAAGCCGGGTACGACCAAGACGCGTTCGCTCGCGATTCCCACGATCCTCGATCGAGTGGTCTCCAAGGCAGTGCATCGTGCCCTCGAACGATTCTGGGAGAAGGTGTTCCTCGACTGCTCGTGGGGCTTTCGGCCGCGGCGTAACACGTGGGGGATGCTGCGAGCTATCGAACGGACGATGCAGGAAACCGGGCGGACCGTGCTGGCGATCGGTTCAGGTGCAGATGCAGGAAGCCGCGGCCCGTTGGCGACGGTTCCGGAAACGGGGCCAGGACCATGGACCGCCGCGTCCATCCGGTCGTCGACGTAGTCGAGTTGAGGGTGGAACAAGGTACTGCATGGTGACGACGGGCTAACGGACGGCGATGTATGCCAAGGGGGCCGAGTTGTACAGCGGCCACCCCGACTCCGCAGCCAGCGGCCGGTCGCCTTTGAAGGGAGTCAATGTGCCGCGGCTCGTAGTGGGCTTTTGATGATGCCGGCAAGATACTTAGCGACGAGTGGGACAGTCCCGAACACCTTCCTGGTACCTAAGTGCCCGGAATTGGTGGAAAAAGAGGAAACCCCGGAAAACTTCGGCCCACTGAAGTGCCTTGTTTTCCGGGGTTTTCGAGTTGCGGCGGTAGGATTTGAACCTACGACCTCCAGGTTATGAGCCTGGCGAGCTGACCGGGCTGCTCCACGCCGCGTTCTATACCCCTATCCTAGTGGGAAATGCCCAAGCGAAAAGGGGTTCGTCTTGCGCATCGTGAAAATATTCGGCAACCCTATATCATGAAGGTGCGGTTTCACGTTGAAACGGCCCGATTTCGACTCGCGAATCACGCAAGGGGAGCGACGCCTTGTTCTCCTTTATCCTCGTGGCTTGCCTCGCCGGCGTCTTCTCGTTCGCGCCACTTCTGATGTACTTCCTTTGGCTCTCGATCATCGTTCGCCGTAGCCGTCCGACGATTTTGGCTGGTCCGTGGGATTTCGCCAGCCTCCTGGCGGGGCTCTCGGGATTCATCCTCTGCGGCGGCGGGCTCTTACTCGCGCTCCTACAGTCGAACGTCCGGTTCTTCATGCGCGGCAACTTCGAGGCACTCCGCGACGCATGGATCAAGGAACACCTCGCTTGGGTGGTCACGGTACTCCTCTACTTGCTCTTCGTCCTCGGCGGTTCGTTCCTTACCTTGCAATCCCGGCGTCGCACGCTCGTGGTGTACAACGTCGAACCCGATCACTTCGATGCTACCCTCCTCGAAGTATTCGAGCATCTGGGTCGGCCCGTCGAACGCCGTGGGAACCTCTGGGTGAGCGGCGTTCCGTTGTGTGAAGTGGACCCTTTTGTCGGCGGTCGGACCGCGACGCTTCGCTGGGTTTCCGACGATGTCTTGCTCTTTCAAGAAGTGGATCGGCAACTGCGCGAAGCCGTGACGACGCTGACGACGGGCGAGAATCCGGCGGCTCGTTGGATGTCGTCGGCCGTGGTCGGAACCGCAGCCCTGCTCGTATTTCTCGTCTTCCTCATCCTCTATTTGCTGCGGAAACTGTAGCGGTCGTGCCGCCGGGTCCGTTGTTGCGGCCCGCGTCGGTGTTTCCGCCGCTGGTCATTTCCGGTTCGCAGCCATCCCGCGCGTTCGTCGGTCGATGAAACGGTGCGAGCGAATTGGGGCGAGGAAGCCTCGATCGCACCGGAACCCTTCCGCGCCGAGGATGCGAAGATGAAACGGATGCTATTTGCTATGGCGGTGATGTCCCTGGCGGTCGGTTCCGCCCAGGCGGACTGGGGCGGCTTCGGGCCTCCCGCGCCGCAAGGCGGCGGCGGCCCCCCGATTCAGCCGATCCGCAATGAGTTCACCGCCCCGAACACGCTCATGGGCCTGGGTGCAGGTCAACCGGGCCGAGCCCCAGATCGCTACGGCCTGATGCCCGGCCTCCGCAAGGCTTTCCGCGTCGATGGCGGAGGCGGATGCTCGACCTGCAATGGCTGCAACACCGGTATGCCGATGGGCCACGGCGGCCACGGTCAAGGTGGCGGCTACGGCCCGCCGCAGTATCAGCAGTACCCGCCCGTGAACCAGGGCACGCTGGTGTTCCCGAACCATCAGTTCGTCCGCAGCCCGCGCGACTTCTTCATGTACGAACCGGGCAAGTGAATTGAGCAAGTGAGCGAAACCAGGTTGCTGCTTTGGGAAACCGGGTTTCTTGGTCTTTACAAAAACCCGGTTTCCCAAGCAGAAACCGGGTTTTATCTCATTTCTTCCATCGCCTTTCGCACGCCTTCCGGAATCGGGCATTTCTTAGAAGCGCTGTAGTCGTAGCTCACGATCACGGCTTGGCCATCGGCCGCGAGCGCGTTCAACTTCGTACTCACGATTCGATACTCGACGGTCGCGCGGTCCAATTGCACCTCGATGGCGCGAACGCCGATGAGGATGCGGTCCGGATACGTGAGCGCCCGGCGATAGCGGGCACTCGTGCTGTGGAGGATTGGGCCGATGCCATCCACCTCGATGGTGTCCCACCCGACCTTGTCGAGCCACGGGATACGGGCGTTCTCGAAGTAGCGGAAGTAGACGACGTTGTTGACGTGCTGGTAGGCGTCCATATCGCCCCAGGCGATGTCGTGTTCGACGACCACGGGAAAGCCGGCGAGATCGGGATGGTTCATGGTGTCATGATAATGCCCACCCATTCCGACGAGTGGGTATTTTTCACTTCACCCGTCTTTCAACGGTGTGCGTTGCAACGTGCGGCATTGCCTTCCGGATTTGGTTGGAACTGCTCTCCGCTGCACGGATCAAAATCCTCAGGCCAGCCACAAAACGACGCGCTGGTCGTCCGGATTTCGCGATTCCGTTGCAAGCCCCATGCACTCTCCGGGATAATGGACGGAGCCAGACGTGGAGCATCATACCGCGCCGGCACCAGCTACACGGATGAACCGCGATGAACTTGGACGACAAAGTTTGCTACTGCTTCCACGTGACCCGGCGCAAACTCGTGAACTGGTCGCGGATGCACGAGCCCAAGGTGGCGAGCCAGCTTTCGCTGTGCGGCGGCGCGGGCACGGGCTGCGGCTGGTGCATTCCCTTCTTGAAGCAAATCTTCAAGCAGGCCACGGAGCCGGACACCGAGATCGACACGCTCTCGGCGGAGGAGTACGCCGCCCGCCGAGCCGAGTACGTGAAGTCGGGGAAAGGGAAACCGCCACCGGGTGCCGAGCCGCTACCGATGGCGGAGGAATGACTCATCCCGGTTGCTTCACGACTTCCACGAACGCGCGGAGCGAAGGTGGCCGATACCGCTGCTTGTGCCAGACGGCACAGAGCGTGCGAGTCGGGCTCGGCTTGCCGAGCGGCCGGTAGACCCGCTTCGGCGAGCTATCGCCCACCGCCGCCATTTCGGGCACCACGGAAACACCCTGGCCCACCGCCACCATCGCCAGCAGCGTCGCGATCTGCTCCCCGCGGCACACCACCTTCGGCTCCACGCCCCCGCGCCGGCACAGGCTCAAGACTTGATCGCCGAAACAGTGCATTTCATCGAGCAGGATGAACGGCTCGTCCATCACGTCCACCAACTTCACCTCGGTCTTCGAAGCCAGCCGGTGCTTCGCGGGCAGTGCCATGACCAGCGGTTCGGAGTAGAGCTTCTCGACGTGGAGGCGGTCGTCGCGAATGGGGAGCGCCATAATCGCCACGTCGAGTTCGCCGGCGAGCACGTCGGCCAAGAGCCGTTCGGTGCGGTCTTCTTGTAGCTGAAGCCGAATGCCGGGATGGGCCTTGCTGAATCGAAGGACCGCGGCCGGGAGCACGAAGGGCGCGATGGTCGGAATCGCCCCAACGCGGAGCCGACCGCCCTCCGTGGAATCGCGGACCACCCGCTCGGCTTCATCGACCGCCGCGAGAATCGCCTGGGCCCGGCCGAGCAATTCGTGTCCCGCATCCGTGAGCACGACCTTGCGGCCCAAGCGATCGAAGAGCCGCCGCCCCACTCCGTGAGTCTTTCCTTCCAGCCGGATGACCTGCTCGCTGAGGGTGGGCTGCGTCACGCCCACGCGTTCGGCCGCACGGGTGAAGCTGCCCGTCTCGGCGACGGCCACGAAGTAGCGAAGCTGGTGCAGTTCCATCGTTCGATCCGATCCTGCGTTGGAAATCAATCGGTACCACCTATTGTACTCCGGAACGCGGACGAACCGTGAATCCGAGCGAGTTTCGGCGAGATTCCCGAGCCGTTCCGTCCTGTTGAACCGGACCCGCCATAGTCTTAAAGTATCTCGATTCGCGACTCAGCATTCGTCTCGATGGTGTTGCATGTTTGAAGGAATTACCCGCTCGCTGTCCGAGGCTTTTAAGAAGTTCAAGGGCGGCAAACTCACCGCCGACAACATCAAGGAAGGCCTGCGCGAAGTCCGCCGCGCCTTCCTCGAAGCGGACGTGAACTTCAACGTCGTCACCGATTTCATTTCGCGCGTCGAAGCCAAGGCCGTCGGCCAAGACGTGATGGCCCGCATCAACCCCTCCGAGCAGATCATCCAGATCGTGTACGAGGAACTCGTGGCCCTGATGGGCCCGGTGGATCACAAGATTCCGCAGCGCGCGGATCGGCCCGTCGTCATCATGCTCTGCGGCCTCCAGGGTTCGGGTAAAACCACGACCGCCGCGAAGCTCGCGCTCACCTTGCAAAGCAAGGGCCGCAAGCCGCTCCTCGCCGCGGCGGACCTTCAACGCCCAGGTGCCGTCGATCAACTTCAGACGCTCGGCCTACAGATCGGCATCTCCGTCTACACCGAGAACACGACGCCGGTCGACGTCTGCCGCAACGCCGTGGCCGAGGCCAAGCGCACGCTCTGCGACGTGGTCATTCTCGATACCGCCGGTCGGCTCCAAATCGACCAGGAGTTGATGGACGAGTTGAAGCGGATCGACAAGCTCGTGAAGCCGGACGAAGTCTATCTCGTCGTCGATGCGATGATCGGGCAGGAAGCGGCGAACGTGGCCAAGGCGTTCAACGACGCACTCGAACTCAACGCCTGCATTCTCACCAAGCTCGATGGCGACGCCCGCGGCGGCGCGGCCATGTCCATCAAGGGCGTGACCGGCGTCCCCGTCAAGTTCATCGGCATGGGCGAGAAGGTCGACAAGCTCGAAGAGTTCGTCCCCGAGCGGATGGCCGGCCGCATCATGGGTCAGGGCGACCTCATGGGCATCGTCGGCAAGATCGCCGACATCCAAAAGGACATCTCCGCCGAGGACATGGCGAAGCAGCAGGAGGCGCTGCAAAAGGGCAACTTCACGCTGGAAATGTTCCGCTCGCAATTTCAAATGATCGCCAAGATGGGCATGAAGGACATGATCGGCCGCATGCCCGGCATGGCCGACATGATCCCCGAGGGCGAGGACCCCGAAGAGGCCCTGAAGCGCGTGCAGGGCATGATCGATTCGATGACGAAGAAGGAGAAGCTCGACCCCGATTCGATCGACCCGAACCGTCGGCGTCGCATTGCGAAGGGTGCGGGTGTGGAGCCGCACGAGGTCAATCAATTCTTGAAGCAGTTCGATCAGGTGCGGGCCTTGATGAAGCAGATGTCGCAGATGTCGATGTGGCAGCGTTTGAAGATGGTGACGGGCCTGGGCAAGGCGGGCGCGTTCATGCCGGGCGGCATGGACGCCATGAAGTTGAAGGGCGACACCGGCCACCGCAAGAGCGCGAAAGAACGCGCCGACGAACGCAAGAAGAAGAACAAGAAGAAGCGACGCTGAGGTATCATGGGCGAGGGAGGTGCATCGTGATCGAACTATCCGAACGGCAGCGGGAAGAATTGAGCGAGCCGGAACCGGTCGCCATCGACCCCCGGACGCAGGAAACTTACGTCCTCGTTCGCCGAGCAGCTTATGATCGCCTCAAGGCTCTTCTGACGTTGGATGACTACGACCCCGATGAAGGGGCTGCGTCCATTAACGAAGTCATGGCCGCGGACGACGCTAAAGATCCTTATCTGGAAAGTTACCAGCATTTCGGGAAACCGGTATGACTCGCGGCGACATCGTTCTCGTGCCCTTCCCCTTCCAGGACAGACTGGGGGAGAAGATCCGACCGGCGGTGGTCGTTCAGAGTGACGCCGAGAATCGGCGGCTCGCCAACACCATCCTCGCGATGATCACGGGCAATCTGGATGACGCGGGGCAACCCACGACTGTACTCGTCGATCCGCGAACGGCGGAAGGGGCTGGTTCGAGGCTGAGCGGTCCTTCCCTGGTCAAGTGCAACAACCTGGCTACCGTTCGACAGCGGCGTGTGCTGCACGTCATCGGGCATTTGTCGGACGCGCTGATGCAATTGGTCGATCAAGCACTGAAAGCGGCGCTGGAATTGTCGTGAGAGTGGACACCGGTCCCCGTAAGCGCCGACGAACGCAAGAAGAAGCGACGCTGAGGTATCATGGGCGAGGGAGGTGCATCATGCCGATCCACGATTGGACTCGCGTACCGTCGGGGTTGTTCCACGACTTCCACCAAGCTTGGACGGGAGAACTGCGTAAGTCGCTCAATTCGGGGCTCATGCCCGAGGGATACTATGCTTATGTCGAACAAAGAGTCGGAGGGCCGGAGCCGGATGTGATCGCTGTGGAGATCGGTGGCTCGAAGAAATCGAAACGCCATCCGCGCGGCGGAACGGCTTTGCTCGATGCTCCCAGAACGCGGCTCGTTCACGAACTCGAATCGGACGCGGTCCGATATGCCCGCAAGGCCAACCGCATCGCGATTCGGCATCACCTGGGGGAGGTCGTCGCCATCATCGAGATCGTCTCCCCCGGCAACAAGGAGAGCCGCTTGCACTTCAAGGCGTTCCTCGACAAGACCACGGACTTCATTCGCAGCGGCATTCACGTTCTCATCGTGGACTTGTTCCCGCCGACGAAGCGCGATCCGCAAGGCGTTCACCGGGCCATCCTCGACGAGTTCGGCTCGCTTGCCTTCGTTCCGCCGAAGGGCAAGCCGCTCACGCTGGCGGCCTATCGCGCCTCACCGCCATTGACCGCTTACGTCGAACCCGTTGCCGTGGGCGACGTGATGCCCGATATGCCGCTGTTCATCGCGCGGGAAGCCCACGTTCCCGTGCCGCTCGAAGCGACGTACCGATCCAACTGGAAGGCCAGCGCGAAGCCGCTTCGCGATTTGCTCGAGGGTTGAGCTTGCTCGCAGGACGCGACTCCTTCGATCCTTCCAAGATGGCCGCGAACGATGCCCACCGAACCCAAGCCGCTCTTCCGGCCCGAAGCGCTCCAGCCGCGACTCGAAACTTTCCAGCCGTCGCCGACCGCAATCGCCGCCCGGCCCAAACTCATCCGTTGGGCCAAGCTCCTCGGCACGCCGCAAGCCGCGGCCATGAAAGAAACCGAACTCCGTCGACAGCGAACCCGTGAAATGGTAATCTTATCTCTTAACGCATAAGGATTTCGATGCAGGCACGGCCTAGCAATGATGGTCAGCTATGGACGCGAGATGAACTGATTCTCGCGTTTGAGTTGTACTGCAGAATTCCATTCCAACGCACCAAAGCGAACGACTCCCGCGTCAAGGAACTTGCGGCCCTATTGCACCGAACACCAGCATCCGTTGCTCGGAAGCTCGGCAACTTTGGGGCATTCGACCCGCAACTTGCGGCGCGAAATATCACGGGCCTGACGCACGGAAGCAAACTTGATAAGGCTGTCTGGGATGAATTCCACGCCGACTGGAATGGACTGATCGTCCGAGCATACGATTTGCGAAAAGAACGCGAACCGAGGAGACTTGCTGATGCTCCGTTGACTGCGCCGGGAGGCCCTTCGGAGAAAATAGTCACTGTCAAGCAGAGATTGCATCAGACATTTTTTCGGGATGCTGTTATCAGTAGTTACAACAAGCGATGTTGTGTCACCGGATTGCCACTTGTCGAGTGTTTAGTAGCAGGACATATCATTCCGTGGAGCGTGGACGAGCATCGTCGCGCCGACCCAACAAATGGTGTGTGCATGTCCGCGACCTTCGATCGACTCTTCGACACGGGGCTTTTTACTATCGAGGACGACCTGTCGCTTTGCATTAGTAAGCGAGTTCGAGACCTTAAAGATCAATCTGTTTCCGCTCTGATTGCCGTTCGGCACGGCCAGAAACTCATACCACCTACTCGATTCTTTCCTGATCCCGAGTGCTTGCGTTGGCATCGTGAGCACGTATTCAAGACTGTCTGACCACAACACCAATTCAGGAGGAAGAAATGGTCGAGTTCGAGACAGACTATCTACTCGCCGACTACGACGTAATCGTTGCAAAGACGGGTGAAGACGCTTCGGACGAACGACTGACTGATGCGCTCATGCACGATGGGGACTGGTCCGAGCGTGGTGCCCGGGAAGTGATCCTACTCGCCAGGAAGTATGGGACCTTCATCCTGAATAACGCGCTTGCGCTCGCCGCCGCAATGGACATCGAAGATGGATCGTGCGGACTTTAATGTTGCGGGTGAGCATCGTTGGCAAGCAGACAAGAAAATGCAAGAAGTGCCGATTGCAAATCGATCATACGGGTCCTATTAGCCAAGGCGGCACAGACGAGGAGCACAACCTTCGTGCTGTGTGTGTCTGGTATAACAAAGACAAAGACAATCTTAAGGTTCCTACATCCCGAGACGCAATCAGTGCGCTGGCAATGATACGACGTCAACCGCGAAAGGTGCAGCAAGAAGTATATGAGTTTCTGTCGAGGAAACTCGGCCCGAAACCAAAGAGCAAGTAAGTGTGATATGGCAGATACTCTTACGCGTTTACAACGTAGCAAGTGTATGGCGGCAATTCGCGGCAAGGACACGAAGCCTGAACTGGCGGTCCGGTCGCTGCTACATCGCCTTAATTGCAGATTCAGATTACATCGCAGTGATCTACCTGGTAAACCTGACATCGTTATGTCTGTGCGTGGGTCTATTGTCTTCGTACATGGTTGCTACTGGCATTCACATTCTTGTAAGCGAGGACGAAGCACACCTGCCACTAATTCCGAATTCTGGCAGGCTAAGCGGAACACTACAAAAGAGCGGGATCGACGCAATTTGGCCGCACTTCGATGTGCTGGATGGCGTGTGTTGGTTGTCTGGGAATGCCAGACTCATGATTTGGATCGATTGGCCAGCAAGCTATCGCAGTTCTTGGGATTATCAAATCCAGCCTAGTTAGTCTGTTATCCGCTCGGCGGCAATCGGGACGGGCCGCGGTGGTGGACTGGCTCAAGGTCGAGTTCGCGGTCAAAAAGGCGTCCATGAAGTTACAGGAGCCGGCCGGGCTGGATGCGGATGCGTTTGTCGACGAGGTGAAGAAGGGGCGGAAGAAGAAGGCGCTGAGCGTGGCCGAGGTGAAGCGATTGAAGGACGAATACGCCGCGTCCGTGGTTCCACTTCAAGGGTTGGCGCGGGAAGCGGAGGTTCTGGAACGCCGGGTGTCGGACATCGTGAACGCGGCGTTCGGCCTCACCCCGGATGAAGTGAAACTCATGTGGGACACCGCCCCGCCGCGCATGCCGATCCCGCCGCCAGGAACGTGATCCCAAACGATGACCTGTCGTTCATCCTGGGAAAGGTGTATGATCAGGTCAGGAATTGAGGTTGAATTCGACATGAGCGAGATTATTTTTCTGATCGTGGATTCACCCGAAGGCGGGTTTTGCGCCCGCGCATTGGGCGAGTCGATCTTCACGGAAGCAGAGAGCCTCGACGAGTTGCGGCGCAATATCCGCGAGGCAGTGGATTGCCATTTCGAAGACGACAAGCGGCCGAGGGTCATTCGGCTTCATTTCGTCCGCGATGAAGTACTGATCCCATGAAAACACCGCGCAATCTTTCGGGATCCGAGCTGACCAAGAATCTCGAGAAGCTCGGCTACGTCGTCGTTCGCCAAAAAGGCTCGCACGTTCGGCTGACCACACTTCAGAACGGCGAACACCACCTGACGATACCCGCTCACGACCCAATCAAGGTCGGCACGCTCGCTGAAATTCTCAAGGATGTGGCCGATCATTTCGGCTTGCAGCGTGAGGAATTACTCGAGCAGTTGTTCGGTTGAGTAATCGGGAAACGGCTTCGACCGTATTGCCCGCATTTGCACATTCCACTTCCGGATCGTACGCTCCGTGCGGCCCGCACTTCATTTCCCGACGTCGCCTCCGCCTTGACCACCCTGGTCATGCGCGTCGGAGGCGGATCGTGCTGTCTCGAATCGAGTTGCGGCCGAAGCCCGAACGAGCACGACCAGCGCGGCCCGTTGCCGGTCATGCGAAGTCCCTCAATTCATGGTGAAAACATGCATCATGACCCGAAAAGAAAAAACACAGCCGAGTGGTCATGCCGGCTTCTCCTGCACATTGGTGCCGCGTGAAATCCGCGTCGGGGTCAGGATTACCGGACGAACCCGTTTCCGTTGGGGCCTGCCGGAGGTATCATCCCGTAGAGACGATCCGCGGCTCAACCCGCAGGCATGTCGCCGAATTTCGAACGATCGGGCCCAGACCCTCAGGAGCAACTCCCATGAGTTTTAAAATGCAGCGAGTCCAAGTTTTCCACGCGGAAATCGAGGACAAGCCGGGCGGGATCTCGGCGAAGCTGAAGAAGTTGGCCGAAGGCGGCGCCCACCTCGAATACGTGTACAGCCAGCGTTCGGCGACGAAGACGGGCATGGGCGATCTCTACGTCGCACCGCTGCACGGGGCGAACGAACTGACCGCCGCTCGCTCCGCCGGGATGCACGAGGTCAGCGAGCCGATCGTGATGCGCGTGTCCGGCGACGACAAAGCCGGCCTCAGCGGCCGGCTCACGCAATCCTGGGAAATGGCCGGCATCAACTTGCACGGGCTCGTGATGTCCGTGATCGCCGGTAAGTTCGTCGGCTACGCCACTTTCGACAGCGTGGTGGATGCGAACCGCGCCGCCACGATTCTGGCGGAACTGGGAACGGCGTGAAAGCGGTTTGCAGCTTCGCGACGATCACTTCATCGCGAAGCCGCAAGGTACACCCTTACCGCTGAGGTTGCTGAGGCACCACGGTCGGCGGCGCGGGTTGCCGCTTGATCGAAAGCGATACATCGGTCTCGTCGCCGCCCCGAGCCACAACCGTCTTGAAGTCGTGGGCGTTTTGGTCCGCGTCCTTCACGGCCCAGACCGTGTACGTGCCAGGCAGCACTTTCACGAACGTGACCACTCCGCAATCGTCGGTCTTCCCTTCGTCGGCCACTTTGCCGAACTGATCGAGCAGCCACACTTTCACGCCTGGTTGCAGCCGGTCGCTTCCTTGAACCACCTTCACCTTCAAGGTGGCCGTGGTGAAGTCCTTGTCCAACTTGATGGTGGCAACGCGGCTTCCAGCCAGGCCGACGCCGTTGACGAACCAGACGCCCACCTTGAGTTCGGTTTCCTTCTTGATGTCCTTGGGGAGCGTGAGGTCCGCGGCCCAATACGGATGGCCCTTCGAGGTCTTGAGATCGGAAATCACGCCCTCGGCATCTTTCCACACGAGCGTGGTCTGGACCGGCTTACCGTCGAGGCCGGGCGGGTCGCCGATGAAGAACTGCACGGGCCGCGAGAGGTCGATCCCGGATTCCTCGTCGAAGGCAGAAGCGTAAAGTCGCACGGTGTCGCCGGGCTTGTAGGCCGCGAGCGGTTCCTTGGCGGGGTTGAAACGCAGGACCGTGATCTCGGGCGGCGTGTAGTCCACCTTGATCTCGGCCTCGCCGCTGCCGGCTAGTCCGACGCCGTTCACGAAGATCGCTCCGATTTTGACATCGGAAACGACGAGCGTCGGCGGCAGGTCGAACTCGGCTTCGTAGCTGTCCGTCGTCCCGATCCGCCTGCCGGGCTTCACTTGTCCGTTGGGGCTGGGCTTGCCGTCCGGCCCGGGCTTCTCGCCCAGGTAGATGATCGCCCCCTTGGAGGAATCGATGTCCGATTCGGCATCCTTGCCGGTGGCCGTCACTTTGATGCGCTGGCCGGGGCGGTACATCTTGAGAATCGGTGCCTTCGGGTCCAGGGGTTTGATGGCGGGTTCCGCGTCGAGTGCGATCGTCGGTGCTGTGGCGTCGAACTTGACCTCGCGCTTGGGGGAATCCGTCGTGCTGGCTCGGGCGAAGAAATCGCGCTTGCCGAACACCCCTTGCGTGGGGAACTCGACGACCCAGTCTTCGGAGCGCGTGACGAAGATGGCCTCGCCGTTCGCTCCGATTCGCACGTCGATGCCTTCGTTCCGCTTTGAAGGCACGTTCTTGATTTGCTCGCCGGCGGTCGAACCCGTGCGGTTGAAGACGACGCGATAGTCGCTCCCTTCCGGTGGGGTCGGGGCACCGTCGCCGATGAACCGGACGGTGATCGGCTTGCCGGGAATCGCGACGAGCGGCACCGCGACGCCGAACGGAGCGACCGGGTCGGCGGGTTCGCCGTTGAGCTTGCACCAGAGGGCACGAGGCGCTCCATCGATGGTGACTTCGGCGTAGCCATCTTTCAGGTACTCCGCGAGATCCTTGGTATTCAGGACCAATTCGACTTCCTGGGCTCCGTCGCCGGTCTTGCTCGTCGCCAGGAATCCTTCGAGGCTATTTCCCTCAGCCGCGAGTTTGGCGGGATCGATTGCGTCGCCGTTCTTGTTGCGGGGAATGAGCCGCACCGCGATCGGTCCGCCGACCATCTCGGTCACCTTGCGCCTCACCACGATCTTCAACTTGTTGTCGGTGAAGGTCGACTTCTCGACCGTCGTGTAGAGGTCCTTGGCCACGAGCCCGATCTTCGTTCCCTTTTCATCCTCGGTGTCCGCGACCACGGCGCGGAACTGCGGCTTCGAATAAAGCGGGATGATCGGAAGCGGGGCGGCGGCCACCTTGCCGTCCGCCGTCGGCAGCGAGGTGGGAGGATTGGGAGGAATCTGAGCCTTGTTCCCCAAGAGCTGAACGCGAACCGCTTGCTTGCTTCCCACTTCCACCGTTTGCTCCGCGGCGACCGCAATCTGACCCGTCTTGCGGGTCGAGACCAGTTGCACCAGCACCGACTTCTTCTGAGCCGTTGGGTTGTAAACGTACACGTAGTACGGCTGCTCCTGGTTCGGGCGAAGGTTGAGCTGGCGAAGCGGGGTGCCGGGTGCCGCGTCGGTGGCTTCGTCCGGAATCGCACTGAAGAAGACGTACGGCTTGTCGGTGGGGGGGCCGTCCTGCCCGGCGGATCGCTCGGCCGGGAGTAGCAGCGCCAGCATGGACCATGCTGCGAGGAAGAACGAGGTGCGCATCCGTGTTACCCGTTGGAGTGTGTGTTTGGCCTGCACCGGCTGGAAGCACGGTGCCACCCGGAACGCGGACCGTACGCGGCACGGCGCAAACGCCTAGTGTTACCTTGCCCCTTTCGGCACGGGAAGGTCGCAGTCGTCTACCAAGTGGCGATAAAATCCGGGCGCGTCGGGCACGCCCTCCCGGAGTTTCCCGTATTCCTTGAATCGTTCGGCCAGCCACTTCCGCCGTTCGGTCTCCTCTTTCCGGAAGAGTTCGCCGAACCCGCCTTCCGGGTCGAACCCATCGATCTTCGCGGGTAAGGCCCGCAGGATCCTTTCGATCGCCACCCAGCGCCCCTGTTTCGCGCAGAGTTCCGCCATCGCGGGGAGATCGCTCGTCCAGGCCTTCCGCAATCGCTCCTCCGGGAGTTGCCATTTGGAATAATCGTTCGAGTCGACGCGAGCCATGCCAGCGATCTGTTCGACTTCCGAGTGCCCCGCGATGCGGAGCAACTCCACGGAGGCCGTCGCGCGGCGCTGAGTCCGGAGCGAGGCCTTGAGGGGCTCAGGGCGGACTGCCGGCTTCATGACGGGCGCTTCGCGTTCGTAGCGCGCCTTCGCGGCGTGGAAGCGCTGGGCCGAAACCTTGCGAAACCCCGCAGCCATCATCGCACGATCTTCCGCCGCGAGCGCCGCCCCGCCGAGCAATTTTTGGAGGTCCGCGAGCTTCACCGTTTGCGGTCGAAGCTGGGCGCTCTGATCGAGAGCCTTGATGTCCTCGCTCGAAATCAGCGTCAGCTTCAGAGCCATGCTGGCGCGCAGCTGCTTGGCGAGGCCATCGAGGGCTTCGAAATCGCGGATCTCGAATGGGGTATCGGATGCCGCCAATGGGTCGGCGATCTTGTTCGCGATATCTGCCGCGTCGGACCAATCGCGCAGCGCCGGGCGGTCGAACTCGATCGTTCCCGGCAGGCAAGCGTGAAGTTGCGCCGTGCCGTCGGCCCACGCACGGCGAGCCGCGCGGACCGCATTCGCACCGTTGCGAGACGCCTTCAAGAATTCCGCGGCGATGTTGAAGTGTTCCCGCGCCGCCGCGATGTCTTCGAGCTTCGGGCGCATCGTGAACAGCCGTTTTTCGCCCGCGACCTTCGCGTCGTGCCCTTCCGAAAGCAGAAGTTTGACGCGAGTGAAGCCTTCCGGGAAGCGACCCGCGGTGGCCGCCACGGCCTCCGAAAGTGCTTGCTCCGATTGCAGCAGCGCCCGGACCACGTCCGGGTACGCCTCCGGCGGTAGCTTCTCCTTCGCGACTCGCCGCAGCAGCAACTGCTCATTCGTGAGCGGCAACTTGGGGAAGCGTTCGTCCAGGGTGGCCGAGATGTTCGCGATTCGCTCCGCGCTCAGGCCCGTCCCGGTCACGAGCTTGACGTTCCACAAGTACCAGAAGCCGTCGAGCGCCGAGTCGCCTTGAAGCGACTTCTCGAGTTCTTGTTCGAACTTCTCGCGTTCGGCCTCGTTCGGTGGCAGGGGCGGCTTGCCGGTGTCGTCCTTCGGTGGGAACCGCATCCGCATCCACTTTTCGAGCGATCCAATCAGTTCGGGAGTCGCGTCCTTGCGACCGGCACGGTAATCCGCGAGGCTGGCCCGGATGGGCGGTGGGGAGTCGAGAACTTGCGTGCGGTTGGCGAGTCGCTTTACCGCGGTTTTCCAGGCTTCGGTCTCGCGTGGGTCCGAAGTTTCGAGGCCCATCAGGTACCGGTCTTCAAGCTGCAACAAAGCCGCTTCCAACTCGAGGATCAAGTCGGGAGCGAGGAGCGATCCGAGGTCGCGCTTCGCCGCATCCCGCACCTTCCAGGCATCTCGAAGTTCGTTGGGGTATCCGGGCGCGGCGGCAGGTGCCGGCGAATCTTCCGTGAGAAGTGCCGCTCGCGTCCGCTTGCGAAACAAGATGAAGCCGTTGCCGTCTGGGCCGTACCGCTTCGGCACCTGGCGAGCGTCCGGCACCTGATCGGCCCACTGCGAGACGCGGCAAATCGCGAACTCCGCCAACTCCGCGAACGTGATGACGCTGTCCGCTTCCTTGCTCGAATAATATCCGTCGGCTTCACCCGCGAGCCCCTGCGACACGTACTCCGCGAACGCCGAAAGGCCGAGTTCCGGAATCGTGAGGCTGCGTTCGCCGGGCGAGCACGAGGCGAGAATGGGAAACGTCGGGTTAGAGGCTGCGAGTTCCTGGTCGATCTTGGTCGCGATATCGTCGTGCAGGGCTCCGCGGAAGGGATCGGGCGGCGTGCGCGCGATGTCGAGGAGCAACGCTTTCTCGGTGGCCGGGCATTCGTTGAACCGGGCGAGGAGGTCCGCGAGCGGGAGCCACGTTTTGGGCTGGTCGATGTGCGCGTCCGCCGGAAGCAGGTAGACGCGGTCGTCGCGAACGATCGAGAGGGAACTCACGAAGAGAACGAGCGGCACGTTGGGGTCGCGCTCCGCGAGCCCGGCCAGCAACTTCCTCAGGCGAGCGCCGTCTTGAAGCGACGATCCGCGGCCGCTGCCCTGTTCGAACTGCGCGAGCAATTTGTCCGCGTCGCGATCGGCCGTGGGGTTCGCCCCCCATTTGATCGCCCCGTACTGCGACACCGGGATGGCCACCAGTTCGACCGTTCGCTGCGGTCGCGACATCCAGTAGATCAGCCCGCCGAGCAAGCCGACCAGGCAGAAGAAAAGCCCGACGGTTGCGACGATTTGCTTCCCGCGGTCCTTGCCCTTGCGGACTTCGTGCCAGCCCGTGGTCGCGCCGCCGGGGAGCGAGGCCGTCGGCTTCACCGATTGGCGTTCCCACGGCGCGGCGTTCGCGTCGTCCGAGGGCGGAGTGGGTTCGGGTGGTCGCGGATCGGGCACGGCGGCATCTCACTACGGCAGTTTCGGAGCGTAGCTTTCCCAAATCTTCCAGACGGGGTCTTCGCCCTGCACGTCCGGCTTCGGTAGCGGAAGTTCGAAGGGAACGCCGACGCCCGGCTTGAGCAGGTCGATGGCGGCGAAGAGCTTAACTTCCTTGTTCGCGGCCGGGTCCGCGACGGTCGATGGCCCGAAGTGGAAGTAACCCGTGTACGCCCCGGCATCGCGGAAGTAGCGGTGTTCCTCGATACGCGCATCCGCAACCTGAACGAAGAGTGGTGCCGGCTTCCCATTCAACGGCGGCGCTTTCTTCGGGTCGTCGAGATAGACCCGAACGACGAGGGCCAGCTTCAATTTGTCCGGCTCGCGCGAATCGGGATTGGTCGCGAAGGCGTGCTGCTCCCAACTGAATTTCGCGGTCCATTTTTGACCGTCGTCCAATTCGCCAGCCCAGGTTTCGGCCCAGGTTCCGCCATCGGGTTGCCGGCCGCTCGACGACCCCGAGGTCACTTCCGTGAGCGTCGTGGTTTGCCGCGGCGCGGGAAGTTTCAATTGCTGAGGCAGCCAGCCGCGGAGCGTCGCCTTGGGAGGCTCGTTGCCCTTATCGGTCCAGTCCCAGCGTCGCATTCGCCAAACGGGGGCGGGGTGCCCGCACTCGCGCCAAATGTACACGGGAGACCGCTTGTTCAATTCCACCGAAGGCGAAAGCTCCCACCACACGAAATCCGGTGCGATTTGTTTGAGAAACTGACCCTCGGCGGGCTTGAGGCGCACGGGATCGATGTTTTCGAGCGCGGCTCGCAGGTCGAGTGTATGGCGACCCTCTTCGCTGATCTGCTCGCCGCCGTATCCGTCGAGGGAGGTGCGGTACATCGCGGCGCTGAGGAGCCAGTTCTGTTCGGTTCGTTCCTGCTGGCGATTGTTGAGCCGAAGGGCGCGGCCGAAATCGCCCTCGCGGCCCCAGACCACGCGTTCGAATTGCACGCGACCGCGCACTCCCGCGAGCACCTCGGGGCGCGACAGCCTGACCAGCAAGGAATCGGCCGAAGCGAACGCCAGCGTTTGGCGTTGATCCTCGGGCGGTTTCTGGCCCACCCACGCCTCAAATTCGCCGGGGCTCGGCATCCCCGTCCACTCGGGAGGCTCCGGTCGCGGCTTCCGATTGTCGAAGCGAAGTGGAACCCCCGCCCGCAAGTTCTCGGGAAGCACCGTGCCGTTGCGGTTGAGCCGCACGCGGGGGCGGAGTAACTCCGCGAGTTCGGTGCCGAGTTCTTTAATACTCCCGTCTTGAACCCGACCGGGCGGGTCGAGCTTTTGGAGCACCGGATTGATCTGTTTGACGAACTTGTCGATGTCGACTTGCTCGTCCTTCTTCGTTTGCTCGTCCTTGATCAGGAGTAACCGCGCGGTGATGCCGCGACCCTTGCGTTCGCGGAATTCCTTTTCAATGGACGACCCCAACGGCTCGAAATCGAGAAGTGCTCCGACGGGCACGTTCTTCGGCTTCCAGCACGAATTGTCCGCGCCGTCCGTGATCACGACAATCACTTTCGTCTGGTGATCCTTGGCATCGTCGAAGTCTTTTCGAGCGGCGCGGAGCAGGCTGCGAACGACGGGCGAATTCGTGTACGGTCCCCCGGGCTTCGTCTGAATCAGGCTCGTCATGAGATCGGTGAGGCTGTCCGGCCGCACGCGCCAATCGACGGTCTGCTTCACGAGCACGCGGTCGTGCGTTCCCGGCCAAGTCTGGCCACCGGCATCCGTGCCCCCTGCCGTGTAAACCGATTCGAAGTCCTCGGCTTCCACGACATCTTTCTCGCCCGGTGCGACCCCGAAGCCGCGAATGGTCAGCTTCGTCCCGTCGGGCAGGTCGTTGAGAATGACTCGCAGGGCTTCCCAAGTTTTAGTAATTCGCGGCTGGCCTCCCTGCGGCACCACAGTCATGCTCGGCGAGTAGTCGATCACGATCGTCACGGCACCGACGTCGATGTCGTTGGGTCCGACGAATGCCGCACGCGGCGGGTGGAGCGGGTCGCCCTCTTGAGGCCGGGCGTGCGTGGTGACGAGGTCGGGCATCCGGCTCAGGGCGAGGTCGGTTTTCACCGGAGTGTACTGGCCGCGGAAGAACGCACTCCGCTGAATCGTCAGTTCCCGCTTCAGCGACATCGCCGGATCGGCCGCGAGCGTGAGTGGCAGCGGAGTGACTCCCGATTTGATCGGGAGAATCTTGCGCGAATCGATCCCCGCCGTGAAGTCCACCTTGCGATCTTTCGGATCTTTGGGCGAGACGAACTCACCCCAAACCACGGGTCGGGCGTCGTCGGGAAGTGCTGCGGCCGAGATCGCGAATCCGACGGATTTCTGGGCCTCGGTTGTCCAACGGGCATCCCCAGCCGTGGCCTGGAGCCGGAGCGGTTCGGCTTTGCGGAGTTTCTCGAACAGGTTGAATTTCTCATCGGGGAGAGCGAGGAGCGACTTGAGATCGTGGCCGCTCTTCTTCTCCGCGACGCGGGTGGGATCGGCGGGGGTCAGCGCTTCCGCATCGTCGGTGAAGGCCTTGGCGATGGTCTGATAGTAAGGCCGTTCGCCATCGTACCAGTGATCGGAAACGGTGCGAAGTGCCTGGGCCGCGAGCAACTTCTGCCAGCGGAGTTTCCGATTGACCTCCGCGGGTTCCGCTCCTTCGCGATGATTGAACGAAACCGCGATGCGGCTGAACCGTTCCGCCTCGTTCGCATCCGACGCAGTCGCGGCGGGGTCCACGGCATCCGCGAGCGTCCGGTAGTGCTTGCCGAGGCGCTCGCCCGCCAAGGCCGTATCGTCCCACTTGCCGCCTTCGCGAATCTTGTTCACCTCGTTCTTCACCGCTTCCCAACTGCTGTTCGCGTCGTTGGCGGCGAACTGCTTCTCCATCAGATCCGTACCGAGTTCGTGCAACCCGAGGAAGCCCAGCGCGATGGCGCGGTCCTTCTTCGCGGTCGAGCGATCCCCCTGTTCGTCCGCCTTGGTGTTCACGACGTTCTGCGGGTTGATGAGGTAGGCAGTCGCCTTGCGATTCACCCGAATCAGGCTGGCCCGAAGTCCGAGGCCGTCGAGCGAACGCTTCAGCGAGTCCTTAATCGGGGGTACGGCCAGGAGCCGCTCCCGCTCTAGCCAGATGTTCTGTTGGATGACGTTCGTTTTGTCGGCCTCGGCGTTGAGCCGGACGTTGAAGTCCTTGACCAGCTTCTCGTGTTTCGTCGCGACTTTGTCGGAGGCATCGCGAAGCTTCTGATACTCGGCCTCGATGGCCGGGAGCCCCGCCGGCGAATCGGGTGGAAGTTTGTCGAGCAGTCTCGCCAATCCGTGAACTTCCTTCCAGAGTTCCTTCGCGTCGACGGCGATCTTCTCTTCACCCTCGAAGACCGACCAACGCCCGAGGTATGGGAGATCGGCCATGATGCGATCGCGCAAGGCGAGTGCCGTGCGGACGAGTTGCGCTTTCTCCGCGGCACGTTGATAGTATTTGAGCGCCTCTTCGAAGAGCGACCATGCCTCGGCTCGCTCCTTGGCACCAGTCGGTGCGAAGAGAGCATCCTCGGCCTTGCGGCGATGGACGTCTCCTTCGGCCACCGAAGCTTGAACGCACCGCCAAATCACCTCGCTATACGGATGCCCCACGGCAGTCGGGCCGAGTGCCGCGTCCTCGGCCTTACGCCGCACCTGCACCGCACGCTGCCACAGTTTCAGCGAACCCTTGGGGTCCACTTCTTCGGGCGGGTCTTCCTTCACGTGTTCGCGATGGAACTGATCGAGCATCAGCACCAGTTGCACGTCCGACGGCCGGACGGGTTGATCCTTCCAAACTTCGCGGAGCAGTTCCGCGCGATGGAAGAAGGCCTTCGCGGGCTCTCCGGGCGGCTTGATCGCCTTCTCGATGAGGTCGTTGGAATAGGGAACGCGGTCCGCCGTGAGGGTTTGCAGTTTGTCGGTGAACTCCTGAAGCATTTCGCGGGAGGGCTTGTTGAGGAACCGGTTGCCGGGCTCGCGGAGTGCGGAGGCCGCATCGGCAGGCGGTTGGCGGCCGGCCGCCTGCCACATCTGGTTCGAAGCCAGGGCCGACTTGTCCAAAACTTGCACCTGCAGCGCCTTGCGAATCTCACCGGCTTCCTTCCGAAGTGCTTCTTCAACGGCACCCAGCGTCGTGAGTTCGCCGGACCGCGCCACGAACTCGTAGCGGAGGAGCAGATCGCGATAGCGCCGCCAGCGTCGGGGTGCATACACCTCGGGGTCGGGCTCCTTTCCGCCCGCAATTTCGCCGTAAGCCTTCCATTGAACATCGAGGCCGGCCATCGGATCGGCGGGCGGGGTGCGTTGCTCCTCGCCGAGTTCGTGGTGCAAGGCGAGTTTCGTTGCGGCGGCTTGCTGCAGCCCGGAATCCGTAGCCGGAATCATGATCGGATGTTGAACCGTCGGGCGGTTGCGGCGGGTCCATTCCTCGGTCTGTGCCTTCACGTAGTCGAAGAGGTCGGCCGCGGTGATGGTGTTCCCTTCGCGCGGGTGCGCCTTGCCGCCGAGCCCCTCGATCACGGCATGAGCGAAGGCAGTACGCTGGAGTTCCTCGGATTCCCAGCCGCGTTCGCCGGAATCGCATCCGAGGATCACGGTGATGTTGCCGAGGCTCGCGATCTCGTCGGCGAGCGACTTCACGCCGTCGACGAATCCATCGGTGAGTTGCCCGCGGGCCGGATCGGGAAGTTGGCGGCTCGGATCGAACAGCACGAGCACCTGTGTACGGCTTCCCATCTCCTTGGCGAGCGCCTTGAGCAGTGGTCGAACTTGAAACTGGCGGCCCTGGTTCGCATAGAGGAACGGCCCGAGCGAATCCGCCCCGGTGTGCAGCCCGAAGTAAATGATGGCAGTCTCGCTGGGCTTGAACGAGGCGTGCGCCTTGCCCGCCGCCCAACGAGCGAGATCCTCCTCGGATTTAATCGTGTCGTTGTTCTTGAGTTCGCCGCTGCCGTCGCTGGCCGCGGGCACGTGCCGCTTCTTCTCGGCGGGTGCGTCCTTGGTATAGCGCTCGCTCCACTTCACGAGGTCCTTGCTGCTGAGCCAACCGTAGGGATCGATCGGCGCGCCGAGGTTGGTCGCATCCGCGGCGGGATCGGTGGTGATGACGAGCAAGACGGGCGGCGTGGGGGGCAGCAGGAAATAGTAGAGCCAGACACCGGCCCCGATGAGGAGCAGGCCGAGGAAGACGAGTGCGGCTTGTTTGTAGCGGCGCGTGCGGCTGCGGGGCTTCTCGGCCACGGGCATCCACTCGGCCTTGGCTCCGACCCGCACCGGTTTCGAACCGCCGCCGGGCCGCCAACCGCGACCTTCGCCTTTCGTCGCCATGACGCCTCTCCACCCGAGCATGTAGTAGAGGGAGTCTAACAGCGACGGCACTCAGTCGCCAGTGGGCGGTTTTTCGTTCAAAGATCGTTCCAGGAATCCGAGCACGGTTTCACTCGTCTGTGTGAACTGCCGGACGAGCTCGGGGAAGGGCAATTCTTGAAGCTCGACCACGCGACGAAGCAAGTAGGGAACCGGGCTGTGGGGCTCGAGCCGCGCGAGGTGGTCGGTGATCTGAGCGATCTGCTTGTAGAGCGATTCGCGCGTCATCTTGCCCTTGGGCTCGCCGGCCGCGGGCTCCGGCTCGCCGGGTACCCGAACCGGGACGGAATCGTCCGCCTCGCCTTCCACGGCGGCTAGCATCTGGTCCGCGATCTGACGGCACTCTTCCAACGCCGTCCGAACCTCGCGGAAGGACGGAGCCTGATCCGCGGCTCCCGCCGCCACGAAGCGCGACTCCGCCGCCGCGCGGAGCAACTCCAACTCGACCAGAGCCGACTCGATTTCCGCCATCGCTTCCCGAACTTTCTCCGAGCCCAGCTTGCGAGCCGCGGATTGCAGATCGTCGCTGCTCACTTTCGCGCTGCGGCCCTCCGAGCCTCGGCACGTGTTCACGGCAATCGTGACGCCGTCGACTTCCGCGATGGTCCACTCGCGGAGTGCATTGGGGAACAAGAGCCCGCTGCCGGAATCGTCCAGCGATTGATACCGCCCCGCCCGCCCGTCCAGGGCATCGGCTGCCAATTCCATCAGGCGGTGCGCACGCTCCTCGGGATCGTTCTCCCCCTCCGCGTCTTTCGGATCGAGCCGAGGCCACATCCACTCCCAGCCTTCGTTCGTAAGCCGCGTGAGGAACTGAAAGCCCTCGCGCGCACCTGCGAAGCCGTGAACGCGAACGGCCGCATCGACCGCGATGATCGCCCATCCGAGATTCTTCGATCGCGCGGTGAACAGATCCTGCGCCAGCTTCATGAGATCGCGCCACTGCTTGAGCCGCGACGGATCGTTGACGGGAAGCGAGTGCCCCTTCTCCACGGCTTCGCGCCGGCTCCGATCGAGTTGCGTCGGATCGCGGAGCGGATCCTTATCGCGAATGGTCTTGGGGTTCGGCCCACCCGGTTCCGAACCGGGGATGGCGGCGAAGAGCGCGTCGATGCCGAGCAGGGAGGTGGCCATGGTGCAATCGCGTGGTGTGTGGAAAGCCCTATTGAGAAGTCTGATGGGGCGCGGGGACGGCGGCAAGCCAAAAACGAAGCGAGCCGGGCGAATCCCGCCCGGCCCGCCCTCGCAATAAGTAGATGCGAACGCTCAATACTGAAGTTCGAACACGAACCGCAATCCGTGGACGAAGAAGTCGTCGCGATCGAACGGCGTTCGCGGCGGCGTGCCGGGGCCGCCCACCTGCGTACTCGAAGGCGTGCGGCCGTTGAAAGAAGTCGAGGTCGGCACGAGGCGCGGGTCGATCGACGAGACGATCTGATTCGCGGGCCGCGCCACCGTGTTCAAGTAGAGGAACTGGTAGCCGAGCCCGAGGCGGAGGTGGTTGCTGACCTGCACGCCGATGGTGCCGTTCACGTCGGAGAGGACCGCGAAGTAGTTGGTACTGGTGCGGCCCTGGTTCCCATTGGGCACGCTGCCGACCGCGAGGAAGCCGCCGGGGCCGCCCGTTCCGTCCATCGCGACCGTCGTTCCAGACACTTCTGTGACCTGATGCACCGGCCCGAGTGCGGCCTTCACCCCGAGGTCGAGGAACATCGGCCCAAATCGATACTCGAAGTCGCCGCCGAACTGAGTCCCGTAGAACTGATTGCGGGTGTGGAAGCGATCGGCGATCGCCACGCCGCTGACCATCGGCCCGTTGAAGAACGGGATCGTGGGAGTCCCCGACGTGCTCTGCGTGGCCTGGTAGACCGTTTGATACTCGTCGAGGTCGAAGTAACGCATTCCGAACGAGAGGTTGGCGGTCCAGTCCTTCGTGTTGCAAACGTTGGCGAGCAAATTGATGTCGAAGCCATCGACGCGAGCGCCGCGCTCGGAGGCGATGGACCCGGTGAACTGACCCGGACTGGAGACGACGAAGCCATCGAACCCGTTCGCGCCGCCGATCTGGGAGTTGAAGAACGGGCGGATCAAGAGCGGATTCCCCGCCGCATCGGAGGTGAACGACGAAACGGTGGATCGCTTCTCGGAGATGAAACCGCCGAGGCTCAGGCCGAAGGTATGGCGTTCGTTCAGCCACATGCCGGCGGTGAAGGTGACGCCGCTGAAGCCGCTGTAGTTGGTGCCGCTGTTCTGGCCGCCGAGCAGCACGCGGGTGGAACTTCCGGTGCCGGTCGTAAGCAGGGGCACGGAACTCGGTGCGTCTTTGATCCACAGGTAGTTGTACCCGCCGCGAACCCAGATTGTGTTCCACGGCCCGAGGTGGTCGTCGTGAATGCTCCTGTCTTTCGGCATCGCCGTGGCCGGCATTTCGGCGTGCGCTTCCGGCACTGGCACGGGCACGGGAATGTCCGGAATCGTGGGCGGGGCCTCGCCGGGCGTACGCGGCAGCGGCACCACGGGCAGCGACTTCGGCTGCTCGCCCTTCTCCTGGAACGTCGGCAGAAAGCTGGGCCCGACGGGCCGCAACGGTGCGACGGCCGCCGGCGGATTCGCCACCCCCGGCAGCGGCAGGGGGTCGGTAGCCGTAGCGAGCGAGGCCGACAGCGCGGCAGACAGTGCGGCAACGGCCGAGGCAAGAAAGCGGGGGCGCATGAACGGCTCCAATTTGGCCGGAGAACCCGATCCACCGATTCTATTCGGCTAATTGGAGCGACCGACTTAAACGATGTGCGCGGAATAGGGGGAAGAAATTACCCAAAGTGAAACGGGAGGGCTCGGGCGATCTAAACGCCGAGAACGGCCAACTTACCGTCCGCGAATGCCATTCGCGTAATCTTGCCGTCCGGATTTCGCACCGTGCGACCGATGAGTTCATCCCGATCGTAAATGTATTCGTCCGACATAATGATTGGCTGGCGGACGAGCGTAAGATGGGCCGTCGTCCCATCGTCCCCGAGCGAACCTTCGAAGTAAGAGTCCATTTCGGCCGTATCCTCGTAGCTCAGCCGTTTGCCAGGCCGCGGCTCGATGGCAGTACCTTCATCGCGTAGGAAAAGTCGTTCGCCGGGCTTCCCGGCCGCGGGCATTTTCCAGTCTTGAGCGGGCTCGCGATTGCGACGTCGTTTGGTGAATTGAACCAACTGATCGCGTTCGTTGTGCGTACCGCGATAGACCACCAGATCATTCTCAGTCGCTCCATAGTCGACCGGCTGATCCGGCTGAACCGGGATCGCGTAGCCGATCCACGTTCGATAGTATTGAATTCGCACGGCAAGCCTCCTGAATTCATCTTATTCCGAAAGTCCACAATGCGTCATCATGCCTTCTTGAAATGAGTGGCAATTCTGGCCGGATCCGAAGGTCCAACGCCAACTTCCAGAATACGATTTGGCATAGCCGCGAATGCAATCCTTGATTTCGTCGTCCGTCCGCTTGTCGCACACGCTGACTTTGGGGTGGAATTGCTCCTCGGCCGGGTCGCCATCGTGGGGATCGGTCGTTGGCGTTCCTCCGAACATGGCCTGACCGTTCAGATCTCCCTGGACACCCATCAAGGTTTTCCGCGTACTCAATGGTTCGGCTGGCCACCAGCCGTAGCTTTCGCCGCCGCCAAGTTCTGTCCACCAGTGGCCGTACTTATCATCACCTCTGAGGTGAATGTGCTTCCGCTTCATCGTAATCGCCGTCACCTCTCGCTGCGGTTCGCATTTTGGGCATTTGGAAACAGGGGTTGGAGCCGGAACCGGCGAAGGTACGGATGCCGGAGTCGCAGCACTCGCTGCGGCCGCCGCACTCTGGGCATTTTCCTTCGCCGTTGGCGGAGTTGGAATGGGTGCCGGAACGGGTGCAGGAACGTCGTTATCGGGCATGGGAGCCTCGCACCGACTTTCGGATCCAGGTGGCCGGATCGTAGCTCAGTTCGATTTCTTCCCACTCCGCGTTCGTGGTGTATCGCCAGATCGCCTTCATTCGCATGGAAGACGTCCTTCCCGGCCACTCAAGAATCGTAGCAACAGCCGGGTGGAGATCGAAGTTCGGTGCGCTGGCGAAGCGAATCGCCGTGAACGCTGCCTGGTCTGGCTCGCGGTCGAATCCATAGCTTTCCGCGAGGGCGAGGCTTGCATCGGTGAGCGACCGCAAGGTTCGTCGATCCAACTCGCAAACGGTACAGTTTTTTTCGGGCAGTTTGACGAGGGTGTTTGCTTGCTGATCGGCGATCACATCGCACAAGCGATCTCGATACCGCTCGTCGACATCGCGTTCAAAGACGCGGAGCTGTTCTTCACGTATCTGAATCATGAGCCGGCACCCACCTTCCGCCAGTCCTTGTAGCTCGGCGCAAATTCCAGCACCGAGGCCACGTCCGCGCTTTCCGCCAAGTAGCGATCGAACGGGCCGAGGAACTCGGACACTTCCTTCGCCGTGCAGGTCTGCAAATACGTGCGAATCACCCGAGGATCGTAGTAGCGAAAGTAAACCGCGCGGCCATCCGGCAACTTCACTTCCAAGAAACGACGCAGGTGCTTCCGCACCTCCGCGAACAGCAATTTCGAAGTTAAATAGACGCCCCAACTGTTGCCCCAGCCCTCGGAAACGAGTTCGTCCAAGAGGTCCGACCAGCGCGGCACGCGGACGAGCCAGGGGCCGAACGGGGCGAGTTCCTTGCCGCGGTCGCCCTCGAACAGCGACTGATGTTCGGCACCGGCCTTGGCCAGGCGTTCGGGAATCGTCGGCTCGCGGGCCGAATCCAGCACGGCGAACAAGGGTTCGTCGATCGAGGCGAGGTACTCGCGAACCGCCTTGTGCCGATGAATCGGTTTCGAGATTGCGGGAACCGATAAACTCGGGGCCAGCGTGCGGTCGATCGGCGCTTCCCGTGCGGCCACGATCAACGGTACAGTTTTCTCGAGGCCATCGTCTGCCACGACTACGCCGAAGCGACTGCGCCCCGCGAGAATCTCGTCGCCATCTCGCAAGTCTGCGTCGTAGACCCGTTCGCCCCGGCGGAACGTCCCGAAGCGGCTCCCCAAATCCTTGACGCGGCAACCTTTCGCTCCGCACTCCACCGCGAAGTGCAGACCCGAGAGCAACGGGTCGTCCGAGATAATCAGTTCGGCCGGCAGCACGCGACCGATGCGAACGGAGCCGCCGGGTGGCACCGCATGGCGGAGGCCGGTCCGATCTCCGCTCATGATTTCGAGTGTCGCGACGAGGCCCATCGAGCATCCTCACATGGCGGCCGCACACTTTTCGCAGAACGGCGTTCCGTTCTTCGCGGCCGACGCCATGGCGCCTCCCATTCCTGGAATCCCGATCATCACGGTGGGAAACCCCATCACGATCACGCCGCCGTGGACGGTCATGTCACCCATTCGAGCCGCCATCATGTTTCCGATCAGGACGGTGGGGCTTCCCATGGCAATGACGTCTGGCGGGCCGACGCACACGAGCATGTCGCCGACGCGTGCGGCGGGCAGCATGCCGATGAGTACGGTGGGGCACCCGGCCGGCAGGATCGGCCCACCCACGTGGGGAACGATCCCGGTGACCATCGGGCAGGTGTGCATATCGGTGACGCGGGCTGCGGGCGGCATGAACTTCTCCGTTAGTTCGACTTCGCTCCGGTGGAGGAAACGTCCGCGTCGATCGGCTTGATCGGCTTGGCGTCCTTGGCGTCCTTCGCTTTCTTGGCGTTCTTGGCGGCCTGAGACTGCTTGGCCGCCTTGGGCGATTTCGGGGCCGAACCGGAACCGGGGATCGCCGCCCCGCCGCTGTTGATGAGCACCATGATGCCCTGAATCGCAACCCCCGCTGGCCCGATGGTGATGAACCCGCCCGCGCCCTTCAGCGTGATGGTCGGGGCCTCGATGACCACCTTCATGCCGCCCTTCAAATGAATTTCTTGCCCAGCTTCCGCAGCGAACTTCTGCCCGACCTTGTACTGGAGGTTCATGCCGATGGTGTGGTCGGAGGAGCCTCCGATGTCTTCGATGCGGTCGGAGGCCACCTTCAGATCGTAGCCGCTGCCCACGGTCTCGGTTCGCTGACCCGAGGTCATCACGTCGAGGGTGCTGCCGTAAGTCTGCTTCACCGCGGAGGAAATCGTTTGGTCGTAAGTCGAGGCATAAGAGGTCTGCACGGCGGCACCCACGACGACGTCGAGCTTCGATTCGTAGGTCAGCTTGGTGTCCTTGGCGACGGTCTGGTCGAGCGTGTCGTCGTAGGAAATCGCGACGGCCTTCAAGATGTGTTGGTCGAAGGTGTCGTCGATGAGCTCGTGCATCGATTTCTTGACGTGGACGTCGAGGTTACCGTCGCCGTCGCCGCCGCCGATGAGCAGTTTCACGTCGCCGCCGATGTGCTCGTCTTGGTTCTTGTGAACTTTCAGGTGCTGATCGATGGCGACTTCTTCGTACTGGTTGCCGGTCTTGGATTCGCCGCTGGTGTCGCCTTTGTGGTCGTTGGGGAGGTAGAAGCCGACTCGCATGTGGCGGTCGTTGCCGACGCGTTCCTTGGAATCGTTGCGAACGCGGGTGTCCATGTTCTTCTGGCCGTGAACGTAGATTTGCTCTTCGCCGGCTTTATCCTCGAATCGAAGTGCGTTGTAACCCACGCCGCCCGGCGACGAGTTGGTTCGCAGGTAAGTCTTGGTCTTATCCTGCGGGAGCTTGTACATGGGCATTTGATCGGGGTTGAAGACGCACCCGACGACGATTGGCTGATCGGGGTCGCCTTCGAGGAAATCGACGATCACTTCTTGGCCGATGCGGGGAATGCTCACCACGCCCCAGGCGCGGCCCGCCGAAGGGTGAACGACGCGAATCCAGCAGGAACTATCGGCGTCGCGCTTGCCCTCGCGATCCCAGTGGAACTGCACCTTCACGCGGCCGTACTTGTCCGTGAAGATTTCCTCGCCCACGGGGCCGACCACGACCGCGGACTGCGAGCCGTGAACGACGGGCTTGGGCGAGACGCGGGCCGGGCGATACGGGAGGTCGTGCGGCACGGCGACGAATTGATTCTGGTACGAGGCGGGTGCGGATTGCCCCGAGCGGTAGGGATTGCCCGGCGCGACGAAATGCGTGACGGTGGTGAGCAAGTACTCGCCATCGGCGGAAGCGAATTTGGCGCGGTGATCGCCGGTGAGGGTCTCCACGGTCATCTTGGAGCCGGGGAGCAACTGGGCCCAGGTTCCGCCTCCGACGACGCTCACCGCGCCGCTGGCCTGCTGTTCCATGCGCAGCTTGGCGGTCCGCTTGTTGTCGTCGAAGACTTTATCGAGATCGGCCTTGCGTTCTCCGCCGCCGGGGGCGATGCCGTCGAAGCGCTGGGCGAACTCGCCGGGCCAATCGTAAATTTCCAGCGCCGAGTTCGCCTTGAGCGAAAGTTCGTGCGCGGCCTTCCCGGCCTTGGTCGATCCCTGCGTGGGCGACTCCGATTCGAGGTTCTTGTGCGGCAGTTCGAAGGTGTGATCCCGGAGCGTGACCTTCCCGGTGCGGAGTTCCTGCCGCTTGAGCCAACTCGTGATCACGGCAGTGCCGACCTTCGCGCTGTGGCTCGCAACCGTCCCCGTCACGAGGTAAGCGGGTCGCAAGGCGGGGTAGGACTTCGCGGTATCCGAGACGACGAGTTCGTGGCCCTTCTCGGTGTGCTTAAAGAAGTAGAAGATGCCTTCTTCTTCCATCAGTCGCGAGACGAAGTTGAAGTCCGTCTCGCGGTACTGGACGCAGTAATCGCGCGGCTCGTACTTCCCTTCGAAATGGAAGGAGAGTTCGCCTTCGCCGCCGAGGAGTTCCTTGAGTACCTTCTCGAGAATTTTTGGAACGGTGAGTTGTTGGAAGATGCGGCTTTGGGCGCGGCGCGTGAGCAGCCAGAGTTTCGGAACGACCACGGCGCGGAAGGCGGTGAACTTTTCGTCCGTGGCTCCTTGCCCGAATTCGGCGCAGATGCCGCTGAAGTGGCGCGTCTCGGCAGGGCCTTCCTTGTTTCCACCTTGTAGCAATCGGGCCACGAGCGGTTCGCCCACGACTTTGTGGAACGGCAGCGGGCTCTTGAGCTTCTCGTTCTCGACGACGAACTCGAACTCGAACTGAAAGAGTTGCGAAATACCTTCTTGTCCGGAGAGCCCTGCCATGAGCAAGGTGTCTTTCCAGGCGGCGGTGATGAGCGCCAGCGGCTGGTTGGTCTGGGTGGTGCTGCTCAAGGGAGCCTCACGGGTGCTAGTTCGAAGTTGCGCGGACAAAGGGTCAAGGTTGTATGTACCCACTCAGAATCGTTCGTGCAAGTGCGTGGATGATCGAAGTTGGGTGAGCATCTCGAAAGTGGGTGGAAAATCGGGTACTTTAGTCGGCGGCACATTCGCCGACCGAATTCAGCCCACCCTCCCCCCGCGAGGCCGATCATGGACGACCCGAAACTGACGCCCGATCAGGACGCATCGCCCGGGAAATCGCCGGCGCATCGCTGCCTACTTCTGGAGTCACACCCAGACAAGTTTGCGCGTTGGTATAGCCCCGATTACTTCGCGACCGGCTCGAACGCCGGCTTCTCCTTCGCTGCGGCAGGAGGATCGACACCCAACAAAGCAGCAAGCGTCGGGGCCACGATGAGCGACGACTTCGGCTCGATGCGCTTGCCGAGAGCGGGAACGCCGGCCCCGAAGGCGAGTACCGGAACGTGGGTGTCGTAGTTGTGCGGCGAGCCGTGGCTCGTGCCCTCCGCATAGCCCGTGACGAGCACGCCGGGATTGGGAATGCCGATCAGGTCGCCGCAGCGTTCGGGCCGATACGCGAGCTTCACGCGGTCGAGAATTTCTTTCACCACTTTTTCCTTGCCCGCGCCGACGGGCGGCATCGCGTTCGTCTCGATCTGCTTGCGGGTGAACGCCGTCTGCATGAAGGGGCGGTTCCCGATCCATTGGGCCGCGAAGTCCGCGACGGTGGCCGGATCGAGCCCGCGCTCCTTGATGGCCGCATGGTTCAAGTAAACCCAAGGCCACAAGTCCGTCGTATCCCGCGGTTCCCCTTCGAACCACTGCGTCGGCCCCTTCGGCGACTTGCCGTAGGTCTCATCGAGAGCGGCAGACAGCGGCGGGCGTATCTCCACGATGGACTTTCGCGCCGCCGTTTCGATCCGCTGCTGTTCGGGAATCGGGCAGATCCCGTGATCCGCCGTGACGACCATCGCGTAGCGGTCGCCGAGCGTCTCATCCAGCAATGTCAGGAACTCGGCGACTAGCTTGTCCGAACGCAAGGTCACATCCAGGACCTCCTGCGAGTCTGGCCCCCAGAGGTGCCCGATGAGGTCGTTGGACGAAAAGCTGACGCAGAGCAGATCGGTGCCTTCGCCGTTGCCGAGGTTCTCGGCGGCGATCGCCTTCTTCACGAGTTCGAAGAGCAGTTCGTTACCGGCGGGTGAAGCCTCGACGCACGCATAGTAGGGCTTCGGGCGTTTGTCGAACTGCGGCTTTGCGGGGAAGGGATGCGGGAACACTCGCTTCTGGCTGAAGTCGCCGTCGGAGACGCCGGTGGCTTCGCCGACGGCATCGTCGCGACCCGAGAGCTTCTCGTAGTCGAGGTCGGCGCGGAAGCGGGACCACTCCTTGCCGATCCACTCGTTCGCTTTGCCGGAGGCGTTGAACTCCGCGACCCAGGGATGCACCGCATCGCGGTAGTAGGCACCAGTGTGAAACAGGCCGTCGCGGGTATCGAAGCAATAGGCGGCGGTCGGCTTCTTGCCGCCCATCAGCACCGTCGTGCGATCCTTGAGCGAAAGGCTGACGACGCGGTTGTTCGCACTTGCGGCTTGCAACCGGTCGCCGACGGTTTCCACGAGCAAGCGTTCGGGTGAGAAGCCCGCCTCCGAACCGCGGCTGGCCGTGCCCTTCGGTGCGGGCGGAACGAGGTCGAACGGCCGTGTGGGTTGCACGCAATACATGCGGACAGCGGAGTCGCGGTCGTACCATTCGTTCTCGATGATGCCGTGAACCGAGGGGGAGGCACCGGTGCTGATGGATGCGTGCCCTGGCCCCGTGGAACTGCACGCGTAAGGCAGGTGGACGTTGCTGAACCAGGCTCCGTCTTTCTTGATGCGTTCGAATCCACCCGGCCCGAACTGCTCGGCCCAGCGCGTGAGGTAGTCGCCGCGCATCTGATCGAAGACGACGAGCACGACGAGCTTGCCTTTGGGCTTGGGCCCGTCGGCCTGGGTGCGTTTCTGGGCGCGTTCGACGAGGAACCAGACGCCCAGAATCAGGGCGGCACTAGCGAGAAAGATCGAGCCGAGTCGGAGCGCGCGAGGCATGAGAATTCCTGGGGGTAAAGCCCACCCATTGCAATGGGTGGGCTTGCTCGATCACTTCCCATCCTCGGGAAGCAGTTCCCACTTCTCGCCGAAGAAGCCGGCGCGGACCACCTTGCCCGGGTAGCGCGGGCTCGGAGGCGTCGTGATGTCGATGATCGCGTAGTCCGGCAGCTTCGACACCTGACGGGCGTTGTTCAGGTAGTCGTACTCGCGGAACGTGAACCCGCTGTTCAGGACGACGTACCTATTGGGCTTCAGCGGGTTCGGGAAGATGAACACCGGCACGTGCGTGGCCGCGTCGTAGGTCTTGTCTCCCAGGACGATGCCCTTATCGGTCCACTTGATCGGGAGCTTGTCGGCGATCTTCGCCAGCACGGCGTTGTTCGACGGATCGCCCCAGAGGATGAGGTTTGAGTCCCAGATGTCGTCCTTCGTGATTTCGCTGTCCTTCTTCACGCGCGCGTCGCCGCGGAACTGCTTGCGCCAGTGCTCGATGGCGTGTGCCATTTCCTCCTCGACCCACGGGCTCGCCTTGCCGCTCGGCTTTACCATCACGAACGAATTCATGAAGGCGTCGTCGATGGGGCCTTGCACGGTGGGCCGTTTCTTCAAATCGAAGTAGTTCGACCGCGGCGGCGAGTACCACTTGCCGTCCAGTTTCTCAGCGATAACGCCGATCGAGTCGCGTGCCAACTTCAAAGGGAACTCGGTCCCGTCGATCACGAACTTGTTCCCCGTCGGCTTCTGGTCGTCCGGGAACACGAGCCACAACTCCCGAACGTTCTTCGTCGTCACCGTGGGCACACCGTCCTTCAGGACCGCGTGGACAGTCGCTGCCTCCCAGTGCTTGTCCATGGCGACAATGCGAATCCAGCCCGATTCGTTGTACCGCAGTGTGTACGTCGTGAACTTGATCTCCTTCGGCACCGCGGGTTTGCCCTTCACCACGATCTCGTCGATCTGCTTATTCAACTCGAGGCGGGCTCCCTTCTCGTAGCTGTGGCCCGCGCCAGGTCCGATCAGGTGAACCAGTTTTAGGCCTTGCTTCGCCATCGCCGTTTCCATGATGTCGGCGGCCTGCTTCTGCGAATCCTTCTCGCCGCTGTACGCCACGGTTGGCAGGTTGAAGATGTTCACCGCGGTGTCGGTGGCGTTGTACATGTGCCACAACTTCTTCTCGTACCACGGGGCGTTGCTCGTGTCTTCCTTCTGAAACACGCGCAAGAAATCCGGCGTCTCGCTGAAGCCGGCACCGGGAGCGTTCGCGCACCACAGCGTCGGGTAGTGAACCGCGTATTGCCAGCACGCCGCGCCGCCCATGCTGAAGCCGCGGGCCACGAGGCGCGATTCGTCGATGCGGTAGGACTTCTTCGCATGTCCCAGGCACTCGAAGGTATCGACCTCGCCAGCGAACTTATTCGCGTTGCAGTAGCGGCCATACGGATAGAGGATGAACTGGCCGGGCACGGGGATGATGCCGCTGGCACCCTGCTGATTCGCCATGAAGTTGACTTCGGTGAGGTTCTCGCCGCGTCCGTGCCACCAGAAATCGAGCCGGTGCTTGCCCTTTCCGACAGTCTCGTATTCCTTCGGAACCATGAGCCCGTAGGGCTGAGCCGAGCCGTCGATCTTCGAGCGGTAACCGCGGACCACGTATCCTGTTTGCGTCGTCCACGGGTGCTTGCCATCCTTGAGCAACTTCGCGCGATCGAGGCCTTCCTTGAGAACTTTCTTCACCTGGGCGATGCCGTTCTTCGCGTCGTACACCTCGCGGTACGTGATCGCGTAGCGCACGGCCTTCTCGTGGATCTCCACGTCGGGCAAAAGTTCGTGTTGGCCGATCTCCTTGATGAGGCCCTGGAGTTCGGCGAGGCCGGCCTTGATTTCTTCCGCGTCGGCGGCGGGAATCTCGATGCCCAGCGGCGGTACGGGCCGAACCTTCTCGGCAATGTTGTCCGTCGGGCCGTCCGCGAACGAGAGGGCGGCAACGGCAAATAGCAGCGGCAGGGAGAGGCGACGCGCGAACATGGTAGCTCCTCGCGGGGTCCGGCAGGTAGCGGCAATCCTACGCCAACCTGCATCGCCGGTCCAATCGCCAATCGCTTTCCTCCTTCACCAAGAGCCCGCATTCTGATAAATCATGCTCACTGGATGTATTCGAATCGCGGGTGGCTCGCACCCCACAACGGAGGATCTCCCATGGCGTCCACGAAGATGATCGACATTCGCCGAGGCATGGTGCTGAATATGAACGGGCAACTCTGGTACTGCCTCGACCGCGACCTCAACACGCCCGGCAACTGGCGCGCCATCCTCTACTTGAAGCTCAAGAACATGACCACCGGGTCCATCACCGACGAACGCGTCCACCCGGACGACAAGGTCGACGTCGTGTTCCTCGACACCAAGGATTACAACTACTCGTACAAGGACGGCGACGACTTCGTGTTCGTCGACGCCGAGTCCTTCGAACCGGTCACGCTCAGCGGCAGCATGGTCGGCGACATGATCCAGTTCCTCCGCGAGAACGACACCTGCAAGATCACCTTCTACGACGGCAAGGCACTCTCGATGGAGTTGCCTCAGACGGTGACGCTGAAGGTGATCGAGACCGAGCCGGGCATCAAGGGCGCGACCGCCGCCGCTCAGACCAAGGCCGCCACACTCGAGACCGGACTGATCGTTCAGGTGCCTTCCTTCATCGCGCAGGGCGAACTGATCGAAATCCAGACCGAAGACAAGAAGTACCTGCGCCGCTCGAAGGAAGGGAAGTAGTGTCGCTCTTTGAAATTCCCGTCACCGCGTTGGACGGTACGACCCAGACGCTGGAGCAGTACCGGGGCAAGGTGCTGCTGGTCGTGAACGTTGCCAGCAAGTGCGTGTTCACGTCGCAGTATGCGGGGCTCGAAGCAGTCTATCGCAAGTACGCCGATCGCGGGCTCGTCGTCCTCGGCTTCCCGTGCAACCAGTTCAATCACCAGGAACCGGGCACGGAAGCGGACATCAAACAATTCTGTTCGTTGAAGTACGACGTGACGTTTCCCGTCTTCGCGAAGTTGAACGTGAACGGCGCGGAGTCGCACCCGCTGTATCAGCACCTCAAAGCCGCGGCCCGCGGCACCCTCGGCACCCAGGCCATCAAGTGGAACTTCACCAAGTTCCTCGTCGACCGCGAAGGCAACGTGGTCGAGCGCTTCGGCATGTTCACGAAACCAAAGTCGATTGAAGCGGAGATTGAAAGGCTTATCGTTAAGCCGCGACGCGGCTAACCCTGGGTCCGCGGCCGTCTCGGCCGCGCTTCAGGTTCGCGGGCGAGACGCCCGCGGACCCAGGAGAATCACTCCACCGTCACGCTTTTGGCCAGGTTTCGGGGCTTGTCCACGTCGCAGCCGCACAGCACCGCGATCTCGTACGCCAGCAGTTGCATCGGGATCGCCACCACGATCGGCTGCAGGTACTCCGCCACATCGGGAACCGAGATCACATCGTCGGCCACGGCCGCGACCTCGGCATCGCCCTCACTGCAAATCGCGATCACCGGGCCGCCGCGAGCCTTGATCTCCTGCATGTTGGACATCACTTTGTCGAAGGCGTAGCCGCGCGGCACCAGAAACACGCTGGGCGTGTTTTCGTCCACGAGCGCGATGGGGCCGTGCTTCATCTCCGCCGCTGGGTAGCCCTCGGCGTGGATGTAGCTGATCTCCTTGAGCTTGAGCGCGCCTTCGAGTGCCGCCGGGTAGAGGTACTGCCTGCCGAGGTAAAGCACGTTGCGAGCATCGGCATATTTCGCGGCGACTCGCTTCACCTGCTCGTGACAACCGAGCGTGCGGCGAACCGTTTCGGGCAGGTTGCGAAGTTCCTCGATGATCCGCGCCCCTTGAAGACTCGAAAGGTGCCGGGTGCGGCCGAAGTAGAGTGCGAGCATCGTGAGCACGAGGCACTGCGAGGTGAACGCCTTCGTGCTTGCGACACCGATCTCAGGGCCCGCGTGCAGGTAGACGCCGCCGTCGGCCTCCCGTGCGATGCTGCTGCCCACGGCATTGCAGATCGCGAGCGTGGTATGGCCCATGCGCTTCGATTCGCGCAAGGCCGCGAGCGTGTCCGCCGTCTCGCCCGATTGCGTGATCGCCAGCATGATCGTGCTGCGGTCGATCGGCGGGTTGCGGTAGCGGAGTTCGCTGGCGTACTCCACTTCCACGGGCATGCGGGCGAGTTCTTCAAAGAGATATTCGCCGACCAAACCCGAATGGTAGCTCGTGCCGCACGCGGTCATGATGACGCGATCAATCTGGCGAAGTTGCTGCGGCGACAGGTTGAGCCCGCCGAAGCGGGCGCTCGCATCGTCGTCGCTGAGCCGGCCGCGCATGGCGTCCGCAAGCGCCTCGGGCTGCTCGTAGATTTCCTTCAACATGAAGTGCGGGTAGTCGCCCTTCTCGGCATCGCCATCGGCGAGGAAGTTCGCGATGTCGTGCATCGAAGTGGGAACGAACGTGTGATCTTGGTCGCGGATTTCCCATGCGTCGCCGTCGAGGGTGCAGAGTTGCCGATCCGTGAGGTAGACGACCTTGTCGGCAAAGCCCGCGAGGGCGTTGGCGTCGCTGGCGAGGTAAGTGCCGCCATCGCCCATGCCGATGACCAGCGGGCTACCGAGCCGCGCTCCGACGATGAGCCCCGGCTCATGCCTCGACATCGCGGCAACGCCATACGTCCCCTTCACCAAGCCCAGTGCCTGCCGCACCGCCGCGACGAGGTCGCCATCGTAGAACCGGCCCACGAGCTGAGCGAGAACTTCGGTATCGGTATCCGAACGGAAGTGGACGCCGGACGCTTGCAGTTGCTGCTTGAGCGCGGCGAAGTTCTCGATCACGCCGTTGTGAACGATGGCGATGTCGTTGGTGGAATCCAGATGCGGATGGGCGTTGCGATCGGTGGCACCACCGTGCGTGGCCCAGCGCGTGTGGCTGATGCCGTAGCAACCCGGCGCGGGGTGCGCCGCGACGTGTTTGCTCAGTTCGACGAGCCGGCCAGCTTTCTTCCGCAGGTGCAGTTCGTTGCCCGTGCCGGTGATGAGCCCGGCACTATCGTAGCCGCGATACTCCAGTCGCCGCAGGCCTTCGAGCAAGATGGGCGATGCTTCCCGCTGGCCGGTAAATCCCACGATCCCGCACATGTCTCGGCTCCTTCCGCACGTCCCGGACTGGGCGAACGGTTGTAGCCGATGGCGAAAGGGAAGGGGAAGTGCAACTCACTTCTTCATCGCCTTCAACTGGACCTCAATGCTCTTGGCCCGTTCGCGGATGCCGTTCCTCAGGCGATCGACCTGGTTCTTGTAATCGCGACCGGCACCCGCATCGACCGAGGCCAGCGCCGGCTGAACTTTCTTCTCCAGTTCATCCAATCGCTTCACCAGATCCTCGGGCTTGAACACCGCGTTCACGATCTCGCGCATCCGCGCGTAGTATCGCTTCTTCCCCTCCGGTGTATCGATCACGCCCTGCGCCACCATGCCCCCGAACCCCGGCAACGCCGGCCCGTTCGGCTCCCCGAACATCTGATCCATACCCGACGGAATGAACGTGATCTTGTCTCGAATGGAGTCGTGGTAGATGCGGTAGTTGTTGCACTTGAACGGGTAGCCGTCCCAATCCCAGCACAGCGATTCGACCACCATGTAGCTGATGAACGAATCGAGGTCGAGGAGTTTCTCGAGCTTCTCGAATCGCTTCTTGGGGTCGCCTTCGCGCACGGCCGCGACGAGAGCTTGAAGGTCCTTACGATCCGCCACGTCCTTTTTGGTGGAGATCAATTCGAGCGGTTGGTCGATGTCGCGGAGGAAGCCGCCATCGTAGAGGTTGCCGCGATTGTTCTTGAAGTGGCGTTTGAGAAATTCCTTGTCGTAGCCCTCCTTCACGCAGTAGAGCCCGCGTTTGCGGCCATCGACGGTGATGAGTGCGTGGCCGACGCGGGCGGCAGGCACCCCGGCGGCCCGGAAGATTTCCCCACAGAGCAGTTCGCTGAGGTAGCTCGGATCCTGAACCGAATTGGCGAGGTGGAACTTGGCCATGCCGCGGTAGCGCAGGTCGTCCTCGAACTTGTCGACGTAAATGGTGAGACCGGGCTTGTCGTCGAAGTTGCGGAAGCTACCGGCGGCACCCTTCAGGTGAACGCCGACATCCGCGTAGACCGTGTCGCCGTCCTTGAGCTTGGCCTTCACGTAGGTCCGCGGCTCGCGCCGAAGCGTATCCGCGGCCTTCTTGTCGAATTCCAACGAAAGCGTGAGGACCTTCCCATCGCGGAAGAAGGCATCGCGCTCGGTGATGAGCCGCGGCGGGGGAGCGACCGGCGGCTGAGCGAGGCTTGCGACGACGACGACCGGAACTAGCAAGGTTGCGATGAACCAGCGCGGCATAAGTCCACCTCGTGAAGGTCGCATGCCGTTATCGTATCAGTCGCGCAACTCCGCGCCGAGGCTCAGGCCTTTGGCGTTTTTCGGGTGGCACCGTGCTTCCAGCCGGTGCAACTCTTGCACCGGCTGGAAGCACGGTGCCACCCGATCAGTAGCGCAACTCCGCGCCGAGGCTCAGACCCTGAGCCCAAAAATCCGTCGCGGCGTCGCTTCCCGTGAAGAGTTCCTGGGCTCGGCGAACGCGGCTCCAGTAGATCAGGTCGTAACCCGCCGTGATCCGAACGTGATCCATCGGCTGCCAGCCGAGCTTCAGACCCAATTGCGGTACGACCGCGAAGTCCGATTGCGCGGTCCGGCCGCCGGTTTGAATCAACGGTGCCACTGCGCCGAGGAAGCCAAACTCCGAGATGGTGAAACTGCGATCCGTTTGCGTGGTCGTGGCTCCGAGCGCGACCGTGGTTTGCATTTCGAACGCGAGCCTCCCGAGCCGACCCTGGGTGCTGAAGCCGATCTCGCCGCCATCGAAGTAATTCCGGGTGCGGATGCTCCGTTCGCGCATGGTGCGGGCGTTGGGAGCGAAGAGTTGGACCGAATCGGACGACTCGGAAATCGAATCGCCGAGTTGAAGGAAGCGGTAGCCGCCGAGCAAATCGAAGCGGAAGCCGTTCCCGGATTGATAGACGCGGTTAAGGTGGGTGTCGCCGCTGAAGAAGCTCGTCTGGGCCGAAGCCGTGGCGGTGCCGCGTGAGAGCCCGGGGAAGCCAACGTAGTTCGGCACCGGTGTTCCGTTCGACAACGCGTAGTCCGGGAGGTTCAGGATCGTCGTGCCATCGCTGCCGCCGGCGAGGCGTTCGCTCCGCGAACCGAGGCTGATCGTCGAAAATGAGAGAGCCCATCGGTTGGCCGAATCGACGAACATCCCGCCGGAGATGCGGAATCCGGAACGAAGGCCGTTGAGCATGCGTTCGCCGCCGAGCAAAGTCTGCGTCGTAGGGTTCCCTTCCACGCCGGTGGTCGCGAGCGCCGGCACCGACGGACCCTGCGTGGCCCAGTAGAGGTATTCCAGCGTCAGCCATCCGGCGCACTCGTTGGTCTTGGCGCGACCGCGAGAACGCGGGCCGCTCAAGTAGCCCTCCGGATCGTGCGTGAGAACCGTATCGCGATTGCGACCCGCGGGAGTCACTTCAAAGATTTGGCCACCGTGCTTCGTGGTCAGCGGCGTGATAACGGGCGCGTTCAGGGTACTGCCGGCCGGAATGTACGCACCGGGGCTCGAACGGATCGGTGCCGCAAAGAGCGAATCGGAGAGGTCGTTCGCACCGGCGACCCCGGCCACAAACCCGAGCACAAGCGAACTCAAGGTGCAAGAGCGAAGCATGAAGGTGATCCCCAGAGCGCGACCGCCCGCAGCCGCACCGGCAAATTGGGCATGTCGGGTAGTGGGAGGATCGGAGGATTCGGAAGAGATCATCAACCCGGTAGAACCGGACCGGCGAGTTGGGCGCGAAGCTGGGTCGAGTTGCCGAGGTGTAGCGGTCATAGCGTGAAGGCGTCGCCGCATTCGCGCGGTGGAGGACGAACTACCGCGCTCGACCGGGGCTCACTTGCAGGAAGCTGTTCACGCTCTGTTTGAGCTTGCGGTGGGCCGCTGTCGAGCCGTTGCAGAGTTGGAGCACATCGCGGACGCTGAGGCCGGGATCGGGGTACGGGAGTCGGGCCAGAGCCTCGTCGAGCTTGAGCGGAAGGGCATAGCGGTTGTCGAGGCCGAGGCCGATCTCGATGCGGAACCCGCGCAAGGCTTCGAGGTCGCGGTAGAAGCCGCGCACGTCGATCTTCAATCGGCTGAGCAAACTCCGACGAGTGAGCGGACCCTCGCCCAGAAGCGCGAGCAACTTGTACAAGCGGGCCGCGCGCTGCGCCGTGAGCGTGATCGGTGCGGGCGTGGGCTTCTTCCTCCCCATGTCACTTCCTGACTCTCGCGATTGGGCTCACCTCCGCGTCCGAACGAGGGGAGCCTCAGGTTCCGCCGATAGGCACATCGTAGACCTCACGCTCCGCGTGAGGATCATCACGCGGAGTGTGATGGCTACGGTGAGTTGGACGTGATACTAGGGACGCCGCGTGTCGAAAGCAAGCGCCGAACCAACATCGTCAATGGTGTAAGCGCGAACGGCGGCGGATGAACTCGTCGACAATCGTTCCCAGCAGCAGCGTCAACCCGATCACCGCCGGGATCACGTCGCTCTTCAACCCGCGAATACTCACCAAGCTTTGGAGGATCGGCAACACCATCGCGCCGAGCACCATTCCGAGCGCGGAACCTTCGCCACCGCGGAGCGAACACCCGCCGAGGACCGCGCCCAAGATCGCATAGAGTTCGAGGTACATGCCGCCGCTATCGGATTGGATCGAAGGCATGTCCAGGAACAGCAGCACGCCGGCGAGCGAGGCCAGGGTCGAACAGATCACGTAGACCGAAACGCGCTGGCGGTTCACGTTCACCCCGGCGTACTTCGCGGCGAGTTCGTTGTGCCCGATCGCGTACCAGTACCGCCCGTAGGCCGTGCGATGCAGGAAGAAGCCGACCGCAATCGCAAGTACGATCAGCACGATGAACTCGGCGGGAAACACGAGTTCGCTCGCCGAGTTCTTTCCCACCAGGATGTAGCGCAACGATTGGATCGGGTCCGCGAACTCGGGATGGGCTTCGAGGGCCTGGGCCCGGCTCACGAGCGGGGCGAGGTACCGCGCCGCGCCGCGATAGATGAACATGCCGCACAGCGTGACGAGGAACGGTTGGAGCTTGAGCCGCGTGATGAGCAAGCCGTTGATCGAGCCGACGACCGCGCCGCCGAGGAGGACGATGGGCACGGCGAGAAACGGATGCACGCCTTTTTGGAGCAGCACGCCCATGAGTATGGCGGCGCACCCGACCACGGCTCCGATCGAGAGGTCGATGCCGCCGGTGATGATGACGAGTGCCGCCCCGAGCGTGATGACGCCGTAGCGGCCCTGTTCGTTGGCGACATCGACGAGGTTGCCCTGGATGCGTTCCTGAGTCTTCGCGGCGGGTTCGCTGCCCGGCGCGTTGTCGACGTACGTGCCGATGAGCCCGCCGTAAAGCGCGATGAGCAACCCGAGCACGCCGAGAATTCGCATCATGAGGTCGCCCCTCCGGTGGCCAGTCGCATCACGGCTTCCTCATTCAATCGGTCGTGGCTCAGTTCCCCAGCCACGCGGCCTTCGTGCATCACGACCACGCGGTCGGACATGCCGAGAAGTTCTTCCATGTCGCTGGTGATCATCCAGACGGCGACGCCTCGGCCCGCGAGTTCGTCGATGAGGGCGTAGATCTCGGCCTTCGCGCCGACGTCCACACCGCGAGTCGGTTCGTCCAGGATCAGTACGCGCGGCTCGCGGGCCAGCCACTTCCCGTAAACGACCTTTTGTTGATTGCCGCCGGAGAGTAGGCCGACGGGCTGCGATGCCGAGGGCGTCTTCACGCGGAGCCGGTCGATCCACGTCTTGTGAAGCAGTGCCTCCGCGCCGCGTCGCACGCCCCAGCGCGAACCGAGTCGATCGAGGTTCGGCAAACTCAGGTTGAAGCCGACCCCTTCCGGGATGACGAGCCCGTGAAGGCGGCGATCTTCGGGAACGAGCACGATCCCGGCGGCGATGGCGTCGGCGGGTCGCGCGATTCGGCACGGTTGGCCATCGAGCCGGAGTTCGCCCGAAGCGAGTGGCCGAATGCCGAACGCCGTTTCGGAGAGTTCCGTGCGACCCGCACCGACCAACCCGGCCATGCCCAGAATTTCACCGGCCCGCACTTCGAGCGACACGGTCGACGCTGGCCCGCCGCGATAGCAGACCCGATCGAGTGCGAGTACGGGAGCGCCACCCACGCCCGCGCGACAAACCTTCGGATAGAACTGCTTCAAATCGCGGCCGACCATGAGCCGCACCATCGCATCGTGCGCGATCTCGTCCTTCGCCAGTTCGCCCGCGTTCTTCCCGTCGCGCAGGACGACCACGCGGTCGGCGCACCGCGTCACCTCCGCGAGTCGATGCGAGATGTAGACCACGGAAACACCGTCTTGCTTCAGCCCCGCGATCACTTCGAAGAGTCGCCCCGTTTCCTTCTGCGTGAGGCTCGAAGTCGGCTCGTCCATGATGAGCACGCGGACGGCGGTGCCGAGCGCCCGCGCGATTTCGACGAGTTGCTTCTCGCCCATCGGTAGCGTCTCGACACGGCGATTCGCCCGATCGGCAGGTAGGCCAACCCGCGCGAGGAGGCCGCCGGCGCGATCGGACATCGACCGGCGATTCAGCAGGCGAATCGGGCCACCGACGGTGGCCTCGCGGCCCAGGAACAAGTTGTCGGTCACGGTGAGATTTTCGGCGAGGTTCAACTCTTGATGGATGAGCACGACGCCGGCTGCGGTCGCGTCGCGCGGTCCCTTGAAGTGGACGGGCACGCCATCGAGTTCGATCGTGCCTGG